>JAFUXH010000115.1 GCA_017470945.1 Clostridia bacterium | reverse complement strand
GGGCGAGGAGCCCAACCGGCACGTGGTGATCACCTTGAAAAAGGACCAGAACAAGGAATAACGAATGGCATGACGCGGCTCGGGTCACATGCCCCGGGCCGCGTTTTTGCGCGAAGAAAATGAAGAATCATTTTCTTCGGATTAACGCCCCGCGCTGTTGCCTACGGCAAGCGCGGGTTTCGGGCAAAAATCCAAAGGATTTTTTAGCCCTCAGTCCGCCTATGGCGGACGCTATTGCAAATTTTCCTGTGATGCTGCGCATCACGGCCGGAAAATTTGAGAGGAATGAAAATTTGTTCCGCGGGGCAAGCTCCGCTTCACAAATTATCTCCTCGGCGACGTACACGCCGTCGCCTGTGGATTGAAAATGAAGGAGCTGAGGCCCCTTCATGCATCCAGGTTTTTATGGATCGGTTTGTTGACGGTCGGACGCGGCTAGGGTTACATACCTCGGGCCGCGTTTTTAATTGTCTGGGGGCTATGCATCTGATATCGGATCAGATGCTGAAATGATCAGCAAGACAAAATGATGCGCGGGCAAATGGGGGACTGTGCAAATCTTCCGCCCCGCATTGTGCTTTTTTCGTTTTCCAGCCACAATATCTTGATTTTTTCCCGAAAAAATGATTGACAAGCCGAGGGAAAAACGCTATAATCACCACGGTTCATCTTTAAGGCGGTACAGCGAGACCGGCAAGAGACGACGTGGATTTTGCTTGCGAAGGCATGGCTTCGGTGCGTGCTTTCAGGTCTTGCCCTGTGCCGGGCAAGGCCTTTTTCTTGCGGTATGAACGCGCAAGCGTTGATATAAATTCTTTGAATGGGGGAAAGATACCAATGAAACTGGTATACGACATCAACGACAAGCCGCCAATCAAAAAGAATCTGATCTATGCCTTCCAGCAGCTGCTGGCCATCATGGCCGCCACCCTGCTCGTGCCCATCCTGGTGGATGGCACCGGCACCTACATGAGCCAGCCGGCCGCCCTGTTCGGCGCGGGCGTGGGCACGCTGTTTTATCTGTTCATCGCCACCAAGCAGAAGAGCCCCGTGTTCCTGGGCTCCTCCTTCGCCTTCATCAGCCCCCTGGCGGGCGCTGTGGCCTTCGGCTTCCTGGGCATCTTCCTGGGCGCGGTGTTTGCCGGCCTGGTGTATGTGATCATCGCCCTGATCATCAAAAAGACCGGTTCCGCCTGGGTGAACAAGCTGCTGCCCCCCGTGGTCATCGGCCCCACCGTGGCCCTGATCGGCTTGAGCCTGTGCGGCAGCGCCGTCAGTAACCTGAATAACACCGCCGCCGGCTCCTACAACCTGGTGGCCATCCTGGTGGGCGTGATCGCCTTCGTCATCACCGTGTACGCCTCCACCAAGGGCAGCAAGGGCATGAAGCTGATCCCCTTCATCATCGGTATCCTGGGCGCTTACGCGCTGGCCCTGATCCTGACCTTTATCGGCAACGCCACCGGCGCGGACGCCCTGAAGCTGGTCAACCTGAGTGCGTTTGACAATATGCAATTGTTCAAGGTGCCCCGGTTCACGTTCCTGGGCATGTTCGGCGCGTATGACGATGCCCCCAACAAGATCGGCTCCTTCGCCGACGTGATCAGCCTGTTCGTGCTGTTTGCCCCCGTGGCTTTTGTGACCCTGGCCGAGCACATCGCCGATCACAAGAACCTGTCCTCCATCATTGAGCGCGACCTGATCACCGATCCCGGCCTGGATCGCACCCTCATCGGCGACGGCGTGGGAAGCATCATCGGCTCCTTCTTCGGCGGCTGCCCCAACACCACCTACGGCGAATCCGTGGGCTGCGTGGCCATCACCGGCAACGCCTCCATCAGCACCATCGCCATCGCCGCGGTGTACTGCATCGTTCTCAGCTTCTTTGATCCCTTCGTGTGCTTCGTCAATTCCATCCCCTCCTGCATCGTGGGCGGCGTGTGCATCGCGCTGTACGGCTTCATCGCCGTATCCGGCCTGAAGATGCTGCAGCCCGTAGACCTGAACGACAACCGCAACCTGTTCGTGGTGGCGGCCATCCTGGTCACCGGCATCGGCGGCCTGACGCTGAATTTCGGCGCGGTCACCATTTCCTCCATCGCCACCGGCCTGATCCTGGGCATCATCATCAACGTGATCTTCAACAAGCGGGCGGAAAACGGGAAATAATCTGCTGAAAACTGAGAAAAAACCCGGAAATGCCTATTTACAAACCACGTCTGTCATGTTAAAATGATAGGCGTGGTTTTTAGAACCGCCTGCCCGGAGACGCGAAACCCCAACGCTCCTCTGAGCCCGCGGCGATTGAAGCAGGGGCGCGCCACAACCCCAAGAAGGAGGAAAACACCATGGATAAGGAACTCAAGGCCCAGATCATGCAAACCTACGCCCGCCACGAAGGCGACACCGGATCCCCCGAAGTGCAGGTTGCCCTGCTGACCGAACGGATCAACCACCTGAACGAGCACCTGAAGCTCAACAAGAAGGATCACCATTCCCGTCGCGGCCTGCTGCTGATGGTTGGTCAGCGCCGCGGTTTGCTCGACTATCTGAAGAAAACCGATATCGAGCGTTACCGTGAATTGATTGCCAAGCTGGGTCTGCGTAAATAATTTGCGCATCGGGCTATCGGCTGCATAGTTTTCAGCCGATAGCCTTTTGTTCTTTCCGCTGGCGGGCGCCGGCGCGAAAAGTTGTGTGTGTGAGGAGAAGAAGAAAAAATGGATTACAAAGTGTACTCGATGGAATTTGCTGGCCGTACCCTGACGTTGGAATTTGGCAAATATGCCCAGCAGGCGGGCGGCAGCTGCCTGGTGCGGTATGGCGATACCGCCGTGCTGGTAAACGCCACCGCGTCGGACAAGCCCCGGGAAGGCGTGGATTTCTTCCCGCTGACCGTTGACTTTGAAGAAAAGCAATATGCCGCCGGCAAGATCCCCGGCAACTATTTCCGCCGGGAAGGAAAGCCCACGGAAAAGGCTACCCTGACCTGCCGCCTGATCGACCGTCCCCTGCGCCCCCTGTTTAACAAGGGCATGCGCAACGACGTGCAGGTGGTGGCGCAGACCTTGTCGGTCGATCCCGACACCCCGCCGGAATTCCCCGCCATGCTGGGCTCCTCCATCGCCCTGATGGTGAGCAACATCCCCTGGGGCGGCCCCACCGCCGCCGTCATGGTGGCCCGGGTCAACGGCCAGATGATCATTAACCCCACCAAGGAACAGAGCGAAAAATCCGATATCCACGTCACCGTGGCCGGCACCAAGGACGCCATCATGATGGTGGAAGCTGGGGCCAACGAGGTCAGCGAGGACGCCATGATGGACGCCATCCTGTACGGCCATGACTTCATCAAGGAATTGGTGGCCTTCCAGGAAAAGATCACCGCGGAGATCGGCAAGCCCAAGGCTGAGTTCCCGCTGATCACCACAGGCGACGATATCAAGGCCGCCGTGCGGGAATACGCCCTGGAAAAGTGCAAGTATGTGTATTCCACCTATGTGCGCAAGGAACGGCAGGCCCGGGAGGCGGAGGTATCCGCCGACGTGTCCGCCCATTTCGCCGATATTTTCCCCGGCCGGGACAGCGAAGTGGCCGACGCCCTGTACTATCTGAATAAAGAAGTGATGCGCCGGAAGATCCTGGACGAGGGCATCCGGCCCGACGGCCGCAAGGTGGATGAGGTGCGCCCCATCTGGTGCGAAGTGGGCGTGCTGCCCCGCACTCACGGCAGCGCCGTGTTCACCCGCGGTGAAACCCAGGCCCTGACTGTTACCACCCTGGGCATGGTCAGCGAGGCCCAGCAGCTGCTGGACGGCTTGACCACCGCCGAGGAAAATAAGCGCTACATGCATCAGTACAATATGCCCTCCTACGCTACCGGCGAAGCGGGCCGCCTGCGCAGCCCCAACCGCCGCGAAATCGGCCACGGCGCTTTGGCCGAGCGGGCGCTGGTGCCTGTGATCCCCAGCGAAGCGGAATTCCCCTATGCCATGCGCCTGGTGTCCGAGATCCTGGGCAGCAACGGCTCCTCTTCGATGGCTTCCGTGTGCGGCAGCACCCTGAGCCTGATGGATGCCGGCGTGCCCATTCACGCCCCGGTGGCCGGCGTGGCCATGGGCCTGATCCAGGACGCCGAAACCGGCAAGATCGAAGTGCTGACTGATATCCAGGGCCTGGAGGACTTCCTGGGCGATATGGACTTTAAGGTGGCCGGCACCATGAACGGCATCACCGCCATCCAGATGGATATCAAGATCAAGGGCATCAACCGCGACATCCTGTCCCGCGCGCTGAACCAGGCGCTGAAGGGCCGGCTGCACATCCTGGGCCTCATGCTGGAGACCCTGGGCCGTCCGCGGGAGAACCTGTCCAAGTTCGCGCCTAAGATCATCACCTTCTCCATCAACCCCGAAAAGATTTCCGAGGTCATCGGTCCCCGGGGCAAGATGATCAACAAGATCATCGACGAAACCGGCGTGAAGATCGATATCGAGGATGACGGCCGGGTGTTCATTTCCACCGTCGATCAGGCCGCGGCCGACAAGGCGAAGGCCATCATCCTGGGCATTGCCAAGGATATCGAAGTGGGCGACGTATTCACCGGCAAGGTGGTGCGCATCATGAACTTCGGCGCTTTCGTGGAATTGGTGGGCGGCAAGGATGGCATGATCCACATTTCCAAGCTGGATAACAAGCGCGTGGAAAAGGTGGAGGACGTGGTCAATATCGGCGACGAGCTGGAAGTGAAGGTCTGCGAGATCGATTCGCAGGGCCGCATCAACCTGATCCGCAACGATATCACCTACGATAACCCCAACTTCACCCGCTCCGCCCCCGCCGGTGCCCGCCCGCCCCGTCGGGATGGCCGGGATCGGAAATAATCGGCTGATAAAATCATTGCGCAAGGGGAAACCTGAAAAAGGTTCCCCTTGTTTTCCATCATAAAGGAGAATTCCATGGAAAAATTCGTGCTGAAGAATGGGGTCACAGTGCTGGTAGAGCCCATTGCGTATCTTCGCTCCGTATCCATCGGCGTGTGGGTCAAGGCAGGGTCCATCCTGGAAACGCCGGAGGAAAACGGCCTGTCCCATTTCATGGAGCATATGGCGTTCAAGGGCACGGCCAAGCGCACCGCCCGTCAAATTGCCGAGGAAATGGACGCCGTGGGCGGCCACCTGAATGCCGCCACCAGCAAGCTGTGCACCAATTACTATGCCAAAGTGATCGACGAGGATCTGCCCCTGGCCGCCGATATCCTGGCCGATATCGTGTGCAATCCTGCCCTGGATCCCGGGGAAACCGACAAGGAGCGGGGCGTGGTGCTGGAAGAGATCGCCATGGTGGAGGATTCGCCGGAGGATGTGGTGTACGACCTGCTGGCAGAGGCGGTGTTTGGCGATCAGTCCCTGGGGCAGACCATCCTGGGCCCGGCGGAAAAGCTGCAGAAGTATACCCCGGATGACCTGCGGGCCTTCCGGGCGCGGCATTACGGCCCGCAAAACGCCGTGGTGGCGGTGGCGGGCCACGTGGAGCCCGCCCAGGTGCGGGACCTGATGGAGGAAAAATTCGGCGGCTGGTCAGGCGCGGCGGGGGAGGAATTCCCCGTCAGCGTGGCGGTCGACGCCCAGCGAAAGCTGGCGCGGGAGAAAGATACCGAGCAGGTGCACCTGTGCGTTTCCTTCCGGGGCAACGCCATGGGCAGCTCCGACGTGTATCCCGTTGCGGTCATGAATAACGTGCTGGGCGGTGGCATGAGCAGCCGGCTGTTCCAGAAGATCCGGGAAGAAATGGGCATGGCCTACACCGTGTATTCCGGGCCCAGCAGCTATCCCCACTGCGGGGAATTCACCATCTACGCCGCCACCAACCCGAAGCACGTGAAGGCCGTGCTGGAGCAGACCGATATCGAGATCCAGAAGCTGCTGGATGGCGGCGTTACAGAAAAAGAATTCACCATGAGCAAGGCCCAATTGAAGGGCAGCTTCATCCTGGGGCTGGAGAGCGCCTATAACCGCATGAGCGCCCTGGGCCACAACCAGATCCTGCTGAACCGGGTTATCCCGCCGGAGGATACCATCGCCGCCATTGAAAAGGTGACCATGGACGACGTGGCCGCCGCGGCCCATCAAATCCTGACCGGCCCGCGGGCTTACGCCGTGGTGGGCCGGAACGCCGACAGATATTTGAAGTACATGAAGGTGTAACAGAACCAACAAATTGCCGCGCAATCAAAAGGGCTCAGGAGAAATCGCTTCTCCTGAGCCTTTTTTGATCCGCTGCATGATGCGGCGGGATCGATCGGCGTTTATCCCAGCTGCCCAACGGCCTGGGCGGCCTGATCCATGATGGCGGCCAATTGATCGCAGAAGGCGTCGAATTCCGGGTCCTCCACCTGCATTTCGGGGTGGGACAGGAAGTAGGCCGCCGATTCCCGGGCCGATTGATCGAAGGTTTTTTTCGCCTGGAAGGTGGGCACCAGTCGGTGCAGCAGGCTGTTATCGAACAGCACGGTGTTGGCTTTATCGCCCAGCAGGTTGCCCTCAAAATCATACTTTTTGCATTGCATAAGCAGTGTGGTGGGCACGTAACAGGGCTTGTATTCCCCGCCCACGGCCCGGGCGATGGACTGCATGATCTGATTCCAGGTCAGCAGTTCCTCTCCCGTGATCTGCACCGCCTGGCCGATGGCGTGCACGTTGCCCATCAGCCCCACGAAGGCGGGGGCGAAATCGGTGCTGTTCATCACCGCCCACAGGCTGCTGCCGTCGCCGGGCACCGGCACGGGCTTGCCTTCCATCAGCCGCTTGAGCACCTGCCACGCGCCGCGGTCGCCGTGGATCGCCACGGGGATGGAGCGATAGGAAAAGGTGTGGCTGGGCCGCACGATGGTGACGGGGAAGCCCGTTTCCCGGTACGCCGCCATCAGCGCTTCCTCGCAGGCGATCTTGTTGCGGGAATATTCCCAATGGGGGTTACTCGGGGGGGTGCTTTCCCGGATCACGGGATGGGAAAGGGGCTTTTGGTAGGCCGAGGCGGAGCTGATAAAGATATACTGATCGGTTTTTCCCGAAAACAGGCGGATATCCCGCTTCACCTGGTCGGGCACAAAGGCGATGAAATCGGCCACCACGTCGTAATGCTCTTCTGCGATGGCCTTTGCCACCGCCTGCTCGTCGTTCACATCGAGGATCAGGCTGTTCGCTTTGGGCACGTCGCCGGTGCGGCTGCCCCGGTTCAGCAGGGTCAGGTCCCACCCCTGCTGAACGAGCAATTGGGAAATGGCGGTGCTGATCACGCCGGTACCGCCGATAAACAATGCTTTCATCCCATTTCCTCCTTTACGATAACGATCCGTCCTTTTGCATTTTTTCGAGGGCGCTCAGCAGGGCGATTTTCCCGTGGGCGTAGGTCAGCCCGCCCTGCAAATACACGGTGTATGGGGGGCGCATGGGGGCGTCTGCCGACAGTTCGATGGACGCGCCGGCCACGAAGGTGCCCGCCGCCATGATCACCTGATCGGTGTAGCCCGGCATATCCCAGGGCTCCGGCACGGCGCTGCCGTCGATGGGGGAGGCGGCCTGGATGCCCTGCACGAAGGCGATCAGCCGGTTCGGGTCGCCCATTTCGATGGCTTGGATGATATCGGCCCGGGGCCCGTCGGAGGCGGGGGTGGTTTTCATGCCCAGATATTCAAACACCCGGGCGGCCAGGATGGCTGTTTTCAGCGCCTGGGTGACGGTGTGGGGGGCCATGAACAGGCCCTGATAGAAGGGCTGATAGCTGGCGGCGTAGCTGCCCACCTCCCGGCCAAGGCCGGGGGCGGTGAGCCGGGCCTCGATGCGCTCGATGGCCCGCCGGGTGCCTGCCAGGTAAGCGCCGGTGGGGGCCAGGCCGCCGCCGGGGTTTTTGATCAGGCTGCCCACGCACACGTCGGCGCCAAAATGGGTGGGCTCGTTTTCGCAGATGAATTCGCCGTAGCAGTTATCCACCATGATGAAAATATCGGGCCGCAGGGCGTGCACGGCGTCGATGAGGGGCTTCATTTCCACCGGCTGCAAGGAGGATCGCCAGGCGTAGCCCCGGCTGCGCTGGATCAGAATCACCTTGGTATTGGGCCGCAGGGCGGCGATCACCTGATCCACGTCGATTTCCCGCTGCTCCTTCATTTCCACCTGGGAATAATCGACGCCCATTTCCTTCAGGCTGCCCACCGCGTGGCCGCTCAGGCCGATCACCGTTTCCATGGTGTCGTAAGGCGCGCCGGTGGCGGACAGCAGGTGATCCCCCGGCAGCAGCAGGCCGAACAGGCACAGGCTCAGGGCGGCGGTGCCGCAGGCGATGGCGGGGCGCACGATGGCGCATTCCGTCCCGAACAGACGGGCGAACACCGCTTCCAATTTATCCCGGCCGATATCGTCGTAGCCGTAGCCGGTGGTGGGGGCGAAGTGACGGGTGGCAATATCCTCCGCCTGGAAGGCGTTCAGCACCCGCCGGGTGTTGATCATTTCCGTTTCTTCCAGCCGGTCAAACAGGGGCTGGCAGTCCTTTTCAGCGGCCAGCAGCAATTCATGCAGTTCCATGGGCGTTTCCTTTCCGGTAGCTTTGGCAGATTTCGTCAATAAGCGGCGCGAGGTCATCCCCCGGCCACAGGGGGAACCAGCGGATGCGGGTATCCCGTTTGAACCAGGTCAGTTGCCGCTTGGCGTAGTGCCGGGTGCGCATTTTCAGCAGGTTTACGGCGTCCGGCAGCGCCATATCGCCCGACAGCACGGGCAGCATTTCCTTGTATCCCAGGCCCTGCATGGCCTGAGCGTCGGGGGCCACCCCGGCGTCAACCAGGGCCTTCACTTCCCGCAAAAGCCCCTGGGCCATCATATCGTCCACCCGCTTTTCCACCCGGGCGTACAGGATATCCCGGGGCAAGTCGATGGCGTACAATTGAAAATCGTAAGGCGCGTCCTCGATCCCGGGCATTTTTTGGCTGGACAGAGGAACGCCGGTCAGGTCGAATACCTCCAGGGCGCGGATCACCCGGCGCAGATCGTTGGGGTGCAGCCGGGCGGCGGACAGGGGATCGACCTTCTTGAGCAGATCGTGCACCGCTTGGGGGCCCTGGTCATCTGCCAGGCGGTGATATTTCTGCCGGATCTCCTCGCTGCCGCCCACCGCGCCGTAATCCATGGGCAGGCTGAGGGACTGCAGATACATGCCGGTGCCGCCCACCAGGATGGGCACGTCCACCCGCTCGATACATTCCCGGGCGTCCTGCGCGTATTGATTGACGGAGTAGGCTTCCCTGGGGTCCAGAAAATCCACCATGTGGTGGGGCACGGCGGCCCGTTCCGCCGGGGTGGGCTTGGCGGTGCCGATATCCATGCCCCGGTATATCTGCATGGAATCCATGCACACGATTTCGCCCCGCAGCCGCTGCGCTACCGGCAGCGACAGGGCGGTTTTTCCGCTGGCCGTGGGGCCAACAATGCCAATCACGCGTTTTTTCATCAGCTTTGAATTCTTCTGAAGCGCTTATCCAGTTCGGTGTGGGTGATCTGCACCATCAGGGGCCGGCCGTGAGGGCAGGTGGGGGTGACCTTTTGCTCCACCACGTCCCGGATCAGCGCCATCACGCTTTCGTCGCTCAGCCGCTCGCCGCCCTTGACGGCGTGCTTGCAGGCCATTTGGATCACCCGGCTGGTGCGGTCGGCCACCGGGGCGGCACGGTCGGTCATCAGTTCGTCCAGCGCCTCCATCAGGCAGCTTTCCGCCTGGGGCTGGCCCAAAATGATGGGCACGCCCCGCAGCTGCACGGTGTCCTCCCCGAAGGGGGCCAGGTCGAAGCCGGCATCCCGCAGGGCTGCTTCGTTTTCCTCGTAGGAGGCGTACTCAGCCTTCGACAGCTTCACGATCAGGGGGATCAGCAGGCTTTGGCTGGCGGGGGAGGCGGCGGTTTCCCGCATGAAGCGCTCGTACAGCAGGCGCTCGTGCACCGCGTGCTGATCGGCCAGCACCAGCAAATCGCCGTATTCCATGATGATGTAGGTGTTGAACGCCACGCCGATCAGGCGCAGGGGCGTTTGGGAAAACTGCTGGGCCACCAGGGGCGTTTCGGTTTGATCGATTTGAAGGGTCACGGGGGCGGCGGCAGGAGCCATGGTTTGCGGCTGCGCCGATGGATGGGCAGGCGCGTCGGGCAATTTCACCGGTTGAGGCGCGGGCCGCGGCGGCAGCAGGGAAGCGCCGCTGTCCCGCAGGGCGGCGGGCCTTTTTTCCTCTTGGGGGATCAGCACCGGCCGGCTTTCCCGGGGCACGGCGGGGGTGAAGGCGGGAAGCGACGCGCCGTCCGCCGAAAAGGCGGCCCATTTGCCGCTTTGGGCGGCGGGCTGCTGAACGGGCGGGGGCACCGGTACGGGCGGCGGGGCGGCCTCCGTCACGGCGATGGCGGCCGGGGCGGGGGAGGGCTGGGCATCCTGGGGCGGCAGATACATGGGCGGGATGGGCGGCGCTTCGTTGGTTTTTTCCAGCGCTTCAAAAATGATGGTTTCCACCGCCTGGCGCACGCCCTTTTCATCCTGGAAGCGCACCTCCCATTTGTTGGGGTGCACGTTCACGTCGGCGGCCTCGAAGGGCATATCCAAGTGCAGCACGCACATGGGAAATTTGCCGATCATCACTCGCTGGCGGCAGCCGCTTTCCACGGCGGCGGAGAGCAGGGGGCTTTTCATGGCCCGGCCGTTCAGGAAAAAATGCTCGTGGCTTCGGTTGCCCCGGCTGATATCGCCCACCCCCACGAAGCCGCGCAGCAGCACGCCGCCCATGCTGCCCTCCACCGGGGTCATCAGCTTCAAGGTGTCCATGCCATACACGCTCATGACGGCGCTGCTTAATTTACCATCCCCGGCGCTGAAATACACCAACTTGTTATCGGCCATGAACCGGAAGCTGACGCCGGGGTGGGACAGGATCAGCCGGGCCATCAGTTCACTGACGGCGGCGGTTTCCGTGCTGGGCTTTTTCAGGAATTTCCTGCGCACCGGGGCATTGTAGAAAAGATCCTTCACGGTGAAGGTGGTGCCCTCCGGGCAGGCGGCGTCCCGGATCTCGGTGATGTCGCCCCCTTCGTTGCGCACGAAAATGCCGCTGTCGGCCCCCTTGGTGCGGGTTTGGCACGTGACGATGGACACGGCGGCGATGGAGGCCAGGGCCTCCCCCCGGAACCCCAGGGAGCGCACGCCGTACAGATCCTCCGCCTTGCGGATTTTGCTGGTGGCGTGGCGGGCGAAGGCCAGGCGGATATCCTGGGGCGCGATGCCGCTGCCGTTATCCGATACCCGGAAGGAGGCCAGGCCCCCTTCCTTGATATCCACGGTGATGGCGGTGGCCCCGGCGTCCATGCTGTTTTCCACCAGCTCCTTGATGGCGGCGGCGGGCCGCTCCACCACCTCGCCCGCGGCGATCTGGCCGATCACCTCCGGGGGTAATTGACGAATGCGTGCGTTTTCCATGGGGTCATACTCCTTGAATCGTTGGATCAATCAGAATTCGTTTGTGTGCAGGCCGTGCGAACCCTCCCGAAGCCGCGCGAAGGGCGGCGGAGGGGAACACAGGCAACATGGAGAAAGGAGCGCGGGCAAACTGCGTTAGCAGTGCGGGCCGTGCGAACCCTTCCGGAGCCGCGCGAAGGGCGGCGAAGGGGCGAACAGGATACATAGAGAAAGGAGCGCGGGCAAACTGCGTTAGCAGTGCAGGCCGTGCGAACCCTATAGTTTTAGGGCCTTTTCTTTGATTAGGAACAGCTTGTTCAGCGCGTCGATGGGGGTCATGGCCATCACGTCCAATTGGCGGATCTCCTCGATGAATTCCGTCTTGGAAAATTCCATCAGGTCCACCTGCTCGTTCTTTTTCTTGTGGCCGGCCCCCAAAATGTTTTGGCCGATGGATGCGTTGCCGATGTTGTTGACCTCCAGGCGCGCCTGGATCTCCTGGGCCCGGGCCACCACGGGCCGGGGCACGCCCGCCAAATGGGCCACGTAGATGCCGAAGCTCTTATCGGCCCCGCCGGGCACGATCTTGCGCAGGAAAATCACTTCCTCCCCGTGCTCCTTCACCGACACGCAGAAATTCTTGACCCCCTCCAGGTGCCCTTCCAGCTCGGATAATTCGTGGTAGTGGGTGGCGAACAGCGTTTTGGCCCCGGATTTTTTGGGGTCGCACAGGTATTCCACCGCCGCCCAGGCGATGGACAGGCCGTCGAAGGTGCTGGTGCCCCGGCCGATCTCATCCAGGATCACCAGGGAACGGCTGGTGGCATTGCGCAGGATGTAGGCCATTTCGCTCATTTCCACCATGAAGGTGGATTGACCGGTGGCCAGATCATCGGAGGCCCCCACCCGGGTGTACACCCCGTCCACCAGGGAAATGCTGGCCTCCCTGGCCGGCACGAAGGAACCCATGTGGGCCATCAGCGTGATCAGCGCCACCTGGCGCATATAGGTGCTTTTGCCGGCCATGTTGGGGCCGGTGATGATCTGCATGCGGCTGTCGGCGGTATCCAGGTAGGTATCATTGGGCACGAAGGCCATATCGTCCATCATGGCTTCCACCACCGGGTGGCGGCCATCCTTGATCGAGATGATCCCATCGTCGGTGATCGCGGGCTTCACATAGTGGTTCATGCGGGCCACCCGGGCCAGGGACAAAAGGGCGTCCAGCGTCTTGTAAGCCATGGCGGTGGATTGCAGCGGCCCCATCTGGGCGCTGATCTCCTCCCGCACCTCGTCAAACAGCGCCATTTCCAATTTGGCCGCCTGCTCCTGGGCGCCGGTCAGCTTGCTTTCAATGGCGCGCAATTCGTCGGTGGTGAAGCGTTCGCTGTTGGTGAGGGTCTGGCGGCGCTGATAGCGCAGGGGCACCAGGCTGTAGTTGGATTTGGTGACCTCGATGTAATAGCCAAACACTCGGTTATATTGGATGCGCAGGTTCTTGATGCCGGTTTCCTCCCGCTCCCTGGCTTCCAGGTCCAGCAGCCACTGCTTGCCCTCGGTGGAGGCCCGGCGCAATTCATCCAATTGGGCGTTGTAGCCCGCCCGGATGATGTTGCCGTCGGACAGAAGCAACGGCGCGTCGGGGGAAATGGCCCGGGTCAGGAGATCGGTCAATTCCGGCAGGGGGTTGAGAAGCTCCGTCAGGAAAAGAACGGCATCCCCCGCCATGCTGCCAAGCAAGGCCAGGATGTCGGGGGCCTGCTCCAGCGAGCGCAGCAGCGCCAGGCAGTCCCGGGCGTTCAGGGTGTGGTAGGATACCTTGGCCAGCAGCCTTTCCATATCGTACACCTGGGTCAATTTGCCCCTGAGTTCCTCCGACAGCACGTGCTGGTCATACAGCGCCTCCACGGCGCAAAGCCTCGCTTCGATCTTTTCCTTGCTCAGCAGGGGCTTTTCCACCCAGGAGCGCAGCAGTCGCCCGCCCATAGCGGTGGACGTTTCATCCAAAATGGACAGCAGGGACCCCTTTGCCGTGCGGCCCCGGATGGTTTCAGTCAGTTCCAGGTTGCGCCGGGTCGCCGCGTCCAGGGGCATCACGTCGCCCTTTTCCATCACCCGCACCCGGGCGATATGCTGCAGGGAATTTTTCTGCGTTTCGCTCAGATACCGCATCAGCGCCCCGGCGGCCTGGCCGGCCACGGCCAGGGAGGCGTCGATGCCCAAGGCGATCAGGGAGGACACGTGGAAATGATTCAGCAGCACGTCCCGGGCATTCTGGCTTTGGAATGCGGCGGCGGGATAAGCGACGGGCCGCAGCAGGGTGTAGGCGGATACGAAATCCGGATCGTTGGTGATGATCTCCCCGGGGTGCAAAGGATCGATGGCGCTTTTGACGGCCGGCTCCCGGGCTTCTAATTGCTGCACGAAGAATTCGCCGGTGGATACGTCGCAGGCGGCCAGGCCGGCCCGCTTGCCGTTGACGCACACGGAGCACAGGAAATTATTGCGCTTTTCCCCGATCACTGCGCTGTCGGTCAGGGTGCCGGCGGTCACGATGCGCACGATGTCCCGCTCCACCAGGCCCTTGGCCAGGGCGGGGTCCTGCATCTGCTCCCCGATGGCCACCCGGTAGCCCTTTTCCACCAGCCGGGATACGTAGGTATCTACCGCGTGGTAGGGCACGCCGCACATGGGCGCCCGCTCCTCCAGGCCGCAGTCCTTGCCCGTCAGGGTCAATTCCAATTCCCGGCTGGCGGTAAGGGCGTCGTCGAAAAACATTTCGTAAAAATCGCCCACGCGGAAAAACAGCAGGGTGTCCGGGTTCTGGGCCTTCAATTGCATGTATTGCTGCATCATGGGGGACAGGGTGGCCATAGTGGGGATGCTCCTTTGCGATATGCGCGTGTGTTTTGGAAAGAAGGATCAGTATTTTCCGCTGGATTTTTTCAGGCTGCCGTAAATCAGCAGCGCCACGCTCAGCGCCAGCACGACGAGGGCGGCGAAAAAGGGCACGGTCAGCCCCAGGGCGGAAATGCTGGCGATCAGGCGGTTGCCCTGCCAGGAATCCACCAGGTTCGTCACGGCGCAGTACACGATGCCCAGCAGCCACAGGGTGCTGATCAGCCCCAGGAAGCCGCTTGCGATGATTTTTCTCATAGGTATCCCTCCTATATCGATTGTGATAAAAGGAATCAGTTGCAGCCCGCGCAGCCGCTGCAATTGCCGCTGCAGCCGCCGGCCGCGCCGTTGGGATTGAGCACGGCGGACAATTCGCCGTTCACCGCCGCCATCATTTCAGAAAAGCCCCGGCGGGCTGTTTGCAGGGCGGCGTACATGGGCTGGGCGCGGATCTGATCCTGCACCGTTTCCAGATCCCGGCTCAGGTCGCCGATGGCGTCGAAATCCGGCTCCTTCTCCATGGACAGCTTTTCCACCTGGGCCCGCAGGTCGTTGTAGCTGTCAAACAGGGCGGCCAGGGCTTCATCCTGGCCGGCGGCGTCCTCGGTGGCCCGCATGGTAATGTATTCGGGGGACAGGGCAATGATTTGGGCCAGTTCCTTGGCCTTGTCGATCACTTGCTGACTCATGGCTGTTATCCTCTTTTCCTGATTGATGAATGGATGAAATTTGTGCGGTATCTTTTCAGCCTTATGGCTTTGCCGCTTCCGCTGACTGTTTGATCCGCGGGCCGCGGCGGGCCAATTACGCCTGCTCCAGCTTCCCTTTCAGGGTGGTTTTGCCGGCGGCGGTGATTTTGACGGGCACGATCTGGCCCACCAAATCGGCGCCGCCCTCGAAATTCACGGAAATATTCCGGGAGGTTTTGCCGGTGATCTGCCGATCACTCCGTTTCGATTGCCCCGTCACCAGGACGGACTGGGTTTGCCCGATCATTTCCGAAAAGCGCCGCTGGGTCATTTCCTCCTGCAGGGCGATCAAACGCTCGATGCGCTCGGTGGCCACGGCGGGGTCGATGCGGCCGGGCATAGAAGCGGCCCGGGTGCCGGTGCGGGGGGAATAAATGAAGGTGAAGGCGCTGTCATACCCCACGGAACGCACGAGGCTCATGGTGTCCTCAAAATCCTGATCGGTTTCCCCGGGGAAGGCCACGATGATATCGGTGGTCAGGCCCACGTCCGGCGCGGCGGCGCGGATCTTTTCCACCTTCTTGAGGTAGCTTTCCCGGGTATAGCGGCGGTTCATGGCTGTTAAAATTTTGTCGCTGCCCGATTGCACCGGCAGGTGCAGATGGCGGCACAGGGCGGGGTTTTCCGCAATTTCCGCGATCAATTCGTCGGACAGATCCTTGGGGTGGCTGGTCATGAACCGGATGCGGGGCACGCCGCATTCCGCCACGCGGCGCAGCAACTGGGGGAAGGTGACGCCGCCGGGCACGTCGTTGCCGTAGGAATTGACGTTCTGCCCCAGCAGCATGATTTCCTTCACGCCCTGCTTTTGCAGCATGTCGACCTCCCGCAGGATGTCGCTTTCATCCCGGCTGCGCTCCCGACCGCGCACGTAGGGCACGATGCAGTAGGAGCAGAAATTGTTGCAGCCATACATGATGGTGACGTACGCCTGGAAATCGCTGTCCCGGTGGATGGGCAGGCCCTCGATCAGGGTGCTCTGCTCCTCCGGCACGGCCACCACCCGGCGGCGGGTATCCACCGCCCGCAGCAGTAATTCCGGCAGCCGATGAATGTTGCCGGTGCCGAAGGCCACGTCCACGAAGGGATACTGCCGCAGCAGCTTATCGGCCATGCCCGGCTCCTGCACCATGCAGCCGCACACGCCGATCATCAGCTCGGGCCTTTCTTTTTTTACTTCCTTCAGCCAGGTCACGTTGCCCAGGGCCTTGCGCTCGGCGTTATCCCGGATGCAGCAGGTGTTGTGCAGCACGAAATCGGCCTCCTCCTTTCGGGGGGCGGCGGTGAGGCCCATATCTTCCAGCATGCCCGCCAGCTTTTCGGAATCGTGGGCGTTCATCTGGCAGCCGTAAGTGACGATATAATAGGTTTGGGGCCGGTCCTCCCGGGCGGCAAACTCCCGGGCGAACCGCTGCTGCTGGGCCATTTCCTCTGGGGAAATACGGATGGTTTCTTCTCTCATAGGGATCCTCGTTTCATTGGGGATTTTCGGTTTTCTTGCGGGTCATTTCCAACAGGCCCAGGTGGGTGAAGCCGTGGATCACGCACTTTACGGGATCGTTTTTCACCGCCTGCGTCATGGCTTTTAGCACCGCCTGGCGGCTTTCCTCGGTTTTCATATCCACGAAATCCACGATGATGATGCCGCCCAGGGAACGCAGGCGGGCCAGCCGGGCGATTTCCCGGGCCGCCTCCAGGTTCAAATGCAGGAAGGTGCCCTCGGCGCCGGTTTTTTTGCCGGTGAATTTGCCGCTGTTCACGTCGATCACCGTCAGCGCCTCGGTGGGGTCGATGATCAGGTAACCCCCGCAATCCAGCCAGATCTTCCGCTGCTGGGCCTTTTCCCATTGGCTGCTGACCTTGTACAGATCAAAGGGGTGGGGAACGGCGCGCACCGGAAGGGGGCAATCCGCCAGATCGGCGACGCTGTCGGCCAGGATCTCGGTTACCTCCCCCCGCTCATCCCGGATCAGCCTGTGCAGCAGGGTCTCCCGCTGCCGGATCAGGCAGGGGGCCTGGGCGGAAGCTGCGGCTTCTTGGATATCCAGCCATTGGGCGCGCAGAACGGCCGCCTCCCGGGCCAGGGCTTCCGGCGGAGCGCCGCAGGCCTCAGTGCGCAGGATCAGGCCCATGCCCGCCGGGGCGATATCGGATGCCAGTGCCAGCAGGGCTTCCCGGGCGGGCCCTTCGGGGATTTTCTGGGATACCGTTTTCCGATCGCACAGGGGGGTCAGGATCACATACCGGCCCGCCAGGGCGATATCGGCGGTCATGTAAGGGGCTTTTTCGCCGATGGGCGGCTTTTTCACCTGCAGTAGCAGCTGATCGCCCGATCGGGGTGGGGCGGGGCATTCGGAAAACGGCAAAAAACCCGTTTGCTCCCGGCCGATTTTCACAAAGGCCGCTTCCATGCCCTTCATGATCCGATCCACCGTGGCCAGGTAAATCTGCTCCGCCTGCACGCCGGCCTGCTCCCGACCGAAAAACAGCAGGCGCTGATCCTCCATCAGGGCGGCTTCCAGCTGCCCGCCGCGATGCTCCACCAGGATGCGTTTGCTCATATCAAAGATTCTCCAGGGGCTTGAGCACCCCGTCCTCTTCGCCCAGCAGCTGCAGCCGGGTGATCAGCATAGGGGGCCGATCCAGCCCCGCGAAGTCAAACAGGGATTGCAGCAGCAAATCGGGCTTGCAGGTGGCCTTTTCGCTGAGGGCCAGGGCCATGTGCAGGGTATCGCCGGTCAATCGCAGGTCGTAGATCATGGGCCGGATATCGCTGGGCTTCATGCCGGATTTGGTTTTGCGCATCACGTTGATTTCCGTTTGGGCCAGGAAGCGGCCGATGGCGGCGTCGAGCCCTGCCGGCACGTTCGTCAGCACGGCTTCGTACACCGCGGCGGCCAATTGGGCCATGGGGGCGGGGTGGCGGTCGTCCACCGGGCGGGCGGATATAAGCGGCAGGTCGGGGGGCAGAGCGGCGGACAGCTTGGCCATGAATTCCTCCACCTGCACCTCCCCCTCCAGGGGCACCTCCATGATCTCCCTTTTGCCGGGCATGCCCACCGACAGGGGGGCGGCGAAGGTGAGCAGGATGTGGGGGTTGAAGCCCTGGGAATAGCGCAGGGGCAAGCCGCTGCGGCGCAGGGCCCGCTGCATGGCCCGCATCAGGTCCAGATGGCCGATGTGGCGCAGCCGGGGGGCTTTTTCAAATACCACGATCATTTTCATTTTGCGTTCCCCCTCAGTCAAACAGCGGCGCGCTGACGGCGTCGGTATCCTTGAGCGGCGGGTTCTTCACCCAATCGCACACGCCCCAGGTGTGCAGGCCGCAGCCATTGCAGCCCCGCCGGCAGTCCTTGGTGGTCTGCACCCGCTTGGCCTTTTCGTTTTCCCGTTTCAGATATTCCTGGCTCACCCCGGCGTCCACGAACTGCCAGGGCAGCAATTCGTCGTAGGGCCGTTCCCGGTAGGCGTAAAAATCCGGGGTCAGGCCGCAGTCGGCAAAGGCGGCGATCCATTCGTCGAATTTGAAGTGCTCGTTCCAGCCGTCCAGCCGGCAGCCCCGCTTCCAGGCGGCGTAGATCACGTCGCCGATCCGCCTGTCGCCCCGGGAAATGCAGGCCTCCAGCATCGACAGGCCCGATTCGTGCCAATTGAAATTGACGCACTTCAGCTTTAAATACTGCCGCAGCTTGGCCTGCTTTTCGTACACGGTTTCGATGGTATCCTGGGCGGCCCACTGGAAGGGGGTGAAGGGCTTGGGCACGAACACCGAGGCGGAGGCCGTCACCTTCACGCCGTTTTTGCTGCGCTGCTCCTTGGGCAGGCGGTAGTAGGCGTCCACCACCTTTTTGGCCAGGTCGCCGATGCCCTGCAGATCCTCGTCGGTTTCGGTGGGCAGGCCCATCATGAAATACAGCTTCACGCTGCTCCAGCCGCTTTCAAAGGCGTCGGTCACCGATCGGATCAGATCCTCCTCCGTCACGCCCTTGTTGATCACATCCCGCATGCGCTGGGTGCCGGCCTCCGGGGCCAGGGTCAGGCCGGATTTGCGCACCTGCTGGGTTTCCTCCAGGGATTGCTTGACGATGTTGTCGATGCGCATGCTGGGCAGGCTGACGCCCACCCGCTTGTCCTTATACCGGTCCATCAGCGCCTGGATCAATTGGGGCAGGCAGGTAAAATCGCCGGAGGAGAGGGAGGACAGGCTCATTTCCTCATAGCCGGTGGATTGTTGCAGCTTGTCGGCCAATTCCAGCAGGCGCTCCATGCTGCGCTCCCGGACCGGGCGATACAGCATGCCCGCCTGGCAGAAGCGGCAGCCCCGGGTGCAGCCCCGCATGATTTCCAGCACCATGCGATCGTGCACGATTTCGGTGTAGGGCACGGGGATGGTATCGGGGTAAACGGCGGCGGACAGATCCTTGACCACCCGCTTTTTCACCACGGCGGGAGCGGCGGGATCGGTGGATGTGAAGGATTTCAGCGTGCCATCCGGGTTGTACGCGACGGCGTAGAAGGCGGGCACATATACCCCCTCCAGCCGGGCCAGGTCCCGCAGGATGTCGGTTTTGCTCTTGTTCTGCTCCCGCCCGTCCCGGATCACGTCGATCAGTTCGTGCATCACGTCCTCGCCGTCGCCGATCATGAAGGCGTCGATGAAGTTCGCCAGGGGCTCCGGGTTAAAGGCGCAGGGGCCGCCGGCCACCACGAAGGGCATATCTGCCCCCCGCTGGTCCCGGTAGGCGGGAATGCCGGCCAGATCCAGCATCTCTAAGATGTTGGTGTAGCTCATTTCATATTGCAGGGTGAAGCCGATGATGTCAAAATCCGTGAGCAGATGGCGGCTTTCCCAGGAAAAGAGGGGAAGGCCCACCTGCCGCATTCGATCCGCCATATCGGCGGCGGGCATGAACACGCGCTCGCACAGGGCGTCGTCCCGGCCGTTGATCAGGTGGTACAGGATCTTCATCCCCAGGTGGGACATGCCGATTTCATAGGTATCGGGAAAGCAAAAGGCGAAGCGGGCGCGCATTTTCTCCCAGTCCTTGACGACGGAATTCATTTCCCCGCCGATATATTGGGCGGGTTTTTGCACCTGCTCCAGCAGCGATTCCAGCAAAGCGTTCTGACGGTCGTTCAAATCCTTGATCCCCCTTGATGACGTCATAAAAAACCAACTTATATTATATCATTATCTTTCCCGGTTGTCCATGAATTTTCTATAAAAGGCGATGGATGTGAATGTTAGTATTAAATGCGAAAGCGGGAAACCCCGCCGACGCATTATTTTTTTGATGGTCAGGGGGTGATGAAGATAGGAGAATACAAGTATCTGACGTTTGAGCAGCGCAAGGTGCTTGCTACCATGCACGAATATCATATTCCCCTGAAGGAAATCAGCAAGGCCCTTGACGTTCACCTTGCGACCATCTACCGGGAACTGAAACGCGGGTACGTTTCAGGCGGCTATGATCCCATTGCCGCGCAAGCAGTAGCAGACCAAAATATCAAAAAGCGCGGGAAACAGCGCAAATAAATATGAAAGGTGGCACTTTCTATGAACAAACAGCGTCGGAAAGCAATCGAAAAACTTGCCGAACAACTGGAAGAACTGAAGACGGAATTTGAAGCCCTGAAGGATGAAGAACAAGAAGCATTCGACAATATGCCCGAATCAATTCAATATAGCGAACGGGGCGAAACGATGGAAAGCATTATTTCTAACATGAAAGATGTTCTTTCCAATCTCGAAGATGCTTGTTATGGCATAGCAGACCTTGAAAACGTCTGACCCGGCTTTGTCCGGGCTTCATGCGGGGCATGGTGTGCGCGTCTTTCCCGTTTGGTCAATTCAGCTTGTGGCTTGCGGCGAATTGGCTGTTCGGACGTGATGCGCAGCGCGGTTCGTTTCCGCGCCCCCCGCGCCATTGATGCAGCAGGGCGAAGCCCTTTGCAAATATACGTTGAAAGGTGGCACTTTCTCATGATTTACCTGAAGATTGAAAAGCACCGCCCCGCCGTTCGGCTTAATCCCCGCTGGCCGATCTTCCGGGCCGACTACGGTCACGCCGCGTGGATGGTGTACAACATGGCGAAAAGCAAGAACTTCGGCAGCGTGCGCGGCAGACGGCACGCCTTCAGGCTGCTTGACAGGAAGGGGAAAATCCGCTTCAGGGGTTATTGCGTTTTTCCTGACTGGGTGAACTACGAAGCCCTGCTTCGCCCGCTGAATGACTTCGGCGTGCGTCATGGCTGCGATCGTATTGCCTATAAGGTCGGCGACAAATACAAGGAAATTCCCGTTTTTGATGGGATCAAGTTTTCACTGGCAAAACTGCTGTATTCCTTTGATACGTCTGAATTCCTTGACATGTACGATCTGCGCGACCTGACCGAAGCCGACGCAGAACAGCTTCAGAACTATCTTGCCTACATTTCCAAACCATGAAGGGGGCGCAGATCATGACAGACGAAAAGCTGTTTGACAAGCTGCGCAAACTGAAGCGCCTTGCCGAAGACGGAAAGAACGACGCTGAATGTCAGGCTGCTTTGCTGGCATTTCAAAGGCTGCTGACAAAAAACAATCTTTCCGAAGCCGACGTCAACCTGTCCGACGTCGCACCGAAGGAAACCGTCGAAGAAGTGATCGTTCATCAGGGCGGGCGCATTTACGACTGGATCAAGATTATTCATTCGACCATTGCGGAGAATTTCCGCTGCATCGGCACGATCACGCACAACAAGCTTTTACACGAAGCAAGCCTTGAATTCTACGGACACACAACCGACGTGCTGATTGCGTCACGCACCTTTGAAGCTGCCATCAATGCGGCATATCGGTTAGCAAAAGAGTGTGAAGCCCGTTTCCTTGCCGACAGCGTATTGAACGACATGCCTTACAGCTTCGACCGTTTCCATTACCTGAAGGGCTTTGCGATCGGCCTTGATGAAGCCTATAAACGCGCACGGCGTAACGACGGTGAACTTGCCCTGATCATTCAGACCCCGCAAGACGTGCGCGACGCCGTCGACAAGATTGCAGACGGAAAGCACAACATTCGGATGGGCATTGACCCCTTTGAATATGACGACAGCTTCATGTCGGGCTATGACGACGGCGAGAACGTCGGAGCAGGAAACAGGATCGGGAAGGAGGCTTGAACATGCGGCGTAACGATGATAAAGACCGCAAAACGGGCATGTTGATTGGCTGCTTTGCGCTCGTGCTGAGCTGCTGTGCGCTGATCGATGGGCTTTGGTTTTTCCTGAAACTGCCGTTTTTTCACAATATCAATATCATGATTTAACTGTATGAGGTGGCACGAAATGCAGAACGAAATGATCACAAGCGGGGGCATGACGCCCACCCGCACCATTGAACAAATCACCGCTGACCTGTATGCGCACGCACAAATGACGGCGACGGGATATATCGCCATGGGCAAGGACTTGATCGACGCAAAAGCCTTGCTTGGGCATGGAAACTTCCTGCCGTATCTAAGGAAGATCGGCATGAACCCGAAGACGGCGCAGAATTATATGAACCTTGCTGCCGAAGTGAACCCTGAAAGCACCATTGCCTTTTTGCCATACAGCAAGGCCCTTGCCCTGCTGGACGTTCCCGCCGAACAGCGGGAACAATTCGCCCGCGAAAACGACGTTGCAGACAAAAGCACGGCGGCGATCAAGAAGCTGATCAAAGAGCGGGATCAGGAACGCGCCCGCGCTGACAGCGAAGCCGCTGCGAAGGAAGAAGCACAGCAGACCGTCAAAGACCTGGGCTGGGCATTGGAGCAGGAACGCGGGAAACAGCAGAAGGTCATCGAAAAGCCTATCGAAGTGAAGCCCGCAGACACTGATGATCTGAAGGTCCGCGTCGAAAACCTGACCCGCCGCGCCGAAGAAGCCGAAGAAGCTGCCGCCGTCGCTGAAGAACGCGCCGCCGCTGCCGTTTCC
>JAFUXH010000114.1 GCA_017470945.1 Clostridia bacterium | reverse complement strand
TTCTTCGTCAGTATCTATAAATCCGATGTGGAAACCTATTATTACACCATCCTCATCGGTGCGTCCATCATTTACAATCTGGTGTTCATGCTGCTCACCTTCCTGGCCTCCGAGGGCGTGAAAAATTATAAGCGCGGCTATTCCTGGGTGCTGTTCACCCTGGGGGCGCTGCAGATCGTGCGCATCTTCATCCTGCCCACCACCATGCACGCCACCGTCATCGGGGAGCCGGTGACCCACATGTTCACCTTCCAGTTCCAGCGGGCCCTGGAGGAGGAGCAGAGCCTGGTCATGGGCGATTGGCAGTTTACGCGGGTATGCGTGTATCTGATCGCTTCGGCGCTGTGCCTGATCTGCGCGGCGCTGGTCAACCTGATAAAGAGCAGCGCGCTGTCGGCACATCTGGCCCGGCTGGAAATGAAGCGGGCGTAAGGAGGATTTCCCATGGCAGAGCTCTCGTTGCAGCATCTGGATAAAATATACGACAACAATGTGCAGGCCGTCTTCGACTTCAACATGGACGTGAAGGACGGCGAGCTGATCGTGCTGGTGGGCCCCTCCGGTTGCGGAAAATCCACCACATTGCGCATGGTGGCGGGCCTGGAGGATATTTCCCGGGGCCGGCTTTTGCTGGACGGCCGGGACATCACCCAAACCCCCGCTAAGGACAGGGACATGGCCATGGTGTTCCAGAACTACGCACTCTATGGCCACATGACCATTTATGAAAACATGGCCTTCTCCCTGACGCTGCGCAGGGAGGACAAAAACGTGATCCACAAAAAGGTGCTGGCGGCGGCGGAGATCCTGGATCTGACCAGCCAATTGAACAAAAAGCCCGCCCAGCTGTCCGGCGGCCAGCGCCAGCGCGTGGCCATGGGCCGCTCCATCGTGCGCAATCCCAAGGTGTTTTTGTTCGATGAGCCCCTGTCCAACCTGGACGCCAAGCTCCGCGGCGCCACCCGCCGGGAAATCCTGCTTTTGCATAAGCGCCTGGGCGCCACCATGCTGTATGTGACCCACGATCAGACGGAGGCCCTGACCCTGGCCGACCGGATCGTGTGCATGTCCATGGGCCACGTGCAGCAGGTGGGCACGCCCTTGGAATTGTACGATACCCCCAACAACATTTTCGTGGCCAGCTTCATCGGCCTGCCCCCCATGAATTTCTTCGACGTCACCTTCGAGGATGGTCAGCTCAAGGGCAAGGGCTTCACGGTGGAATTGACAGACGAGCAGCGCGACACCCTGGCCACCTACAACCGCCAGGAAATCACCCTGGGCGTGCGGCCGGAGGATATCGTGGCCGGCGGCAGCCTGCCGGTGCTGGTATCCACCAATGAAAACCTGGGCATGAATACCCTGGTGCACGGCCATATGGGCACGCAGCAGGAAAACAAGATTTCCGCCAAGCTGCGGGGCTGGGCCAATTACAAAAACGGCGACACCGTGGCGGTGCAATTCACGAAGATGCACTTTTTCGATAAAAAGACCACCCAGGCCATCAGGAAGGAGGCAAAATAACCATGGCGAAACAACCTTCCGGCTTCAAGGAATTCTGCCGCAAACGGCTGGTGGCCCTGAAGCGCAAGCCCCAGACCATCGCCCTGCTGGCAATGGCCATCGCCTTCCTGTATTATTCCCTGAACCTGACCCAGATTTCCAACACCACCGCCCGCATCCAGGGCCAGGGCATGGGCCTGGCGGGGTTCGCCACCATGCTGTTTTCCATCCTGTCGCTGGTGTGCTTCCTGAACGCCTTCCCCCACCGCAAAAAGGTCAATATCCCCATGCTGGTGCTGATGCTGCTGATGG
Organism: Clostridia bacterium; assembly: GCA_017470945.1. Classification (GTDB taxonomy): domain Bacteria; phylum Bacillota; class Clostridia; order Christensenellales; family Aristaeellaceae; genus RUG563. The sequence goes on along the minus strand of JAFUXH010000114.1, from coordinate 3,373 downwards.
TGGGCATCGTGATCTACTGTGATTCCTACTACGGCGGCTGCATCAATACCGCCATCACCCGCGCCGAAAACCGCATCGACCCCACCGGGGCCAACGCCTTCATCGCCACCGCCGCCCACGTGCTGAACGTGCACACGGTGATCCTGTGCGTGGGCGTGGCGCTGGTGGCGCTGCTGCCGGTGTATGCCAAGCTGCTGCGCAAAATCAACACCAACATCGACGTCGAAGACAACAGCGGCATGGGCAAGATCGACATCAGCGGCGAAGACGCCTGACGCCCCGCGATGGCCAAGAAAGATCAACGGGCGGCCGATCGGGACGAAAGCCGCGCCGCGCCGGATTATTACAAACTGAACCTGCGGGCCGTCGACGACCTGGTCAACGCCAACGAGGGAAATTCGCCCCCCGTCAGCCAAGCGGAATTAAAAAAATACCACGCCGGGAAAAAACGCGTCATGGCGGACTGGCTGAAGGCCGTGCTGCTGAAAACCTGGTTTGCCGGCATGGTGTGCTTCTTCTTCCTGTGGGGCCTGGGCACGTACGTATCCAGCCAATTGGATCTCCTGTTCATCGTGGGCGTCGCCCTGGGCTTCGTGACCGACCTGATGACCAACAACATCTTCCGCTTCTACGCCAAGACCCCCGGGGCCAACGACCGGTGGATGATGTTTCCCAAGAAAAAATACGTTTCCCTGCCCCTGAACGTGCTGTACGCGTTCCTGCTGCTGTTCTGCGTGGTGACGACCTACAACGTGATCAACGCCGTCTGCCTGTCCGTGACCGGCGCGCAGGACACCCTGCCCCTGGGGGTGGAGCCCATCCTGTTCGGCGTATTCACCATGGGGTGGGATGTGCTGTTCCTGCAAATCAAGCGCCTGGCCAGGAAAATCGTGGCCGACGCCCGGCAAAGCGCCCGTAGCGGCGGGCGGTAAAATCCAATGGACGAAGGAAGGAAACCGGCGCTATGCAATACGAAGCCATTGACCGGTACGTGCTCAGCCTGATCCAGCGCTCCACCCCCGAAAAAACGGTGTGGAACGTGGAAAAGCTGCGCCAGGGCAAGCCCGCCGATTGGAATTATATCGACGGGTGCATGGTCACGGCCCTTTTGTCCATGGCGGAGATCAGCGGCGACCGGCGCTATTTCGATTTCGCGGAATCGTTCATCGATTCTTTCGTGGCGGCGGATGGGACCATCCGCACCTATCAGGGGGACAAGCACAGCCTGGATGATATCAACGAGGGCCGGGTGCTCTTTCCCCTCTACGAAAAAACGGGCAAGGAAAAATACAAAAAGGCCGCTGAATTCCTGCACAGCCAATTGCTGGCCCAGCCCCGCACCCAGGAGGGCAATTTCTGGCACAAGCAGATTTATCCCAATCAAGTATGGCTGGATGGGATCTATATGGCCCAGCCCTTTTCCGCCCTGTATGAAAAACATATAGGCGCGGGGGATTACGGCGACATCGTCAGCCAGATCCAAAATGTGCGCCTGCGCATGCGGGATGAAGCCACCGGCCTGTATTACCACGGCTACGACGCCAGCCGCGCCGCCTTCTGGTGCGACAAGGAAACGGGCCTGTCCCGCAGCTTCTGGCTGCGGGCCATCGGTTGGTTCTCCGTGGCGCTGGCCGACCTGATGGAGATCCTGCCCCCCGGCCCCGCCCGGGACGGCCTGTCCCCCATCTTCGTTCAATTGATGCAGGATGTCGCCCGCTTTGCCGACGAAAAAACCGGCATGTATTACCAGGTGGTGGATCAGGGCGGGCGGCCCGGCAATTACCTGGAAAGCAGCGGCAGCTCCATGCTGGCCTACGCCATGCTGAAGGGCGCCCGCCTGGGCCTTTTGCCCAAAGCATATGCCGCCTTGGGCCAAAAGACCTTCGACGGCATTGTGAGCACCCGTTTGCAGTTTTCCGAGGACGAATTGAACCTGGGCGGCATTTGCCTGGTGGCCGGGCTGGGCCCGGAAAACAACCCCCGGCGGGACGGCACCTTCGATTATTACATCTCCGAGCCCGTGGTGAAAAACGACGCCAAGGGCGTGGCCCCCTTCGTGCTGTGCTACACGGAAATCAAGCGTCTGCCGGCGGAAGGATGACCCTGTCCTGCTTTTTCCCCTCCGCCAGCTTCACCGCTTGGGCGTAAAAGCTGGGCGCCACCCCGTACTTCTTTTTGAACACGCGGGAAAAGTACAGCGGCTCCCGGAAGCCGCACATCCGGGCGATATCGGCCATGCTGGTGCCGGCCATTTCCGGGTTCACCAGGGCTTCCGCCGCCATTTGCAGCCGCTTGTCGTTCAGGTATCGGTGGGGGGTCAGCCGCATCTCCTTCTGAAACAGCCTGCGCAGATAATCGTAGCTGAAGGGCAGGGTGTGCAGGAAGGTATCCAGCTCGTAGCCGCTGTCGGCGTAATGGCTGATGATGTCCTGCTCGATCTGCTCCACCACCTGGGAACGCTGACGCGACGTTTGGTACGCCGCCAGGTAACAGCTGATCAGGTTGCCATAGGCCGCCAAAAGAGCGGTGCGCTCCGGCCGGTCGGAAACGTAATGGTACAGGGCGGCCTGAAAGGCGTCCAGCAGGAAATGCCGGTCGCCGTCCCGAATCACCGTCGGCTCCTTTAACGTCAGGGTGGGCAGGATCATGTTGACGTGGATGTTCCGAAAGCCCTTTTCGCTCGTGTTGGCGTGGGGCGTTTGGGGCGGAATGGCCACCACCTCGCCCTTCTGATATTTCAGGCTCCCGTGGTCGAACTCAAAGGCCCCTGCGCCGTAGGTGCAGTAAACGAATTCCCAGCTTTCGTGGGTGTGGCGCTGCACGGTCTGCATCAGGGCGTGCCGGCCCACGTACACGATGTCATTCATGGCCCCTTCCCCTTCCTTTCGGGAATGTATTATAACAAAGCTGATCCGTTTTGTCCATGATCAAACTTGTTGAGGAGGTAAAACCCTATGGCGTACCTGACGCTGAAAAACATCAACAAAATTTACCCCAACGGCTTCCACGCCGTGCACAATTTCAACCTGGAAATTGAGAAAGGTGAATTTGTTGTTTTCGTCGGCCCCTCCGGCTGCGGAAAATCCACCACCCTGCGCATGATCGCGGGCCTGGAGGATATCTCCAACGGCGAGTTCCTGATCGACGGCAAACGCGCCAATGAAATGGGCCCCCGGGAGCGGGAAATCGCCATGGTGTTCCAAAGCTACGCCCTCTACCCGCAAATGACGGTGTATGACAACATCGCCTTCGGCCTGACGCTGCAGGGCGTGGATGAGGATATCATCGAGAAGCGGGTGAAAAACATTGCCCGCATCCTGGGCCTGACCGATTACCTGGACCGCCTGCCCCGGGCCCTGTCCGGCGGCCAGCG
>JAFUXH010000113.1 GCA_017470945.1 Clostridia bacterium | reverse complement strand
GGAGATGACGACCTTCTTGGCGCCGGCGTTGATATGGGCCTGGCTCTTTTCCTTGCTGGTGTAGAAGCCGGTGCACTCCAGCACCACGTCCACGTCCAGTTCCTTCCAGGGGCAGTTGTTGGCGTCCTTTTCAGCGTAGATGCGGATTTCCTTGCCATCCACGATGATGGAGTTTTCGGTGGCTTCGACGGTATGCTTGTTTTCGCCGATCACGCCGCAGTAGCCCTTCTGGGCGGTGTCATACTTGAGCAGGTGGGCCAGCATCGCGGGGCTGGTCAGATCGTTGATAGCAACCACGTCGTAGCCTTCAGCGCCGAACATCTGACGGAAGGCCAGGCGGCCGATGCGGCCAAACCCGTTAATAGCAACTTTCACCATGGGAAAAACCTCCTTGCAATGTACATTGACAGGTAAACAATTACCAATCCTTATTATACCCAACTTTCCCTGTTTTGTCCAGCCCTTATCCGGGCCAATTTCCGCCCGCTGGCGCGTTCTTTGCCCGGAAAGGCGCGGCAAAAACGGGCCCGCCCTTTCCGGCAGGTCCCAGGTTGTCGAAAAAGTATTTTCGACAACCTGCGAATCAAATCGGAATCAGGATTCCGCTTTGATTCGGCACATCCATTTCCTGCAAAAATGGGTTTTCGACCTCCAAGGAGGCCAAAAACCCGATTTTCGCGGCCGGAAATGGATAGCGGAAGCAACCTTCGGTTGCTCCTCGCCGCCGCGCATGTCGCCGGCTGCGGAATGAAATCGAAGAGGCTGCGGCCCCTTCGATGCATCCCGGCTTTTTTGACAGTCTGACGTGCCCGCCCTTTCCGGCAGGCCCGTGAAGCGGATATTTACTTTGTCTTGGTGCTCTTGACGGCGGTCCATTCGCTGGCGACGCCGTTGGTAATACCGCGCACCCATACGTAATAGGTGGTCTTCCGCGTAAGGCTTTTCAGCACCTTTCCCTTCTGGTTTTTACTCAGCAGCAGGGTATATGTGGCGTCGTCGGACGTCATGGTTTTCGTCGTCACCGTTTTTGCGTCGGAGCCATCCTTCTTGGTGCCGTACCGGACCTCATAGTAATCCGCCCCGGATGCTTTCCACGCCACTTCGATCTTGGTTTTATAGGGCGTCAGCTTCACGCTGGTGGGCTTGGAAGGGGCGATGGTGAATTCCACGGTGCTGGAGCCGGTGCATTTGTCCTTGCCGGTGATGGTCACGGTGGCGCGGCCGGGCTCCTTGTTATCGGCGTATTTCACCGTGTAACCCGAGCTGCTGCTGATCGTAAGGGTTTTCCCGCCGGCTTGGATGGTGACCTTCTTCACCGTCGGCTTGATTTTGCTGCCGGTGTAAATAAATTCGTATTGGGAAAGCCGGATGGCAGCCTTGCTCAGATTATAGTAGATCTTGAAATTGACGCTTTGGCTGCCCTTGTATTTTCCCGCGCCGGTCACCTTCACGGTGGCGGTGCCGGCTTTCGTATTGGAGGAATATTTGACGGTGTAATCCGTATTGGGGGTCAACTGCACGCCCATCAGCGTCACGGTGACGCCGGGCTTCTTGGCGGTGCCGTCATAATCGTACTTGGTTTTGCTCAGCTTGATGGTGGCGTCCGCGATGCTGGTGGATTCCCATTCGCAGATAAAGCCGAAATTTTCTTTCCCGAAGAATTTTTCGTTGTTGCAGGTGCCGTCGCTCTTTAAATCGTTCCATTTGCCCAGCGACGTGCCGGAGCTGAGGGGATTGCTTTTGCGGTACATCATCAGCCGGGTTTCCTGGCTGTGATAATTATCGGGCTGTCTGGAGGCCCAGAAGGAATAGCTCCAGCTTTCTTTGGTGATCCACTTCCAGGTATTGCCGCTTTTGTAGCCGCCCAACCAGTAGGAATTTTTGCTCATGGAGGAAATCAGGCCGGATACGAAGCTTTGCTCCCCGGAGGAGGTGATGGTCACCAGGTGGCCGCCCAGGGATTCGCAGTAGCTCTTGGCGGATGCCCAGGTTTTACCGGTGTCGTACACCTTATAGGCGTGTCCTTCGTAATACTTGGCGTCGGCGGGGACCGACGTGGCCGCCTGGGCCGTCGCCAAAGACAGAAGCATCAAAAGGGCTGAAACGATGAGGAATTTGCGCATACGGCACTCTCCTTTTCTGCATCCATGCATGAACGTGAAGTTTATCTGTATTATAATTAGTTTTCTATTTTTTGTCAATTCAAGGATGCTGTGTGCAAGAAAATGAAAAAAATCAGCCGCCGGCGGCGCATTGCTTGCCATTCCTGTCGGAATATGGTATATTGAGCGATGATTGACGTTTTTTTGAAGGTGCTTGCATGAAGTTTCGACAGTGGATGATGTTGTGGCTGGCGCTGGCGGGGATCCTCTATTTCGGCGGCGCGGCTTCGGAAAGTGTTTCGGATCGGGATATGCCGGACGCGGGAACCCGGATCGTGATCGGCCCCCGGTCGACGGCGACCCCCAGGCCCACGGCCACCAGGCCCCCGGTGCAGGTGGTGGTGCCCACCCTGCGGGTCACGCCGGCCCCGACGAAAGCGCCGACGAAAGCGCCTACCCAAACGCCCACCAAAGCGCCCACAAAGGCCCCCACGAAAGCGCCCACCGCCGTTCCGACGGAAGCGCCCACCGCCGTTCCGACGACAGCGCCGACGGCGACGCCCCGGCGCGCCGTGGTGCAGGTGATGGTCGCCCCCCGGGCCACCGCCCGGGCCACCGAAGCTCCTTCGGCTCAGCCCACAGTGGCGCCCGCGGCCCTGCCCGTCGATCCGGACGCGGCCGCGGCGGGCCTGCGCATCACCGAAGCCTGCGCCGACAACGACTTCGTGTGGACGCTGAATTTTCAGGATTATTTGGAAATCTATAATGAAGGAAATCAGCCGATTCGCCTGAGCGATTACCGGCTGCAAATCAAGAAAAAAATCGCGGCCCTGCCCGACGTGGAAGTGCAGCCGGGGGCTTATTACGTGCTGATCTGTGATGGCAAGGCGATTCCCAGCCTGTCCAAATCGGGCTGCGCGGTTGCCCTGCTGGATGGCCAGGGCCGGGTGGCCGACGCCATCGCCCTGCCGGAAAGCAAAAACCAGGTGTGGCTGCGGGGCGGCGGCCTGGGCTACGTGCCGTCCCCGGGCTACGCCAACACCGATCAGGGCGCGGCGGCCTGGTATCGGGAGGCCCAGGGCGATCTGATCGTCAGCGAGGCCCTCAGCGCCAATTTCAAGGCGGTGCAGGGCAAGGGCCGGGGCGTCGACGTGCTGGAATTGTACAACGCCGGAAGCAAGGAGATCCGCCTGTCGGATTATTATGTGTCTGACAGCAAAAAGAACCTGGCCAAATTTCGCCTGCCCAATGTGACCCTGAAGCCCGGGGCCTATTACCTGCTGTACTGCACCGAGGAGCAGACCGACGCCCAGCACACCGGCTTCAAGCTGTCCGCCAAGGGGGAGATGGTGTACCTGACCCGGGGCGGCAGGGTGACCGACGTGCTGAATATTCCGCCCCTGCCGGTGGATGTATCCTATGGCCGCCGGGACGGCGTGCCGGGGTATTTCGCCGCGCCTTCCCTGGGGCTGGAAAATAACGCCCGTTCCAGCCGCGTTGCCGATCAGCCGGCGCTGTCGGTGGCCTCCTCCGGGGGCTACAAGCAGGCGTTCACCGTGGAGGTGACCGGCGAGGGCCCCTTCTATTACACCACCGACGGCAGCGTGCCCACCGCCGCCAGCGATGCTTACAAGGGCCCCATCACCATCAAGGGCACCACCACCCTGCGGGTGGCCGCCTTCCCCCGGGGGGCCGTGCCCTCCACGCCGGTAACGGCGGAATACCGCTTCGATACCGCCGATTTCACCCTGCCCACCGTGGTGATTTCCCTGCCCATGGATTACATGAGCAATCGGCATTACGGCCTGTATATGAACGTCAACGACCGGGATTTGGAGGTGCCCGCCACGGTGACCTTCCTGAACCCCGATGGGACGCTGAAATTTTCCCAGGACTGCGGCCTGAGCATCGCCGGCCAAAGCGGCCGGACCCGGGAAAACCGGGGGTGGAAGGTATCCTTCCGCAGCAAGTACGGCAAGGAGATCCTGGATTGCCAGGCCTTTGACGATCTGGACGTGCATACCTTCGATTCCTTCGTGTTCCGCCTGGGCACCACCGGCAATCCCATTCACGACGTGCTGGGGGCCGCGGTGGGGGCGAAGGAAATGCCGGATGTGCTGTATCAGCGCTACCGGCCGGTGAACCTGTTCATTGCCGGCATCTTCTACGGGGTGTATTACATGCGGGAGCATGTGAACGCCAATTTCATCGCGAATCATTTGGGCGGCGACGAAGAAAACGTCGATATGGTGTACTGCGTGGATGAAGCCAAGATCGGCAGCAACGAGGATTGGGTGGCCCTGATGCAGTACTGCAAGACCCACGATCTGTCCAAGCAGGAGCATTACGATTACGTGGCCGCCCGGATCAACGTGCAGAGCTTCATCGATTACTTCATCTGGCGGCCCTATACCGGCGACAGCGACCAGCCCAACATCCGCTATGTGCGCTCCCGCACCGGGCCTGACCCGCGCTGGCACATCGTGATCTACGATATGGACTGGGCCTTCCAGAAAACCCACATCGGCATGGACCGCTATACCTACCGGCTGTATGAGGAAAGCAAGCACAACAACATCGTGATTTTCTCCCTGCTGCAAAACGAGGGTTTCCGGAAAGCGTTTTTGAACCGGCTTTCCTATCACATGAAAAACACCTTCGCCCCCGACCGGGTGAAGCAGCTTCTGGACCAATTGGATCAGGAGGTGCAGCACGATATGGCGGCCGGCCTGAAGCGGTGGAAATCCTCCATCGGGGCGTGGAACAGCACCATCAGTGAAATCCGCCAATTCATCAGCACCCGCATTTATGACCGGCGCACCCTGCTGCTGCGGGAAACCAAGCAGTTTTTCCGCCTGACCGACGCCCAGATGAAGCAGTATTTCGGGAATATCAAATATTGAGCTCAGGGGATCGCGGAACGCGTGGCTCATGGCGGTCAAAGCGCGTTTCCGATCAAAAATCCATGCGAATCAGGCATGGATTTTTTTATTGTTGCTTCACGCCCTGATGCCTCCCCGATCGGGCAAGCGCAGCCCGGGGAGGCATAAGGAGCTTTTATTGATTTTAAACGCATGAAAGATTTTGAGCCAAAAAAAGAAACAAAAGGAATTAAAATCCATCAGAAAAAGCGCAAATATGGTTGAAATCCATCGGAATAAAGTGGAATCACATTTGAAAAGAGAAAGGGACCCAGGGTACACTAATATTACATCAAAAGAAGAATGATCGCATGTCCATACGCGGAAAGGAGCCGGTGGATATGTCCCGAACCAAACAGACGGTGCTGGAATACAGAACCTACGACTTGCCGGCGGATTTTCCCCTGTTCGTGCTGAGCGGGGAAAACTGGCGCATCAGCCCCATTCCCAGCAAGCGGCTGCACATCCACAACTGCCTGGAGATCGGCCTGTGCCATTCCGACAGCGGGTCGATGATCCTGGGGGAGCAGGAGGTGCCCTTTTCGAAGGATGATGTGACCTTCATCGCCCGCAACGTGCCCCACACCACCTGGTCGTCGCCCGGCACCTACAGCCTGTGGTCCTATTTATATGTGGATGTGGAAGCCCTGCTGGGCAGTTACGGCATGGGGCAAATCCCCGATCTGAACGCTTTTTACCGCATGATGACCACCTGCCGTTTCATCCTGCCGACGCAGCAATATCCCTGGGCCATGCCCATCGTTCGCGCCATCCTGACGGAATACAGCCAAAAGCAGCCGGGGTACAAAACCTCCATTCGCGGGCTGATGCTGCACTTGGTCATCTGCCTGCTGCGCATCGACGCCAACGACGGGCAGGCCATGCTGGAAAAGAACCTTTCCGCCATCGGCCCGGCGCTGGAATACATGCGCCGTCACTTTGACCAGACCTTTGCCATGGATTACCTGGCCGATCTGTGCCACATCAGCCCCACCCACTTCCGGCGGCTGTTCTCCGCGCAAATGGGCGTCAGCCCCCTGCATTTTCTGCATCAGCTTCGGGTGATGAAAAGCTGCCGCCTGCTCAGGACCACCGATCAGACCATCGCCGAGATCGCCACCCAGGTGGGCTATTCCTCCCTGTGCTGCTTCAACCAGCATTTTAAGCGCTTCATGGGCAGCACGCCATCAGAATGGCGGAAATCCAGCGGGGAAAACAAGCCCTCCCTGATCACCTATACCGGCTGGCTGCAGGCCGAGGAGCCGGATGAAGATCCTTTGCCGCCTCAACGGTGAAAAAAACGCCAGGATACACATGAAATTTACCAATCATGGTCAGAATCCATCAGCATTATGCCGTTTTCAATTTGATTCTGTCCATTAGAACCACTACAATAAATCTTGACAGAATGATCCGTTGCACAGAACCAACGTTATGGGGGCCCCGAACCTGCGCCGGCCGGGAGGCCCTGCCGCTTTTGCGGATGATACGTCGCCGCGCTGTTGATGACCAAAGGGGGAATCAGCTTCATGAAAACGAACAAGGTGAAAGCGCCCAGCCTGCGGGAGAAAACCACCTGGTCTGTGGCGCTGAAGCGGGACTGGCACCTGTATTTGCTATTGCTGCTGCCGGTGGCGCTGGTGATCATCTTCAATTACGCCGCCTATCCCGGCCTGCGCATGGTGTTCATGGATTATAAGCCCGCCAAGGGCTATGCCGGCAGCAAATGGGTGGGGTGGGACACCTTCGCCAAGGTGTTCAAGGATAAGGATTTTAACCGCGCCCTGAAAAATTCCATCGTATTCAATCTGCTGGATCTGCTGGTCAGCTTCCCCATGCCCATCATCCTGGCGCTGATGCTGAACGAATTGCGCTTCCCCCGGTTCAAGAAAGTGACGCAGACGGTGCTGTATCTGCCCCACTTCCTGTCCTGGGTCATCATCGGGTCGGTGGCCTATCAGCTGTTCAAGCCCTCCACCGGCATCGTGAACGTGCTGATGGTCAACTGGGGCTGGATCAAGGAAGGCATCCCCTTCCTGACTGAAAAGAACCATTGGGCCGTGACCTACCTGCTCATCGGCGTGTGGCAGGGCATGGGCTGGGGCACCATCATTTATCTGGCCGCCATCACCGGCATCAGCGGCGAATTGTATGAGGCCGCCATGATCGACGGCGCCAACCGCCTGCAGCGTATCTGGCATATCACCCTGCCGGGCATTCGCTCCACCATCGTGGTGCTGTTGATCATGAACCTGGGCAAGGTGATGGGCAGCAACTTCGAGCGCCTGGACGTGTTCGGCAACACCCAGGTGCGGGATTACCAATACCAATTGGCCATTTATATCTACGAAAAGGGCCTTGCCAATTCCAAGTTCAGCATGGCCACGGCGGTGGGCCTGTTCCAGTCGCTGGTGGGGTTGATGCTGGTGCTGATCAGCGACCGCTTCGCCAAAGCCTTGGGCGAAGAGGGCTTGCTGTAAGGAGGTGGGAAACATGGCAAAGGAAAAAGTGAAGGAATTCGATACCATCAACGACGGCTCCCACGCGATCCGCAAGTTTTCCATCGGCGAATTCGTCATCATCTTCATCCTGGTGGTCCTGTGCCTGACCTGTATCCTGCCCTTCATTCACCTGGCCGCCAAATCGATTTCCAGCAACACCGCCGTGATGCAGAAATCCGTGGTGCTGTGGCCCAAGGGCATCAATTTCGACGCGTACGCCTCCATCTTCCAGGATGGCACGCTGGTGCACTCCTTCGTGTACAGCGTGGGCGTGGTGATTTTGTTCACGGTGCTGGGCATGATCACCTGCACCTGCGCCGCCTACCCGCTGTCCAAAAAGCGGCTCAAGGGGCGCGCCTTCTTCACCATCGTGCTGATGATCCCCATGTATTTCAGCGCCGGCCTGATCCCCACCTATCTGCTGTATAAGGATCTGCACCTGCTCAACACCATGTGGGTGCTGGTGCTGCCGCTGATCTATTCCAGCTACAACATGCTGATCATGAAGAACTACTTCCAGAGCACCATCCCCGACAGCCTGGAGGAAGCGGCGTTCCTGGATGGGGCCAACAATTTCCAGATCCTGTTCCGGATCGTGCTGCCCCTGTCGCTGCCCATCATCGCCACCCTGTCGCTGTTCTACGCCGTGGGCCGCTGGAACGCTTACGCCGACAATAAATACTACATCACCGCCGAATCCCTCAAAATGATCCAGTATAAGCTGTACCAGCTGGTGGCCTCCGCCACCGAGGCGCAGACCGCCACCCTGTCCGAAGCCATCGAGGTCACCAGCACTCCCGAAGTGCTGCAGGCCGCCTGCATCATGTTCGCCACCCTGCCCATCATCTGCATCTATCCCTTCCTGCAGAAGTACTTCGTCAAGGGCGTAATGGTAGGGGCGGTAAAGGGATGAACCGCCGATTGTCGCCTGTGGCGACAACAAATCGGCGGTGAAATCAGCCGAAACGAGCGACCTGCCCGTGAAGGACGAACCTTGGACAGCCGCCTGTGGCGGATATTCTGTCCAAGGTGAGATCAACCGAAACGAGCAATGTCCCCATGAAGGGGACTTGCGAAGATTGAGGTTGCGGAACAGTCGCGACGATTGAGGCTGCGGGAGG
>JAFUXH010000017.1 GCA_017470945.1 Clostridia bacterium | reverse complement strand
TCTGCCCCGCGTCCGCGACTTCCGCGGCGTATCCACCAAGGCTTTCGACGGCCGCGGCAATTACGCCCTGGGCATCAAGGAACAATTGATCTTCCCCGAAATCGAATACGATAAGGTGGAAAAGATCCGCGGCATGGAAATGATTTTCGTTACCACTGCCAAGACCGACGAAGAAGCCAAGGAGCTGCTGCGGCTGCTGGGCATGCCCTTCGCGCAATAAGGGAGGAGAAGAAAAATGGCAAAAACCAGCATGAAGATCCGTCAGGCGCGGCCTGCCAAGTTCTCTACCCGTGCCTACACCCGCTGCCGCCTGTGCGGTCGTCCCCATTCTGTGCTTCGGCGGTACGGCATCTGCCGCATCTGCTTCCGCGAATTGGCCTATAAGGGCCAGATCCCCGGCGTGCGCAAAGCGAGCTGGTAAGTTAAAGGAGGTTCTATCATGGTTGTGAATGATCCCATTGCCGATATGCTTACCCGCATTCGCAACGCGCAGATCGCCCGTCATGACAGCGTGGTGATCCCCGCCAGCAACATCAAGAAGGCGATCGCGAAGATCCTTCTGGATGAGGGTTATGTGAAATCGGTTGAAAATATTGCCGATGGCCTGCAGGGCAGCATCAAGATTGGCCTGAAATATCTGGACAAGAAGCAGCCCGTTATCGTTGGCCTCAAGCGTATCTCCAAGCCCGGCCTGCGGGTGTATGCCACCTGCGAAGAACTGCCCAAGGTTCTGGGCGGCCTGGGCATCGCCATCGTTTCCACCTCCAAGGGCCTGATGACCGATAAGGCGGCCCGGAAGGAAAACATGGGCGGCGAAGTGCTCTGCTACATCTGGTAATCATCACGTCAGGAGGTAAAAAACTATGTCTCGTATCGGAAGGCTCCCGATTGCCGTTCCCGCGGGCGTGACGGTTACCATCGATGAAAACAATCTGGTGACCGTAAAAGGCCCCAAGGGCACCCTGTCTCAGCAGGTCAATCCTGAAATCACCGTTAAGCAGGAGGGCGCCGAGATCCTGGTGTCCCGTCCCAGCGACAACAAAAACCATCGCGCGCTGCACGGCCTGTACCGCGCCCTGATCCACAACATGGTGGTGGGTGTGACCGAGGGCTTCGCCGTCACGCTGGAAATGGTGGGCACCGGCTATCGCGCCGCCGCTGAGGAAAACGGCAAGAAGCTGAATATTGCGATCGGCTTCTCCCATCCCGTGATCCTGGACGCCCCCGAAAATATCACCTTCGAAACGCCCGTGCAGACCAAGATCGTGGTCAAGGGCATCGACAAGCAGCAGGTCGGCAACCTTGCCGCCGATATCCGCGCCATCCGGAAGCCTGAACCCTATCTGGGCAAGGGCATCAAGTACGAGGGCGAGCATATCCGCCGCAAGGAAGGCAAGGCCGGTAAGAAATAAGAAAGGGAGTGAACGCAAATGTTCAAGAAGCGCGACCGTAATGAAGTGCGCGTGATCCGTCACGCCCGCGTGCGCAAGAAGATCAGCGGCACCCCCGAAATGCCGCGCCTGTGCGTGTATCGCAGCAACAAATCCATTTATGCGCAGGTCATTGACGATACCAAGGGCATCACCCTGGTGTCCGCCTCCACCCTGGACCCCGCCATCAAGGGCCAGCTGGATGAGCAGACCAAGACCGGCGCTTCCCAGCTGGTGGGCAAGCTCGTGGCCGAGCGCGCGCTCGAAAAAGGCATCAAGGATGTCGTGTTTGACCGCGGCGGCTATCTGTACACTGGCCGCGTGGCCGCTCTGGCCGCTGCCGCCCGTGAAGCCGGACTGAACTTCTAAGGAGGACGAAGAGCATGCCTGTAAATGAAAACGAACGCCGCGAACGGCGGGATCGTCGGGATCGCTTCGAAGAGCCCGTCAGCGAATGGAAAGAGCGTCTGGTCGCCCTCAACCGCGTAACCAAGGTTGTTAAGGGCGGTAAGAATTTCCGCTTCGCCGCGCTGGTTGTGGTCGGCAATGAAAAGGGCCAGGTCGGCGCCGCCATCGGCAAGGCCAAGGAAGTGCCCGAAGCCATCCGCAAGGCCAAGGAAGCCGCCATGAAGCATCTGGTGACCGTGCCCATGGAAGGCACCACCATCCCCCATGCCATCGACGGCCTGTACGGCACCGCCAAAGTGGTGCTGCTGCCCGCTGAAGAAGGCGCTGGCGTTATCGCCGGCGGCGGCGCCCGCGCCGTGCTGGAATTGGCTGGCGTGAAGGACATCCGCACCAAGACCTTCGGCACCAACAACCGCATCAACACCGTGAAAGCCACCCTGGAAGGCCTCAAGGGCCTGCGCAACGCCGAAACCGTCGCCAAGATGCGCGGCAAGAGCGTGGAAGAAATCCTGGGCTAAGGAGGATAAGGAAAAATGAAGCTGAAAATCACTTTGACCAAATCCCCCATCGCCAGCCTGCAAGTGCATAAGGACACCGTGAAGGCGCTGGGCCTGCGCAAGGTCGGCCAGACGGTGATCAAGAACGACAATCCCTGCGTCCGCGGCCAGATCTTCCGGGTGAAGCACATGGTCAAGGTCGAAGAAGTGAACGAATAAGATAAGGGAGGATAACCCCATGAAATTGCATGAGTTGCAACCGGCTGCCGGTTCGACGACTGCCCCGAAGCGCCTCGGCCGAGGCGTAGGAAGCCAGCTGGGCAAAACCTCCGGTAAAGGCCACAAGGGCGCCAAGGCGCGCTCCGGCGGCGGCAAACGCCCCGGCTTCGAAGGCGGCCAGATGCCTCTGACCCGCCGCCTGCCCAAGCGCGGCTTTACCAACATCTTTGGCAAGGAATATGCCATTGTGAACGTGTCCGCCCTCAACGCGTTTGAGGATGGCACGGTGGTGACCAACGAAGTACTGGTCGAAGCGGGCCTGATCAAAAAGACCCTGGACGGCGTGAAGGTGCTGGGCGGCGGTGAACTGCAAAAGAAGCTCACCGTTTCCGTGGATAAGGTCACTGAATCCGCTAAGGAAAAGATCGAGGCGATCGGCGGGAAAGTCGAGGTGAAGTAACGATGTGGGAAACCATGCGTAATGTGTGGCGAGTTCCGGAGCTGCGGAAAAAGCTGCTCTACACGTTCTTCATGCTGCTGATTTACCGCCTGGTCGGCGTGATCCCCGTTCCCGGCATCGACCGGGCGGCCATCCAATCCGCCATGGGCACCTACGATATGCTGGGCCTGGTGAACATGATGACCGGTAACGCCTTCTCCCAGATGACCATCATGGCCATGGGCATTTCGCCCTACATCAACGCCAGCATCATCATGCAGCTGCTCACCATCGCCATTCCGGCGCTGGAGCGGCTGCAGAAGGATGGCGGCGAAGAGGGCAAGCAGAAGATCAACCGGATCACCCGGTATGTTACCGTGGGTCTGGCTGCGCTGCAGGCCATCGGTATCATCGCCGGTCTGCGGGCCATCAATTCCACCTATCAGAACTTCTTTGGCTACATGACCATCGGCATCATCATGGCCGGCGGTACCGCCCTGGCCATGTGGATCGGTGAGAGGATCACCAAGAACGGTATTGGCAACGGTATCTCCCTGCTGATCTTCGCGGGCATCGTATCCAACCTGTTCAACGGCATCCTGTCCTCCATCCAGAATGTTTTCAACGGCGGCGGCATGCAGGCGGTGGGCCAGTTGGTCACCATCCTGCTCACCACGCTGATCATTCTGGTGATCGTCACCTTCGTGGATCTGGCCGAGCGCCGCATCCCCGTCCAGTACGCCAAGCGCGTGGTGGGCCGGAAGATGTACGGCGGCCAGAGCAGCCACATCCCCATGAAGCTGCTGTCTGTCGGCGTGCTGCCCCTGATCTTCGCCTATTCCTTTATGGCGTTCCCGGGCACCATCTTCGCCATGTTCGGCACCAATTCCGGCGCCTACAAGTGGTGGAGCACGAACATGAGCCAGACTTCCCCCTGGTACATGCTGGTGTGCGCGCTGCTGATCATCGCCTTCTCCTACTTCTACACCTCCATCACCTTCAACCCTCAGGATATCGCCAAGAATATCCAGCAGCAGGGCGGTCACATCCCCGGTATCCGTACCGGCAGCAAAACGGTGGAATTCCTGACCCGGACTTCCAACCGCCTGACCCTGTTCGCCGCCCTGTTCCTGGCCATCCTGAGCACGGTTCCCTCCATCCTGACGGTATGGCAGCGGGTGCAGATCCCCTTCGGCGCCTCTTCCATCCTGATCGCCGTCAGCGTGGCCATCGAAACGGTGCGCCAGGTGGAGAGCCAGCTGGTGATGCGCAATTACAAAGGCTTCCTGGGTTAAGCAAAATCCGGAAGGCATATGCAGGAATGCACCCCTGGTGGGAGCAAAAAGCCCGCCGGGGGTCGCATTCCCCCTTCTATGTAATGGCTTTTTTCCCGAAGGAAGGGGCTGAAGCATAGGAGAACCGCCGCGTCCCACCGTGGAACGGCGCTGAACCAACATCAACACGAAGAGGAGATGCTGATATGAACCTCATTTTCTTAGGCCCTCCCGGAGCAGGGAAAGGAACCCACGCCCAGCGGCTGATGAATGAATTGGGCATCCCCCAGATTTCCACCGGCGACGCCCTGCGCCAGGCCGTGAAAAATGGTACGGAGCTGGGCAAGGCCGCCAAGGCTTACATGGAAGCGGGCGACCTGGTGCCTGACGAATTGGTGATCGGCATCGTGGAAGAACGCCTGAAGGCCGATGACTGCCGGAAAGGTTACATCCTGGACGGCTTCCCCCGCACTGTGAAGCAGGCGGAAGCGCTGAGCGGCTTTGCCGATATCGATGTGGCGCTGAACCTGAGCCTGGCGGATGAAGTGATCATCAAGCGCCTGAGCGGCCGGCGGGTGTGCCTCAAATGCGGCGGCACCTACCATGTCAGCACGCTGAACGGCCGGGAAGATTGCGCCAACTGTGGCGAAAAGCTGGTGCAGCGCAAGGACGATTCCCCGGAAACCATCCAGAACCGCCTGAACGTGTACGCCGTGCAGACCGCCCCGCTGATCGATTACTATCAGCAGAAGGGCCTGCTCAAAACGGTGGAATGCCAGCCCGAGGCCACGGTGGAAGAGAACTACCAGCGGGTGCGCGAGGCGTTAGGGATCGCATGATCAGCATCAAGAATTTGGATCAGCTGGCGAAAATGCGTTCCGCGGGCCATCTGCTGCACGACGTGCTGTGTGAGGCCAGGGAATTCATTCGTCCCGGCATTACCACCGCCGATATCAACGCCTTTGTGGATGAGCGCATCCGCAGGGGCGGCGGTATCCCCACTGAATTGGGTTACTGCGGTTACCCCGCCTCCATCTGCGCTTCCATTGACGACGAGGTGGTGCACGGCATCCCCTCCAAGCACGTGGAACTGAAGGAAGGCAGCATCATTTCCATCGACGTCACCCTGGCCCTGGATGGCTGGCAGGCCGATAGCTGCTTCACCGCCCCGGTGGGCAAGATCAGTGAAGAAAAGCAGCGGCTGATCGACGTGACCCAGGAATGCTTCTGGCTCGGCGCTCGGGCAGCTGTCAACGGCAACCGCATCGGCGACGTGAGCAGCGCGGTGCAGACCCATGCGGAGAAGCACGGCTACGGCGTGGTGCGGGATCTGACCGGCCACGGCATCGGCCGCGAGATGCACGAGGATCCATCGGTGCCCAACTTCGGCGAAGCGGGCCACGGGGTGCGCATCCGCCCGGGCATGACCTTCTGCATCGAGCCCATGATCACCATGGGCCGCTGGCAGGTGCATCAGCTCAGCGATGGATGGACCATCGTGACCAACGACCACAAGCCCGCCGCCCACTATGAGCACACCATCGCGGTGACGCCCAGGGGCCTTCCCGAGATTTTGACGCTTCCCGGCTTCAAATGGGGGGAGGAACAGGCATGAAACCGCCAATTTTGCCCGGTTACGCAGTTTTTTCAAAAAAAGGGCGTGACAAAGGCAGGTACTTTGTGGTATTATATACGGTGGACGCCGATTTTGTGATGATGGCCGACGGGGACACCCGGAAATTGGATCATTTGAAGAAAAAAAGGCGGAAACACCTGGCGGCCTGCCCTCATGAATTTCCCCACCTGCTGGAATTATACGGCAAGGGGCAGCTCAAGGACAGCGATATCCGCAAAGCGCTGTATCCCATCAATCACCAGACCGATGGCGACGAGACGCCACACGAAAACAGGGAGGGGTAAACCACTTTGTCCAAGGACGATGTCATCGAAATGGAAGGCAAGGTCATTGAGGCTCTGCCCAATGCCATGTTCCAGGTTGAGTTGCCCAATGGGCACCGCATCATGGCCCATATCTCCGGCAAGATGAGGATGAATTTCATCCGCATTTATCCGGGCGATAAGGTCACGATCGAGCTCTCCCCCTACGATCTGACCCGCGGCCGCATTACGTGGCGCAGCAAGAATTGATTCACCCAAAGGAGGTAGAACGATATGAAAGTCCGTCCTTCCGTCAAGCCCATCTGCGAAAAGTGCAAAATTATCAAGCGCAAGGGCCGCGTGATGGTCATTTGCGAGAACCCCAAGCATAAGCAGAAGCAGGGTTAACCCGCCTTTGCCTCTGCCGGGAGCGCCGTCCCGGACGCCTGAAACCCTCGGGCGCCGGGGACGGCGTTCCCGCGGCCTGATCCTGTTTCAATCAGCGGGATCAAAGGCCCTCGTAACTCCTTTCCCATCGAAGACACGCCTGTGTGGGCGGCTGCCCTCGTGATGCTCATCACGGGGGACCATGCATGCTGTCACATTCATTCTCTGCCTGGGTTGCGGGCGGAAAGCGCCGGATCGCCTGGCGGTCGCGGCGGCATCAGGGTGTCATCCCGGCGGGGTCAAGAAATCTACGCCTTGGCCTGCGCAGGAGGGAGGCCCTTTCCTCACCACAGAATCATTTGGAGGTGTTACCAACACATGGCACGTATTGCGGGCGTTGACCTGCCCCGAGAAAAGCGCGTCGAGGTTGGCCTGACTTACATCTACGGCATCGGCCCGGCGGTGAGCAAGCAGATCCTCGAAGTTACCGAAGTGAATCCCGACACCCGGGTGAAGGACCTGAGTGAAACGGAAATCAGCAAGCTGCGTGAATACATCGAACACCACCTGAAGGTGGAGGGCGATCTGCGGCGTGAAGTTTCTCTGAATATCAAGCGGCTGGTGGAAATCGGCTGCTACCGTGGCGTCCGTCATCGCCGGAACCTGCCCGTGCGCGGCCAGAATACGAAGCAGAATGCCCGCACCCGGAAGGGCCCGAAGCGGACCGTGGGCGGCAAGAAGAAGTAATCCGTTTTGCCTGATCCGCATGGAAGGCGAAGGATCCTCTGCGTTTCCCGGCTGCGTCGGCTTTGGTCCGGCGCGGGGCTTTCGCGCCCATGCCGGGGGAGAAGGCAGCAATCTCCTTCCCTTCTGGATCAAATGGACAAAACAGGCTTGGCCGGCGTCACGCACGTCCGGCGCAGCCTGCCGTAGCAGACGATTCAAAACGGAATCGAATCATCCAAAAGGACGCCCCGCATAGGGGTTCGGAGGGATATAAGAATGGCTCCTAAAAAAACAGCGCTGAAGAAGGTTTCGCGCAAGCGCCGTGAGAAGAAGCTCGTGGAGCGCGGCGTTGCGCATATCCGTTCTTCCTTCAACAATACCATCGTAACCATCACTGACGTGCAGGGCAACGCCCTGTCCTGGGCTTCCGCCGGCGGCATGGGCTTCCGGGGCAACAAGAAGTCCACCCCCTTCGCCGCTCAGATGGCCGCCGAAACGGCCGCCAAGGCCAGCCAGGAATTCGGCCTGAAATCTGTGGACGTGCTGGTGAAAGGCCCCGGCTCCGGCCGTGAAGCCGCGATCCGCGCCCTGCAGACCGCCGGTCTGGACGTGACCATGATCAAGGACGTGACCCCCATTCCCCACAATGGCTGCCGTCCCCCCAAGCGCCGTCGCGTGTAATTGAAGGAGGAGTGTAAGAATGGCTAACAATAAGCAGCCGATCGCCCGGAGATGCCGTGCTCTTGACATTACTCCCGCCACGATGGGCTATGCAAACAAAAAATCCAACCGGAACCCCGGCGGCACCCGCCGCAAGAAGGTTTCCGAATATGGCGCCCAGCTGAAGGAAAAGCAGAAGGTGCGCTTCATCTACGGCGTGCTGGAAAAGCAGTTCCATCATTATTATGAAAAGGCCACCAACATGAAGGGCGTTACCGGTGAAAACCTGCTGTGCCTGCTGGAAACCCGGCTGGACAACGTGGTGTATCGCCTGGGCCTGGCCAAGACCCGCCGCATGGCCCGCCAGATCGTGGGCCACGGCCACATCCGCGTCAACGGCCAGAAGGTGGATATTCCTTCCTATCAGGTGAAGGTTGGCGACGTGATCACCCTGCGCCAGCGCTCCACTGAAATCGAAATGTTCAAGGCCCTGCGGGAAGGCACCAGCGTGCTGCTGCCCAAATGGCTGACGTTTGACGCGCCCAACCTGACCGGCACCGTCGCCGCTCTGCCCACCCGTGCGGACATCGACTACGAAGTGCAGGAGAACATGATCATCGAATTCTACAGCCGCTGATCCTGTTCTGACATGATGCAGTCCCCAACGACCGTATCCATGAGGAGGGTTGGATTCAGTGTTTGCAGAAATCGAAAAGGCGAAAATCGATTGCGTCGAAATGGCCGCGAACGGCACTTATGGCAAGTTCGTGATCGAGCCGCTTGAGCGCGGCTTTGGCCATACGCTGGGCAACGCGCTGCGCAGGGTGCTGATTAATTCCCTGCCCGGCGCTGCCGTGACCAGCGTGGGAATCGATGGCGTCCAGCACGAGTTTTCCACCGTGCCGGGCGTGAAGGAGGATGTGACGGAAATCATCCTGAACCTCAAGGAGCTTGCCCTGAAGCTGTATACCGATCAGGTCAAGATGGTTGAGGTCAACGCCGTCGGCCCCTGCGAATTGACCGCCGCGGATATCCGGGTGGATGACGAAGTGGAAATCGTCAATCCCGATCTTCACATCGCCACCCTGGGTGAAGGCGCCAAGCTGCATATGTGGCTGACGCTGGATCGGGGCAAGGGCTATGTTTCTTCCGATAAGAACAAGACCCCTCAAACCCCCATCGGCGTGATTCCCATCGATTCCATTTATACCCCCATCCGCAAGGTGAATTACGTGATCACGGATACCCGCGTGGGCCAGATCACGGACTATGATAAGCTGACGTTGGAAGTGTGGACCGATGGCAGCGTGGCCCCGGACGAGGCCATCGCCATGTCGGCCCGGATCCTGACCGATCAGCTCTCCCTCTTCCTGGGCCTCACGGATCAGACTATGCCCATCAGCTCGTCTGAGCCGGAGGATGATAAGATGGAGAAAGTGATGGAGATGACCATTGAAGATCTGGATCTCTCCGTCCGCGCGTACAATTGCCTGAAGCGCGCCGGGATCAACACCGTGGCCGAACTGGTTCAGCGGAACCAGGAGGACATGATGAAGGTGCGCAACCTGGGCAAGAAGAGTCTGGAAGAAGTCGAGCAGAAGCTGCAGGCGCTGGGCCTGGGTCTGCGCCCGACCGAAGAGTGATAGGAGGAAATTCCCATGGCAACAGAGCGCAAGCTGGGCCGTACTGCGAGCCAGCGCAAGGCGATGCTGCGGAACCTGACCACCAATCTTCTGTGGTACGGCCGCATCGAAACCACCGAAGCCAAGGCCAAGGAAGTGCGCAGCATCGTGGATAAAATGATCACCCTCGCCATCCGCGAGTATGATCAGACCGTGGAAGTGGAAAAGCAGTATTACAACGATAAGCGGCAGATCGTGAAGGAAACCTTCGTGAACGACCTGCCCTCCAAGCTGCATGCCCGCCGCCTGATGATGGCTTACCTGTACGACATCAAGGAAGCCAAGAAGGACGACGAAAACAAGGCCGATTACAAGGAACGCACCAAGGATAACAAGCATCCTGTGGTGGAAAAGCTGTTCCGGGAATATGGCCCCAAGTATCGCGCCCGCAACCAGGAAAAGAACTGCGCCGGCGGCTACACCCGCATCTATAAGCTGGGCCCCCGTCGCGGCGACGCGGCCGAAATGGTCATCATCGAATTGGTGTAAGAAGCGCCATCAAGAAAGCAGGCTCTGAGTGATCAGGGCCTGCTTTTTTATGCGCGCAGAAGTTATTCGGCTTCCGGATAGGGCAGGGTGAATTGCCAATCGATGGGGATCAGCTTGGTGGCCATGTCCTCCTCCACTTTGTATGACGGTTTATAAGTGATGACTTGCCGGCCGTCATCCGTCGTTGAAATCGCTTCGTCGCTGTAATAAATCGTTTCGCTGTAGGTGAAGTGAAGATGGGCTGCCGTCATATGCACGGTGTAGCTGTCGTCTCCGTATTCCACGGTAACGCGCGGCGTTGTCATGGTATAGAAGGCGGTATAGGCCTGGCTTTGGCGGGTTATGTCGATCCAATCATGGGAAAACGTGGGCTGTGTTTCCCGCTGGACGAAGGCCTGGGAGGCGGTGAACGCTTCTGCGTTCAGCAGGACGCTGAAGGCGTTTTCCTCGATCCTGCGCCAGCCCCTTTCCGCTGCAGCGACGTGCTCATTGACCGTGACCGGCAAAGTGATCCCGTATAGATAA
This sequence comes from Clostridia bacterium, assembly GCA_017470945.1. Lineage (GTDB taxonomy): Bacteria > Bacillota > Clostridia > Christensenellales > Aristaeellaceae > RUG563. The sequence continues at coordinate 13 of JAFUXH010000017.1, read as the reverse complement.
CCAGCATCATCCT
>JAFUXH010000112.1 GCA_017470945.1 Clostridia bacterium | reverse complement strand
CCCTCTGTGTGCATTGTTTCAACTACCATTTGCTTGAATTCCGCTGTGTACCTCTTGTTTGGCTTTCCTCTTGCCATAATAAATCACCCCACTTGTTAGTAGTATACCATACTTGTCTAACAAATGGGGTGCAATTCATTTCCCCTGAGCTTTTTTGCTGTCCGTATATCACGACGGCGCGCAGAACTTCGTCACGCCTCGCACAATGGTGCGCAGCACCCGGCAATCCCGGTCCATCAGCACGATATCGGCATCCTTGCCCTTTTCCAGGGACCCCTTGGCCTTCGCCGCGCCCACTGATTCGGCGGCGCTCAGGCTGGCGGCCCGCACGGCGGCATGCATGGGCACGCCGCCAAAATCCCGGTAATTGCGCACGGCCTCGTTCAGCTTCAGCACGCTGCCGGCGATGGTGCCGTCCTCCAGCCGGCATTCGATGCCCCGCAGGAAAAATTTCTGCCCGCCCAGGGTGTATTCCCCGTCCGGCATGCCGGTGGAGCGCAGGCAATCGGTGATCAGCACCAGCCGATCCCCCTTGGCCTTGCGCAGGAGGGGGAAAATGCCCTGGTGGACGTGGAAGGTATCGGCGATCAATTCGCAGTACACATCGGTGCTCAGCGCCGCGCCTACCACGCCGGGATCCCGGTGGTGCAGGGGCGTCATGGCGTTGAAGGTATGGGTGACGCGGCTGGCCCCCAGGCGGATGGCCCGCATGGCCTGATCGAAATTGGCCCCCGTGTGGCCGATGGACAGGGCGATCTCCGTTTTTTCCCTCAGCGTGCGGATCAATTGGTCGCCCCCCGGCATTTCCGGGGCAAAGGTGAGGGTTTGGATGATATCGGCCCAGGGCAGCACCCGGTCCGCGTCGGGCGGCAGGATGGCCGACGCCGCCTGAGCCCCCTTCTTATCGGGGTTGATAAAGGGCCCTTCGGCGTGGCAGCCGATGATCTCCGCCCCATCAAAATCCGGCCGGCGGCTTTCCGGGCGCAGGTCGCGCAGCTGGGCGAACACCCTTTCCAGGATGGCCCAATCCACCGTCATGGTGGTAGGCAGGAAAGCGGTGACGCCGTTTTGCAAAAACCCCCGGGCCATGGCGCGGACGCCCGCCGGGTCGGCGTCGGATACGTCGGCCCCCTGATAGCCGTGGGTGTGCACGTCGATCAGCCCCGGGGCCACATACGCGCCTTGGGCGTCCACGGTCTCGGCGCCCGCCGCTTCCTCCGGGCGGACGATATCCACGATGGTATCTTCATACAGCAGCGCTCGGCCCGTCACTTCCCGGTCGGGCAGAAGAATGATTCCGTTCACGATGGCTTTCATGCTGACTCCCTCCGTTTTCAGCATCATTATAAAAGATCGGGGGGAGAAATTCAACCAAAATGTGGCGGCGCATTGACAAGCGTCGGCGTCCGGTGCTACCATAACCTGGAAAGGAAAGGCGGGGATGCATATGATGCGCGGCGGGCCCATGGGGCGCGGATACCTGACGGAGGAAGAAAAAGCCAATCGGCCCAAGGTGACGGGCCCGTTGCTCAAGCGGATCTTCGCTTACCTGCTGCCCTACTGGAAGCAGATGATCCTGATCCTGGCGGCCATCGCGTGCAGCGCGCTGCTGAACCTGTACCCCTCCATCCTGACGGGCCGGATCATCGACGAGGGCCTGATCGCCCGGAACATGGGCCGGCTGATCCGGCTGATCCTGTTATCCCTGGCGGTGACGCTGGGGGCCAACCTGATCGGCGTGGGGCAGAATTACCTGAACACCTGGATCGCCCAGCACATCACCTTCGATATGCGCAACAAGATGTACGCCCATCTGCAGCGCATGAGCCAGCGCTTTTTCACCAGCAACAATCAGGGCGATATCATCACCCGCATGACCAGCGATATCGACGGCGTGCAGCGGGTGATCTCCAGCACGTTCACCTCCATCCTCTCCAACGTGATCACCCTGACCGCCGCCCTGGCCACCATGTATTCCCGCAACTGGGTGCTGGCCACGCTGGGGGTGCTGATCATTCCCCTGTTCATCATCCCCACCCGCCGGGCGGGCAAGACCCGGTGGGATCTGACCAGGGAATCCCAGGAATGCAACGACGAGATCAACGGCATCCTGAATGAAACTTTATCAGTCAGCGGGCAGTCGCTGGTGAAATTATTCGGCAAGGAGGAATACGAATACCAGCGCTACAAGGCCGCCAACAGCCGCATGATCAAGCTGAATATCCGGGAAAGCCTGGCCGGCCGGTGGTTCTTCATGATCATGGGCACCTTTTCCTCCATCGGGCCCATGCTGCTGTACCTGGTGGGCGGCATCCTGATGATGCAGTATAACCAGGCGCTGACGGTGGGCGACATCACGGTGATGGTGGCGCTATTATCCCGGCTGTACGGGCCGGTGAATTCCCTGCTGAATATCCAGGTGGAATGGATCCGATCCATGGCCATGTTCACCCGCATCTTTGATTATTTCGACCTGCCCGTGGAAATCGACAACGCCCCTGACGCCGTCACCCCCGCCCGCACCGACGGCAGCGTGGTATTTTCCCACGTGGATTTTTCCTACGAGCCGGAGCGTCAGATCCTTTTCGACGTCAGCTTTGAATTGAAGGCCGGGAAAAGCGTGGCCATCGTGGGCCCCAGCGGCAGCGGCAAAAGCACCATCATCAACCTGATCCCCCGGCTGTACGACAGCCAGGCGGGCCAGATCACCTTCGGGAATGTGGATGTCAAGAAGCTCGACCTGGGCTTCCTGCGCAAAATCGTGGGCATCGTGAGCCAGGAAACCTACCTGTTCAACGGCACCATCCGGGACAACCTGCTCTACGCCAAGCCCGACGCCACGGAGGAGGAGCTGATCGCCGCCTGCAAAAAGGCCAATATTTACGATTTTATCGAAAAGCAGGAAACGGGCCTGGATACCATGGTGGGCAACCGGGGGCTGAAGCTCAGCGGCGGCGAAAAGCAACGCCTGTCGATCGCCCGGGTGCTGCTGAAAAACCCCGCCCTGCTGATCTTTGACGAAGCCACCTCCGCCCTGGATTCCATTTCCGAGGCCAAGATCCAGGACGCCATCGAGCCCATCATCCAGGAGCGCACCAGCATCCTGATCGCCCATCGGCTGTCCACCATTCTGGCCGCCGACGAGATCTTGGTGGTGAAGGACGGGCGCATCGTGGAAAGGGGCGTTCACGCCGACCTGGTCAAGCTGGGCGGGGTGTACACCGAATTGTACGAAACCCAATTCAAAAAAGCCCTGGAGGCGGTGGAAACCGCCGCAGGGTGAAACGATGGCCGCAAGGCGCGGGGTGATCGCGGCTTGCGGCTTATTAATTGAGATTTATCTATAGTAGCGCTTTCGATATTAAACCCCATCCTCCGGCAAAAGCAGCAGCGATCCATCCCGGCCGCTTTGGGCAACGTACCACCACTCGCTTTCGCCCGCCGCGTTGACGCACGCTATGTACAAATCGGGAAGGATTTCGGGCACATAGGCGGAAATGCATATACTGTCGCCGGGGGCCAAGGCATCGGCGGTCAGCAGCGGCACGGAGGAAACGATGGAAACCGTATCCTCATCCCAGGTCAGCTTTTCCAGCGAAAAATCCGTCACCGCCGCCCGGATCGTCAGCGTCATGGGCTGCGCCTCCTCATCCAGCACCACGATGGCTCGGGGTTCGTCCCCCGCCCGGTCATACGTCAGGCAGAAGGAGCCCGCCACCGCCGGCTGGGGCGGGAATTCCAGGGTGGTCACGATCTCCCACAGCCGCTCCCCCCAGCCGTTGGGATCGCCCTGGGGGTACGACAGGCTGAACAGGTAAAGCCCCTCCGCCGCGCTGATCACGAGATCCTCGCTGACGTACGGCCCCATGGTTTCATCCTGGATCACCCGCCGGGCCCGCCAGCAGGGCAGCGCGAAATCGACGGCTTCCCCCAGGGGCTGGAACACCGACGGCGGCACCCAATCGGGGTCCGCCGGCTCCCGCGGCGGGGAAAACACCAGGGCCGCCTGGTCCGTCACATCGATCCAGGTATAGGACCGGCCGGATTCATCCTCCTCCGTCAGCGGGGCATACAGCGCCTGGGGATAAACCGCCACCTTGCCGTCGGGCAGCCCGTCGTCCAGATAAAATTGATTGGCGTCGTAGAAAAAGCTGTAGCCCGCCGGGCTTTCATAGAGTTCCCAATCCGCATCCTCCGCCGGGGCGGCCACCGTCAGCAGCGCCCAAAGCGAAAGCAACAGCGCGCAAAACCGTTTCACCTGTTCACCCTCCTCTTTGGGGCGGCGCCGCGCCGCCTTTTTTTGTTTCCATTATATCGGAACGGCGGGCGGTTCCGCAACAGGGAAAATGTAACAATTCAAAAAAGCCAGATTTTTATCAAAGGTTTGGTTCTTCACGGAAACTTAGGGGAGGAAGAGACGACTCTCTATGGTCATCTTGAGCGGCGTGGAGCGAGAGCGGAACGGAGTCGAAAGATCTGTCAGTTGGCTGAACGATTTTCTCTTACCCTCGACTGCGCTCGGCTTCGCTCGGGATGACACCGAAATGTTGTGGGTTGATCCAGTGTTTTCCTAACAAAACGTGAAGAACCAAAAAATTTTTAAAAAGGGGTTGACATTTCTTGAATCATAGTGTACTATTTCATTAGTGCACTAAGAAACCAAAGGAGGAGGCTTATGCAGTACGATCCGAACAGCCCCATCTGGCTGCAGGTGATGACGGCAATCAAAACGGATATCGTAAATGGCAAACGCCTGCCCGGGGAAAAGCTGCCCGGGGGGCGGGATATGGCCCTGGAATTTGGCATCAATCCCAACACGGCGGCCCGGGTGTATCAGGAATTGGAAAAAGAGGGGCTGTGCGAAACCCGCCGGGGCCTGGGCACCTTCGCCACGGCGGACGCGGCGCGCATCGCCGCCCTGCGCCAGGAAATGGCCCGCCAGGCCGCGGCGCAGTTTCTGCGGAATATGGAACGGCTGGGCATCCCCCGGCAGGAGGCCGCCCGGATGATCATGGAGGAGGAAATATAAATCATGCTGGAAAGCAAAGCGATTACCAAAATCTTCGGGGCGAAAACGGCGGTGGACCACGTGACCCTGCGCCTGGAAAAGGGCCACGTGTACGCCATGCTGGGCCCCAACGGCAGCGGCAAAACCACCTGGATGAAAATGGCCGCGGGCCTGATCAAGCCCACCGCGGGCGAGGCGCTGTTTGAGGGGCAGCCGGTGGGCATCGATAGCCGGAAATCGGTGGCTTATATGTCCACCGAGCCATACTTCTACGCCTGGATGACGGTGAAGGACGTGGGAAAATATTACGACGATTTCTTCCAGGATTTTTCCTATCCCCGCTACCAGGCGCTGCTTCAGCGGATGGAGCTGAGCGAGGATATGAAAACCAAAACCCTCTCCTCCGGCATGATGGCCAAGCTGAAAATCGCCGTCACCCTGGCCCGGGACGCCAAGGTGTACATGCTGGACGAGCCCTTCAACGGCATTGACCTGCTGGCCCGGGACGAGATCCGCGCCTGCATCCTGGAATACGCCACGGAGGAAAAGCTGCTGCTGCTGAGCAGCCACCTGGTGGAGGAAATGGAGGCCATCGCCGACCGGGCGGTGTTCATCAAAGAGGGCAAATTGATCGAATGCGTGGATCTGGAAGAGATGCGCGGCGAACAGGGCGTATCCATGGCAGACCGGTACCGGGAAATCTACGGCCATCACGAGGGGGCGAACGTATGAAAAACCTGATCAAATATGAATTCCGCAAAACCCTGGCCACCAAGCTGATCCTGCTGGGCATCACGGCGGCGGTGGAAATCGCCTTCCTGGCGGGGCTGTATCTGAATAAAACCGGCCTGCTGACGGTCAGCGTGGGGCTGCTTGTGGCGCTGGCCTTCGGCGGCGTGATGCTGATGGGGCTGGGCAACGTGCTCACCCTGCACCGGGATATCAACACCAAGCAAAGCTACATGCTGTTCATGACCCCCAACAGCTGCTATAAGATCCTGGGGGCGAAAACGGTGGAAAGCGGCCTGTCCATCCTGATCGCCGGGGCCTTCTACTTCGCCCTGGGCATGCTGGATATCACCCTGCTCTTTGCCAAGGAGGGGGAATTGCAGTCGCTGTGGGAATTCTTTGAAGACTTCATCCATTCCATCGACTCCCACATCCAATTGGACGCCCCGGGCCTGGCCTGCTTCGCGTTCGGCGTGCTGACCAGCTGGTTCGCCACGGTGAATATGGCCTACCTGGCCGACGTTATCAGCGCCGCCCTGCTCAACGGCAAACGGTTCAACGGCCTGGCCAGCTTCTGCCTGTTCCTGGCGCTGTCCATCCTGCTGGGGTGGATGCAGGGAAAAATCGGCGATCCCACCTATATCAACCAGTATTTCCTGATCCACGGGGCCGTGGCCCTGGTATTCTCCGGGCTGATGTACGCGGCCACCGCGCAAATCATGGAGCGGAAGCTGAGCGTGTGACGCCGAAGATAAAGCGCGAAGGGCCGCCCGGCGCGCCGCCGGTGCAAAAGCATCAAATTGTTACAAATGAATGAAGCCTTCACCGATTTTGAGAAGTTTTCCCCTTGAATGCCAATAAAATGGGAAAAAAGCACTACATCTTGTGGTGCTTTTTTTCTGTTCCAACAAAAAAATTCCGTATTTTACAAAAAAATTGGGAAAAAGTGCTTGCAATTGTTAGAAAAGTATGATATATTTATTACGAAAATGTTTCTAATCATTTTCAAAAGAAAGTAAGAGGTGGTACGAATGAAGCGAATGACTGCGATCCTGGCGCTGATGCTGGCGATCCTGGCCGTCCTGGCTACCGCCGCTCAGGCAGAAACCCAGCGGGAATTTGAACTCCGCTGTCACAAAAAAACCAGCGCGGCAACCGACGTGTATGACTATAAAAATCCTGATTCGGGGAAGAAGGTGGATCACATCGCCGCCGGCACCTACGTGATCATCGAAAGCGCCGACGATAACTGGACCAAGATCACCTACATGGTCAACGGCAAAAAGAAGCACGGCTGCGTGCACGTGCGCTTTTCCGACACACGGTCCACCAGCCGCACGTCCGACGGCACGCTGATCAACGTGCATGAGCTGGACCCCAACTATGAAAAGAAGCTGCAGCAGGGCACGCTGGAATTCGACGTCAAAAAATACGACGACGAAATGGACTACATGACCTACCTGTACGAGGGCGGCCCCGAGCCCCGGCGCTCCGACGGTTCCAACGCCCCGACCGAAAGTACGGGCAGCAAGAAGCAAACCAAGAAATCCGCCGCCGCTGAAAGTGAAAACGTCAGCGTAGAGGTGGTGCAGCTGGGCAGCCTGTATACCATCGTCAGCCTGAACGGCAAAAAATCCACCGTGCTCACCAGCAGCCTGACCTACGGCGAAAACGTGCCGGAAAATCAGAAGCTGGCCATCATCTACGCCCCCCGCACCGGCACCGTGGGCCTGCACCGCGGCGCGTCGAAGGAATCCCGCACCATCAAGATCTGCGATCCCGGCGTGATGGTGATGGTGCTGAAAAAGGGCGATACCTACAGCAAGGTGAATTATAAGGGCACCGTGGGCTACATCAAAAACACCAGCATGAAATTCTTCGGCGCCGTGGAAAAGGACGCCGTGACCGCCGGCACCCTGAGCAGCAAGGGCAAGGTGACGGGGAAAACCAGCATCACCGTGCGCAACAACGCCGACAAGACCAGCTCCGTGGTGGCCAAATGGCAGGTGGGCACCGAGGTGACCATCCTGAGCAACACCAAGGATTGGTACGAAATCGAAGCCAAGGGCATCCGGGGCTACGTGAAATCCGAATTCCTGACGATGAACAATTGATCACCATCCCGAACGCCGGATGGTGGGCAGGGGTAATTCAAGCCGTTGGCCTTGCCCATGCTATGATCAGGCTAAATTCAAAATCAACGCAAAATGGCCCGGAGAAAGCATCTTCTCCCCGGGTCATTTTCTTTTTCGGTTTATACTGAACTCATTTCAGAATCGCAAGAAATACCAGACAACAAACACTGTCATCCCGACCGAAAGGACGCCGGAGGCGGACTGGAGTGGAGGGATCTGGCGCGGCAGATCCCTCGATTCCGCTTCGCTCCACGCGTAAAGCCCGGGATCCGTTATCTTCGAATCACCCTGCAATCCTTGACGTATTCCCCGTAACGGGCCAGGAAATCCTCCATTTCTTCTTTTTCCGTGATCCAGATGATCACCCAAACGTTTTCAACGCCCAGGTTTTCACATGCCTGATGGCGGTGGTTCCCGTCGTTCAGTTCAAATTCCCCCTCCACGTAATGAACCATGAACGGCGGCATGTCCGGGTCTGCCTGAATCGCCTTTTCCATCTCCTTGACCCGATGCGCCCACCAATCCGGATCGATGGCGTATTTCATGCCCGGCTCAGGCCCCGCGCACCGCTTGAACAGGCGCAGCCCCGTTGGCGCGGTATCGCCTCATTTCTCCAATTCCACGGCCACCTGGGCGGCCAGGCGCACGTTGTTCAGCACCAGCTGAATGTTGGACGCCAGGGATTCGCCGCCGGTCAATTCGCACACCCGGGCCAGCAGGAAGGGCGTGGTGGCCTTTCCCTTGACACCCTGCGCACGGGCCTCCCGCAGGGCCTGGTCGATGGCGGCGTTGATCACGTCGGCAGGCATGGCGTATGCGTCGGGGATGGGATTGGTGATCAGCATGCCGCCGGGATAATCCAGCTCCCGCTGGGCGCGGATGAAGGCGGCGATCTCCGCGGGGGAATCCACCCGATAATCCACGGAAAAGCCGCTGTGGGGGGTATAGAAGGCGGGCAGCTCCTGGGTGCCGTAGCCCAGCACCGGCACGCCCTTGGTTTCCAGATATTCCAGCGTCAACCCCAGATCCAGGATGGATTTGGCCCCGGCGCACACCACGGCCACGGGGGTCTCGGCCAGCTCCTCCAGATCGGCGGAAATATCCATGGTGGTTTCAGCTCCCCGGTGCACGCCGCCGATGCCGCCGGTGGCGAAAATCTTGATGCCCGCCAGGGCGGCAATGATCATGGTGGCGGCCACGGTGGTGGCGCCATCCTGCTTCCGGGCCACCAGGATGGGGATATCCCGGCGGCTGGCCTTGGTCACCTTGGTGCCCTCCCGGCCCAGGTAGTCGATTTCCTCCTCCGTCAGCCCGGCGCACAGCTGGCCGCCGATGATGGCGCAGGTGGCGGGCTCCGCCCCGCAGGCCCGGGCCGCCGCTTCGCATTTCAGGGCCGTATCCACATTTTGCGGATAGGGCATCCCGTGGGAAATAATTGTGCTTTCCAGGGCGATCACCGGCCGGCCCTCCCGCAGCGCGGCCGCTACCTTGGGCGATAATTTCACATGCATGTTCATGATGAACCCCTCCTGGCTTCGTCATTGTTCTTTGTGCCGCGGCCATGCCGCGCCTTTCATTATATCGCCCATCCGGGGATGGGTCAAGGCCTTTTCCTGGAAAGAAAACCCCGGCCGTTAGCTTTTTTCCGGCCCCGCCGCCGCGGAAAAATGGCCATAAAAAAGATAGCCCGCAATGGTATGCGGACTATCCTGATCCTATTGAAAAGGTGGTCAATCCAGGGAAAACGCGGGGCCAGCTTGTTTAGGGCGTTATTCCGCGTCGCCCAGGGCTTCGCTCTGCTTGACCAGCACCTTCTTGCTGTAGCAGGAGAAGGCGTCGTCCACCAGCTTGCGGTCAGGCGCCTTGGTGAACACGCTGACCACCGGCACGATGATCAGCCCGGCAATCATGCAGAACGCGCCGGCGTTGATGGGGGACTGGAGCAGCACCGGGAAGCTGCCGCGCACGAAGATATTGGCGATCATCACCACGGTGGAGAAAACGAAGCTGACCCAGCAGCCGGCCTGGGTGGTACGCTTCCAGTAGAGGCCAAAGAGGAAGGGGGCCAGGAACGCGCCGGCCAAGGCGCCCCAGCTGACGCCCATCAGCTGGGCGATGAAGGTGACGTTGGAGCGATACTGCACGATGGCCAGCACCACGGAAATGGCGATGAACACCACGATCAGGCTGCGCATGATGCGCACCTGCTTCTTTTCATCCATATCCTTGACTACGTTGCCCTTGAGGAAATCCAGCGTCAGCGTGGAGGAGGAGGCCAGCACCAGGGAGGACAGCGTGCTCATGGAGGCGGACAGCACCAGGATCACCACCACGGCGATCAGGAATTCCGACAGGTTGCTCAGCATGGCGGGCACCACCGCGTCGAAGCCGCCCACCGGCGTGCCGTTTTCCAGGATGCCCACCTCCTGGGTGAACAGCCGGCCGAAGCCGCCCAGGAAGTAGCAGCCGCCCGCCACGATGAGGGCGAACACGGTGGAAATGATCATGCCCTTGCTGACGGCGCTTTCGCTTTTGATGGCGTAGAATTTCTGCACCATCTGGGGCAGGCCCCAGGTGCCCAGGGAGGTCAGGATCACCACGCCCAGCAGGTTCAACGGGTCGGGCCCAAAGAAGGAATTGAAGATGCCCGGCACGTCGGACACATTGCTGTCCTGCACCTGGGCCAGGCCGTTCAGCGAGGCGATGAACCCGCCCTTGCTGCCCAGCACCGCCGCGATCACCGCCACGATGCCGAAGATCATGATGATGCCCTGGATGAAATCGTTAATGGCGGTGGCCATGTAGCCGCCGGCGATGACGTAAATGCCCGTCAGCACGGCCATCACGATCACGCACACGGAATAATCGATGTTGAACGCCATGCCGAACAGGCGGCTCAGGCCGTTATACAGGCTGGCGGTGTAGGGGATCAGGAAAATGAAAATGATGGCCGAGGCGGCGATTTTCAGGGATTTGGAGCCGAAGCGCTTGCCGAAAAATTCCGGCATGGTGGCGCTGGAAAGATGCTGGCTCATGATCCGGGTGCGGCGGCCCAGCACGGCCCACGCCAGCAGGGACCCGATCAGCGCGTTGCCGATGCCCACCCAGGTGGCGGCAATGCCGTATTTCCAGCCGAACTGGCCGGCATAGCCCACGAAAATCACGGCGGAAAAATAAGAGGTGCCGTAGGCGAAGGCAGTCAGCCACGGGCCCACCGCCCGGCCGCCCAGCACGAAGCCATCCACGTTGGTGGCGTTTTTCCGGCAGTAAAGGCCGATCGCCACCATGATGGAAAAGAACACGACCAGCATCAGCGCTTTGATCACCATAACAAAACCTTCCCTTTCCTTCCGTCCCCCGGCCCGGCTTCCCTTGACGCGCGGCGGGAAACGGCAATTTGCTTTGTTGCTTTAAAGTGTAACGCATAAAAGCAGCAAAGTCAAGAGGGTTCTTTCATTTTTTGACGAAAAATCCCGTTTTTCTTTCCCGCGTCCGCCCGCTGTGCAGGGCGCGACCCACAGCGGCATGTTCGGCGCCTTCCGGGCCGTCGTATCCGTCGCTAACAAGCCCACCCTGGCCGCCAAGACCAGCCTGGCTTCCCTGACCTGCACCGTGATCGTCAAATAACCCCCTCGTTATTTTCCCGGCGTCCGTTGAAGTGACCCCAAAAAGTTAGACAAAATATGAATTAAGCGACCAGAAGGGCTTGTTTTCTGTGAAGAGCAGGAGGCAAGCCCTTCAGTTTTGATTGGAGATCACATAACTGACCAGGTCGCTGGAGTGAAGGTCAAGAATCGGTGAAAGATATATCTTCTCTCCAAACAGTGCAAACTCGGTGACGTCCGTGACCCATTTCTGGTTGGGAGCCGTGGTGCTGAAATCCCTTTCCAGCAGGTTTGGCGCAATCCTTCCCACTTCACCCTTGTAGGAACGATACTTCTTCATCCTTACTTTGCACTCCAGCTTCAATTCCTTCATGAGTCGCTGCACCGTTTTGTGGTTGATGCAGTATCCCCGATTCTTCATTTCCATTGTGATCCGGCGATATCCGTATCGGCCTCGATTCTCATGAAAGATGTTCGTGATCTGTTCTTTGATCTCGCTGTACTTGTCTGGGGCCAGCCGACGCTTCGTATAGTAGTAATACGTTGCCCGCGCCAGCTTTGCCACGTCCAGCAGCAGCGTTATCGTGAATTCATGCCTCAGTTCCCAGATCACTTGCGCCTTCTGCTTTGGCGTTCCTCTTCTAAAACCAAGGCATTCAATT
>JAFUXH010000111.1 GCA_017470945.1 Clostridia bacterium | reverse complement strand
GAGCCAGGTGAACGTGATGGCCCAGAAAGCGGCGGGAGACTGATAGAACCAGTTCACGCTGAAATCCGGGTCCACCGTGCGGATGAGGCCGTTGAGCAGACCGAAATCCTTGTTGAAGATGAAGCGGTAGATCATGGCCCAGGCGGCGCTGGAAATGACGTTGGGGATCATGTAGACCGCGCGGACGAATTTCCACCCGGCCAATTTCTGGTACAGCAGGAAGCCCACCAGCGCGCCGATGCCCACGTGCAGCGTCATGGCGATCACGGACCACCACAGCAGGTTTTTCAGCGACGGCAGGAAACCGCGCATCTTGAACAGCTGGTTGAAATTCACGAAGGGATTCGTAATATCGAAGCGAGGGCTGTTGAAGCCGTCCCACCGGGTAAAGGCGGTGGCCAGCACCTGCAGAATGGGCCACAGATAGAACATCGCAAACAGGATCAGCGTGGGCAAAAGGAACAGATAGATCTTGGGAAAATGCCGACGCTCCAGCTTCGAATACTGGGTTTTCGCCATAGGGCTTCACTCCTTTTTTATTCTTCCCGGGAGCATACCCGGATGCCCGGTGTCAGCCGGGTATGCCTCCGGGCGGAGGTGGAACAGGGAATGAAAGAGGCCCCTGCCCTGCTGCGCGGCGGGACAGGGGCCGGATGAACCGTTAGTTCAGGCGGGTTTCTTCCGCGGCGGCGGACAGCTCGGCGCAGAAGGCTTCAGGGGTGTAGGTGCCGTCGATCAGCTGGGGCAGCAGTTTGCCGAATTCCTGATCGCCGATGGAGGAGGGCACGCAGTCGCCGAAGCTGGGGGCGATGATGGTGTCGGCGTTCACAGCGTTCACGTATTCATACATCAGGGGGCTTTCCTGAGAAGCGGCCTTGTATTCTTCGCTCACTTCCAGGTTGGGGGCCACGCCGCCTTCAGCCAGCATGTAGGCTTCCAGTTCGGCAGGGGTGTTCATGAAGGCGATGAAGGCCAGGCCCAGTTCCTTTTCAGCGTCGGAAGCGTTGGCGGGGATCCACCAGCCGAAGCCGTCGGTGTTCGCAAGGGCCACGTTGCCGGGCAGCACGGAGCCGCGCACGGTGGAGCCGTCAAAGCCGTTGGACCACTTGCCGCCGTCTTCGGCGAAGTCGCCCACCATCCAGGAGCCATTGGCGATCACAGCGGCGTTCTTGCTCATGAAAGCGTTGGCGGCGTCGGCGTACACAGCGCCCACGGTGTTGGAGGAAGAGTTGTTCTGCAGCAGCTTCTGCAGCTTCGCCACGGCGTTCACGATGGCGGGCTCGGAGAAATCGTAGATCTTATCCAGGGTGTGGCTCCGCAGCAGGTCGGCGCCGCCCTCTTCCACAGCCACCAGGCTGGAGAACACCAGGGTGGTGGTCCAGGCGTTTTCGCCGGTCATGAAGGCGATCTTGTTGTCGCCGATGGCGGCCACGAATTCATCCCAGCTCATGTCGGCGGGGGTCTTGTCGCCCAGGTCGATCATGTCGCCATTGTAGAACATGCCCATGGGGCGGGTCACCGGCAGGGCGATGGAGAAAACCTTGCCGTCGGCGGTGGTGTTGTAGGCCAGGTTGCCCTAGATCAGCAGGTCGGCCACTTCGGGATGATCCGCCAGGAAGGGAGCCATATCGGTGAACAGGTTGTTGGGGATCACCACGTTCTTGATCCACTCGGTGTTGCCGCCTTCCACCAGGACGGGCAGCTTGTTCTGCTGGCCCAGCTGCTGGATCTTATCGGCGTACATATCCTGGGTCAGTTCTTCGATCTCGATGTGGTACTTGCCTTCGTAGAGGGCGTTGAAGCGCGCCACCTGGGGCAGGAAGAAAATCGCGCCGACGTTTTCGCCGGTCTTGTAGTGGGGGATGGTGACGGAAATGACATCTTCCGCGGCGGCGAAAGAGGCCACGCTCAGCAGCATGATAGCCGCCAGAACCAGAGCCAGAAACTTTTTCATGTGGGGTTCCCTCCTTACAATATTTCAAAGATACATCAGTATCCTTGAGTACAAATGGAATCAGGGGCGGATGCTGCCCCGGACGACGATTTGGTGGGGCAGCGTTCGGTGGCCGGGCACGCAGGCGTTTTCCATCAGCCCGTGCAGGAAAGCGGCGGCCTCCTGCCCCATCAGGCGCATATCCTGGCGCACGGTGGCCAGGGGCGGGTCGGTCAGGGTGGTGAAGGGCATGCCGTCAAACCCCATCACCGATACGTCCTCCGGGATGCGCAGCCCGCGCTTTTTCAGTGCCTTCATGACCCCCAGGGCCATCAGATCGCTGAAGCAAAACACCGCGTCGGGCGCGGGATGGCGGGCAAGCCATTCCTCCATGCGCCGGAAGGCTTCCTCCTCCCGGAAATCGGCAAACAGGCAGTCCTTTTCCTCGTTGAGCTCCATTCCCGCGGCCCGGTAGGCCATGCGCACGCCGCTCATGCGCTCCTCGTTGACGGCGGCGTTCCTCTGCCCCGCCACGATCAGCAGCCGGGAAAAGCCCCGCCCGTGCAGCATCGCCACGGCGTCCGCCGCCGCGGCCCGGTTATCCACCGACACCCAGCCGGTCTTTTCGCCCTCGATGGGCAGATCGATGCCCACCACCGGGATGCCGGAATGCACCAATTCGGTGAAATAGGGATCGTCGGTCTTAACGCCGCTGATGATGGCGCCGGAAATGGAATGATGATTGCAAAAATCGGTAAAGCTGATTTTGGATTGCTCCTGGGCATCCAGGCTGTACAGCGTCAGCTCCAATTGATGCCCGATGGTGTAAGTCAGCACCCCTTTCAGCAGCAGATACAGCATGGAATCCCGATCGTCCCCCGCCATCATATTGGCAGCGATCAGACAAATGTTGGGCGGCCGCTTGGCCGATAAGCTGCGGGCGCTGACGTTGGGGGTATACCCCAATTCCCTGGCGGCGGCAAAGATGCGTTCCTTGGTTTCGGGCAGAATATCGGTGTAATGGTTGAATGCCCGGGATACCGTGCCGCTGGCCACGCCCGCGCGCTTTGCCACATCCTTGATGGAGACAGCCATGTTCCTTCCCCCCTCGGCCTTTTGATGGATCGGGGATGTAAATTTTGGTTCACAAAATCGTTTTTGCGTTCTTTCAGATGCATTATATCACCCTTTTCCCAGTTTGTAAATAGGTTTTTTTGGATTTTTTCCTTCATTTTTCCAGTTTTTTTCTTTTTCCCGCCATATTTTCTTCTTTTGCTCCTTTTCTTTTGACATTCCGACGGCTTTCTGCTATAGTATCTTTATACTTTTATATAAAGGAGAGGAACGTTATGGCAGCCTACGCCGGCATCATTTTCGACCTGGACGGAGTGATCTGCTCCACCGACCAATATCATTATCTGGCCTGGAAGGCCCTGGCCGACAGGCTGGGCATTCCCTTCGACCGGGAGCGCAACAACCTGCTGCGGGGCGTCAGCCGGATGGACAGCCTGAATATCATCCTGGAAAAATCCGATCAAACGTATACCGATGCGGAAAAGGCCGCCTTCGCCGCCGAAAAGAACGATCTGTACCGGGAATCGCTCAAGCAGATGAGCCCCGCCGATCTGTCCCCCAGCGTGCTGAATACCCTGAACGCCTTCCGGGCCATGGGGCTGCGGCTGGCCATCGGCTCCTCCTCCAAAAACACGCCCTTTATCCTGGAGCGCATCGGCCTGGGTGATTTCTTTGACGCGGTGGCCGACGGCAACTGCATCACCCATTCGAAGCCCCATCCGGAGGTTTTCCTGAAGGCGGCGGATATGCTGGGCCTCTCCCCCGATCAATGCTGCGTGGTGGAGGATGCCCACGCCGGGGTGGAAGCGGCGGTGGCCGGCGGCTTCGCCTGCGCCGCCATGGGCGACGCCCGGGATGACGAGCGGGCGACGTACCACCTGAATCAATTCAGCGACTTACAGCAATATATTCAAGCTTGACCGTTTGGGGGGAAGCCATATCGGGCTTCCCCTTTCTTATGTCCGCTTCTCCTGCCTGGTATTTCCATTGCTTTTGCCGATGGGGTTTGATATAATCCATCCATCCGACACAAAAGCGTATATGGTTCCGGGAAAGGAGGAGATTTGCCCTGAAAAAACGCGCCATCCGGGCCATGGCCCTTCTGATCATGCTGTATTCTTTATTCGCGTCACGCGGCGCACCGGCTGTTCCGGCGGGCCAGGCGGCTGCCGAAAGCCAACTGACCGTGTATTTCGCCAATTGGGATGTATACGCGTCCGCAAGCGCCCAGGTCAAAAATCTGCCCTGGGACAGGCTTGACTGCGTCAACCACGCCTTTTGGAAAATCGTGCCGGCGAACGGCGGCTTTGCCATCGCCCCCACCGACGCCTGGGCCGATATCGATCCCGACAACCCCCAGGCGCATTTTCCCCAATACGCCGCCTACGCCCGGAAATACCCGGGTGTCGAAATTCTGCTGTCCATCGGCGGATGGACGTGCAGCGGCCTGTTTTCCCAAATGTGCCTGACGGAAAGCGGCCGGGCTTCCTTCATCCAAAGCTGCCTGGACACCCTGGCGGCCTACCCCTTCCTGCGCGGTATCGACATCGACTGGGAATACCCCGGCGTTGCCCGCAAAGGCAGCGGCAGCGACGAAGGCAATCCCGTGGCGGGGGACGATTTCACCAACTATACCCTGCTGCTCAAGGAACTGCGCGCCGGCCTGGACGGGCGCTTTGGCAACGGCCAAAAGCGACTGACGGTGTGCGCCGCCGCGTCCACCGATATCCTGGCCAAGCAGGATTACGCCTCCCTTTATCCCTACGTGGACAGGATCAACCTGATGACCTACGATATGACCGGCATTTCTTCCGCCGTCACCGGGCACCACACCCCACTCTATGGCGACCCCAGCGCCGATACCGCCGTGAAGTATCTGCTGCGCCAGGGCGTGCCCGCCGCCCGAATCGCCATCGGCTCGCCGCTGTACAGCCACGGCTGGAAAAATGTGTCCTTGAACGGAAACGTGCTGGGCGCTTCAGGCAAAGGGATTTCCGGCGCTACGCGGAAGTGGAAAACGGTGAACGCTTACGAGCAGGCCGCCGTGCCCCAGGGCGAGCCCGGCTGGCACTTTGGGTACGACGAGCAGGCGCAGGCCGCCTACCTGTGGAACGACGACCCCGCCTCCGCCGATTATCGGGTGTTCCTGACGTATGAGAACGCGCGTTCGTTGGACGCCAAGCTGCGCTATATTCGCGCCCAGGGCCTGGGCGGGCTGATCGTGTGGGAAAGCGGCGGGGACGACGCCGCTTCCGGCTTCCCTATGCTGACCCGGATGTATCGGGGCCTGCATCCGTAACGCGTGTTCGGGATTGACGAACGTGGAAAATTGAATTATAATGAAAAATAATTCAATCTTACTTCTGCCATTGTCAATTGGAGGGATTCCTTTGTTTGGACGCAGAGCCGATGGCCGGCTGTTAAAAGAAATCGATCCCATCATCGCCCTGACCCCCTACCTGATGCCCATGCGGTGCGACGCCCAGGTGATGCTGGGCTACAAGCTGGACTACGAAAAACTGGCCCGCTACATCGTGGAGCAGGGGGCCAACGGCAACCGCTTCACCTTCATGGAATTGATCATCGCCGCCTTTGTGCGCGTGGCGAGCGAGCTGCCGGAAATCAACCGCTTCATCGCCAACAAGCGGCTGTACGCCCGCACCCAGCTGACGGTTTCCTTCGCGCTGCTGAAGGAAACATCCACCCCCGACGCCATTGAGGAAAATACCGTCAAATGTTATTTTGATCCCCGGGATAACCTGTTCGACGTGGCGGAGCGGGTGAAGGAGGCCATTGAGCAAAACCGCCGGGAGGAAGCGGATAATTCCACCATGAAGCTGGCCAAGCTGCTGCTTCGGCCCATCCTGGCCAACACGGTGGTGGCCGCCGTTCGCTTCCTGGATCGCTACGGCATCATGCCCAAATACATCCTGGATGCCTCCCCCTTCCATACCAGCCTGTTCGTCACCAACATGGCCTCCATCGGCATGCCGGCGGTGAACCACCATATCTACAATTTCGGCACCACGTCGCTGTTCCTGTCCATCGGTTCGGTGGAACGCACCGTGCAGATGGGGCCGGAGGGCAAGCCGATCCGCAAGCGCCTGCTGCCCATCGGCATCACGGCGGACGAGCGCATCTGCGCCGGGGCCATGTACGCCCGGATGGTCAACCGCATGATGTACTATCTCGGCAACCCCGCCCTGCTGGAAAAATCGCCTGAAACGGTGAATTTTGAGGAAGGCAACGCCTTCTCCCTGCCCCAAACCAAGGCGGCGAAAACCCGCCAAAAGAAGCAGGCGTCCATCGAGGCCTGACGGATCGGAAAGAGCAGCTCATACTGAACTCATTTCAGAATCGCAACGAAATACCAAACAACGAACGCTGTCATCCCGACCGAAATGGAGCCAAAGGCGGAATGGAGCGGAGGAATCTGGCACGGCTTGTTCAGCCAACCTTCAGATCCCTCGATTCCGCTTCGCTCTCGCTACGCTTCACTCGGGATGACGAGAACCTTCAAATTGATCGTGAATCGTTTTACTTGGGAATAGTATCAACCCTTCATTCCAGCAACAAAAAACCGACGTTAGCAACGCCGGTTTTTTTCATTGGCAAGGATGGGCTATATTCACGGTTTCTTTTGACCCTTGGCCATATCCAGCAGGCGGGTCTGCTCCCTTTGGGCCTGCTTGAGCTCGCTGTCCTCCGTCATGCCCCATTCGTTTTTCAGCAGATCGACGATCCTGCCGTAGGTTTCCGCCGCCCCGGCGTAGTCCCCCATGATCTGGTAAATATCGGCGATGCCCATCAATGCATCCTGGAATCTGGGCCGGCGCTCCGTCAGCTCGAACGAACGCTCGTAGAAGCCGATGGCCTTTTGATATTCGCACTTCCTGGCGTAATACTGCGCCGCCTCGAACAGGCAAATGCTGTCGTCGGGGTGGTCTTTGATCAGCCGCTCCATGATCCCGTCGGCTTCTTTTTCGTCATAGCGCGCCAGGGCGATGTGGGCCTTGTACACCTGCATGTGGATCGGGTTGACGTCCCGCATAGCGCGCATGCGGTTCAACGCTTCCTCCGCCTCGTCCACGCGGTGATCGGCGATCAGATTATCCAGCAGATAGAAGCAGCACAGCCTGCTGTCGGGATGGGCCTTCACCAGCTCCTTGTAAAAATTGATGGCGGAAGTGTGATTCGCCATGTTCCAATCCCACACCGCGTGGCCCTCGGCCATGCTCAGCATCCACTGGCAGCCCTTTTCGTTGGGCGCCATGCGCACGGCTTCCTTTGCAAAACGGCGCACCTTCTGGGCGTAGGTGTTCATGCGGTGCCAGTACAGATAGGCGATCAGGTCGGTGGCGCGCTTTTGATTCTTACCTTCGGATAACTGCGATTTTAGGAATTCTTCGTACTCCCAGAATACGTCCTGGGGCAGTTCCTCCTCCACGTCCATGCGATTTTCCATGCGGTTGAAGCGCTGCTCCGCGGTCAGGTCGAACAGATCGTCGATGGTGACGCCGAAAATTTCCGCCAAGAGCGGCAGCAGGGTGATATCCGGCATGGCCACCGCGTTTTCTCATTTGGATACAGACTGCGGGCCGATCCCCAATTGATCCGCCAATTGCTCCTGCGTCAGGCCCGCCTTGAGGCGCAGATGCTTGATTTTCTTTCCCAGTTCCATATCGATCAACCTCCGTTTTTCGTTTGCCACGCCTATTGTAAAGCAATCGATCCCCCGATTTCAATCACGCGTTTGTCGATCCGGATCGCCCATTGGTGGAACCTGATCCATCCCCCGCCCGCCAACGGCGGCTTTTCTTTTTTTCGATCATTTTTGCAGCGGAGGATGTTCCATGTTGAACAATCGGATCGCTGGCACGCCCGCCCGATCGATCCTGATCGGAAGCCGTCAGCCCATGTCGCGGAAAATATGCGATGATAAGGCTGTGCAGCTGCAACCCAAAGAAAGGAGCGTCTTCCCTTGATCCCCATCCAATTGATCGGCCGCGATCCCAAGCCCTATGCCGTATGCATCGGCATGGAAACGGACCACAACGCGGAAAGCCTGTCCTTCGATCTGCCCCGGCTGGACGAGCGCCAAACGGCGGTGCTGAACGTGACCCTGCCCGACGGGAAAAGCGACGTGCTGCCCATTGTGGACGGCCAATGCGCCGTGACCCGGGATATCACAGCCTGCCCCGGCACCCTGCGGGCCTGGGTGGAAATTTCCGTCGGAGCAGAAGTGGTGTGGCATTCCAATCTGATCCTGCTCACCGTCACCGGCCTGCCGCCCATCGGCGAACAGGTGGAAAGGCAATACCCCACGGCATTGCAGCGCGCCGTGGAGCAAACGGCGGAATACGCCCGTCAAGCCCGGGCCGCGGCGGGCGCCAACGCGTGCGTAACGCCGGATATGTACGGCGCCGTGGGCGACGGCGTCCATGACGACGGGCCGGCCCTGAAGGCCGCGCTGGAAAGCGGCAGGCCGGTGAAGCTGACAAAGGATCTGTACGTGTTTTCCCAGGTGTGGGTGAAAAACCGCAATGTGAACCTGGACGGCCAGGGCTTCACCATTTACGTGGATGCCCGTGCCATGCGCCACGATACCCCCGATTCGGTGCTGCTGATTTCATCGGACGTGGTGGCGGATGAAACCGCGCCCGTGGCGATGGTGACCGACGCGGACACCATCACCCTGACGCTGGAAAACGGCGTTAATTACCACGGCAATTATAACAAGGGGTATATTTCTTATCACGGGCGCAACCCCACCCCCGACGGCGAAACCTACGAAAACCCGGTGATCCAGCGCTGGCGGGAATACAGCGCGGTCATCCGCAACGTAAACCTGCAATGCAAAAACTGCGAATGCCTGACGGCCCTGGAATTGCGCCGCATGTGCCACAGCGTGATCGACCATGTGTCGGCCGTATGTCAGCAGGGGCACGACGGGGCGGCGGGCATCCAGGCCCACGCCTGTTACGCCGCCCACATCACCCATTGCTATGCCGAGGGCTGGTGCTCCGCCCGCACAGCCACCATCTCCAGCGAGGGCTACGGCATCGTGGTCAGCGGCGATTCCATCACCGTGGATCACTGCGTGTGTGTCAACAACAAACACGATTACTGCGCCGGCGCGGCCCGGGATCACTTCGATACCGGCCTGATCATGAACGACAACGTGGCCTACCGCTATTTCACCCGGGAAACCCGCAACGACGGTTCCGCCCGGTATATGCAGCAATTCGATATCCACGCCTCCTGCCACCAGCCCATCGTGAACGATTTGCACCTGATCTGCGAAAACGCCCAGGCAGGCACCTGGCATATTTCCATCCGCTGCCCCAAGGCCCATTTGAACAACGTGACCATTTCGGCCCTGGGCGGGGTGATCACCTGCGGGGAATTGGCCCAGGAGCACCTGTACACCAACCTGATGGCGGAAAATTGCGATATCCGCACCCAGGCGGGGCGGCAGACCGATTTCCTGACCACCTTCACCGTCAACGGCGGCAAGATCCGCCGGGTGAGCGATTGCGACAACCCGGCGAAAGTGATCCTGAAAAACGTCGAGATCGGCCAGCTGATCGAGGGCGTGCGCTTCATCCGCATGGAGGGGTGTACCCTGCTGAGAAACATGGATTGGCCCAGCAAGCCCAGCATGACGATCCTGTGCGACGCGGAAATGTTGAACTGCGTTTTGTACGGCCAGCGGGAAGTATCGATCCCGCCGTCCGCGGTGATCGTGAAGGCCCCGGAAAACAGCGTGCGGCTGGTGAACTGTAAAATCTACAAGCGGCGGGGGAACTACAAAACCTTCAGCGCGGACCAGCCGGAGGCCATCGGCGGCTGGGAAGAAAACGTGTTCGGCCTGCGCCTGGGAACGGAACAGAGCCTGTTGGGCACCTATGAATTGTATTAAGGAGGAAAGGACATGCCTTACGAAACCCACAATTTTCTGGAAGGACAGAAGCTGACCGCCGCGCTGCTGAACGAAATGGACGCGCAGATCAGCCGGAACACCCAGGCGGCGGAAACCTATACCCCGCAGATGGTGGATACGCGCATCGGGCAATTGCGCCTGGATACCGATGGGCAGTACATCATCCTGTATTACGGCGATCAGGAAATCGCCGAGGTGGCCATCGCCGACGTGAGCAACATCGTGGCGGCGGAAAGCCTGACGCTGACCAGCGGCGCGTCGCTGAACCTGCTGGTGGGTGACAAATCGCAAATCACCTATACCGTATCGCCCAGCGACGCCAACCAACGCACCCGCTTCCTGTCCAACGCCCTGACGGTGGCCACCGTGACGAGCGCCGGCCTGGTCACAGCCCTGGATGTGGGCGTGGCGGACGTAAGCGTGATGTGCGGGCAAATCACCGCCACCGTGCGCGTGACGGTCAGCCGGAAGGTGAGCCCCACCTGGCGGATCGGCAGCTGGATGGACGAGGGCCACGCCGCCATTTCCGGCAACACGGGATTGCGCAACCAGCATACCGGCGACGGCCGGCTGGTGTGCTTCCCGACTGAGGAGGAGCAGGTGCTGGTAAAGCAGGGGCAAACCATTTCCGTGCAGCCCAACGCCACCCACTTTATCCAAATGTTCTATGTCGTCGTGCCCGGCCCGAATACCGCCTATGAAAAGGATTACGGCGATCACGATCTGATCACCGGCGTCACCCTTACCGAACTGACCGGCCAAACCGGCAGCTACGGCACGGGCAACGGCATCACCTACGCCGCCCAGCAGGATTGCTACGTGGCGTTCATGATCGGTGGCTCCGGCCCTTACACCGAAGAAAGCGCAGCGGCCTTCAACGAAACCAATGCGGTGACCATCACCATTTTCCCCACGGTCCGGCAGGCATGAGCCATCTTGATTGGCTGACGATGCCCCGGCACCACTTCCCTCTTTTATTCATCAATAATAAAGGGAGGGAAAAGCTGTGATCACGTTGCAAGAATTCCTGCGCTGCGTAGAAGAAAACGTAAAGCGCATCAAGCGGTATCAACTGGGCGGGGACGGCAGCGGCGGCGGGTGCGACTGCATCGGCCTGATCATCGGGGCGGTGCGGTTGGCTGGGGTGAAATGGCCCTGGACGCACGGAAGTAACTACGCCGCCCGGTATCGGGTAAGGGGGCTGCACCGGGTAACAAAGGCCAGCCAACTACGGCTGGGTGATTTGGTATTCAAGGCGCGGGAACCGGGGGAAGCGGGGTATGCCTTGCCGGAAAAGTACGCTTCCTCCGGCGACCTGCGGGATTATTACCACGTGGGGGGGGTGACGAGCGTGAACCCGCTGATCATCACCCACTGCACCGGCGTGGCGGGGGGCATCAAGCGGGATACCACCCTGGGCCAATGGCGCTGGGCGGGGGAATTGAACCTGGTGGATTACAACGAAGGAGGCGACGGGAAAGTGGAAGCGCTATACAAAGCCGTGGTAACGGCATCCAGCGGCAAAACCGTGAACCTGCGCAAAAGCGCCAGCGCCAATGCAAAGGTGATCGAGGCCGTGCCCATCGGTACGGTGGTGGACGTGACGGAAGAAACCAACGACACCTGGGCCAAGGTGGACGATGGCGGCGTGGCGGGGTATATGATGCGGAAATTCCTGCTGCGGTCGGATGAAAGCAGCCTGAGCCGGGCCGACGCGGAAGAAATCAAACGCCTGATCAGCGAGGCGCTGACCATCCTGAATCAGGCGCTGAAAGCATAAGGAGATCGAGAAACGAATGAAAAAAATTCCTGAGGCACTGGCCGCCGCGTGCGGGGCGGCGCTGTCCTTCTTTTCCGGCATGCCGCCCGTTTTGTGGGTGCTGCTGGCTGTGATGAGCATCGATTATATCACCGGTCTGCTGGGCGGGCTGATGGGGAAAAGCCCCAAGACGGAGAACGGGGGTCTGTCCTCTCACGCCGCCTTCAAGGGCCTGATGAAAAAGATGCTGATCCTGCTGGTGGTGCTCTTATCCGCCTTGCTGGATCGGGCGGTGACGCTGGGGGCGGGCATTGAGTTTGCCGCCGTCACAGGGGCGACGTGCCTGTGGTTCATTGCCAGCGAGGGCATGAGCATCCTGGAAAACGCCGCGTCGCTGGGCGTGCCCATTCCCAAGATCCTGCTGCAGGCCCTGGAGATCATGAAGGATCAGGGCGGCAGCGACAAATAGACGAAACGACAAAAAACCGGAGGCGCCGCCTCCGGTTTGACTTATGTTTCTTTATTCCACAAACCCCATCACGTCCACGATCTTTTGCCCCGCGCCGTAGATCAGCTTCAGCGTTTTTTTGCCCTGCAGGCGGCGGAACAGGGCGGTCGACGGCCCGCCGTCCAGATCGTAGATCCATTCCGTGTCGAATTCCCCCAGCAAAAACTGGTTGGCCTCCACCAGCGTCAGCCCATGGCGGGACGTGGCGGTCAGGATCAGGTAGGTATTTTCCTCCGTCAGTTTGCACAGAATGGTGCGGATGGCCCGGCGGTTGGCGAAGGCCCAATCGTGATCCAGGATATCGACCCCGTTTTCCGCCATGGGGCAGCCCTCGTAAAAGCTCCAGGTCTGGATCGGCTTCTTTTCCAGCACGTCGGCGTTATCCGCCCCGGCGTACATGTGCAGCCCATCCTCCTCCAGCGTCAGGCCGTAAAAAGGAACGCCCCGCAAATCCCGGTACACTTCCCCATCCACCACCGTGATGGAGCCCAGGGGCGTGTAATAATAATCGGCGCTTTCGCCGGGGTAAATATCGGGGATCTCGGGATACCGGGGGCTCACATAGCCGCTGCCGTTGATCACCAGGGCGGCGCCGCTCACCTTCTTGGCCAGGTCCTCCGCCTTCGCCAGGGATTGATGCCAAGGGGATATGACCTTCTTGATCTGCCGGGCGGGGTCCTGCAGCCACACGGTGGTCAAATAGCACGATGTGCCGTTCACCTTCGCCGTTTCAATCCGGTAAGTCAGCGTCGGGGAATCATAGCGGGTCAGCATCTCCCGCTTGGTCACGGTATACGCGTCCTCCGCGCCCGCCAGGGCGGGCAGGCAAACGCACGCGAGGATCAGCAGCGCCAACAGGCGATTCTTCACGCGTCATCCCTCCCTCATTCCTCTTTATCCTATCATACCGCAAACGCACCCGTCCGATCAAGCCTTTCCCCCACATTTTACCATTGAAAAAACAAAACCAAATTCCGTACACCCGCCGGTCTTGCCCAACGGAGGCAAATATAGTAAAATAGGCGGGAAACGGCGCGGGCGCGTTTTGATCCCGCGCGGCGCATGTTCAAGCGTTATTACCGGATAGGAGGGCTTCTCCTGATGAATATGTCCATCGGCAGCATGCCCCATGGAAAACGGAACCTGATCACCGACGTACCGGGCGTTCTGGTGGGCCACGCCACCGTGGATGCCGGCGATTGCCACACCGGCGTGACCGTGATCCTGCCGCCCCGGCGCAATCCCTTTACCGACAAACTGACGGCGGCGGCCTGCGTGTTCAACGGCTTTGGCAAAACCCAGGGCCTGGTACAGGTGGAGGAATTGGGCACCCTGGAAACCCCCATCGCCCTGACCAACACCCTGAACGTGGGCAAGGTGCACGACGCGCTGGTGGGCTATATGATCGATCTGTGCCGGCAGGACGGGCTTTCCCTCACCTCCGTCAACCCCGTCGTGTGCGAATGCAACGACAGCCGGCTCAGCGATATCGTTCGACGGCCCGTGGGCGAAAAGGAGGTCCTTTCCGCCATCCGCTCCGCCTCGGCGGATTTTGCCCAAGGCGCGGTGGGTGCCGGCCGGGGCACCACCTGCTATGGCATGAAGGGCGGCATCGGCTCCGCCTCCAGGCTGATGGAAATCGACGGGAAAACCTTTACCATCGGCGTGCTGGTGCAAAGCAATTATGGCGCGTCGGGGGATTTTCGCGCCGCCTGCCTGCCCCCTGATTTGGCGGAATGCGACCAGGGCAGCATCATCCTCATTGTGGCCACCGATCTGCCCCTGTCCGCCCGGCAGCTCAAGCGGGTGCTGCGGCGCACGTCGGTGGGCATGGCGCGGCTGGGCTCCTACATCGGCCACGGCAGCGGCGAAATCGCCGTGGGCTTCACCACCGCCCCGCTGACCGACGCGGGCGACAGCTTCCGCACCCAAACGGTGCTGCGGGAGGAAAAAATGAATATCCCCTTCCGGGCGGTGGGCGAATGCGCCGAGGAGGCCATCCTGCAATCCATGTGGCACGCCGGGGCCGACACCGCCCTGGACGGCGCCCCCATCCCCTGCCTGCGGGATTTTATCAAGGATCAGCACGCCAAGGAGGAATCGAAATGAAGGAACTGGGATATTACAACGGCAGGATCGGCGAACTGAGCGAAATGACCGTGCCCATGAACGACCGGGCCTGCTGGTTCGGCGACGGGGTGTACGACGCGGAATTGTGCCGCAATTATCATATTTTCGCCCTGGATGAGCACGTGGATCGGTTTTTCCGCAGCGCCGCCATGGCGGAAATCGTGATGCCGGTGACCAAGCAGGAATTAAAGGACTTGCTGCAGGATCTGGTCGGCCGGATGGACAGCGGCAACCTGTTCGTCTATTATCAGGTCACCCGGGGCGGCGGGCCCCGGAGCCATACCTTCCCCGAAGGCAAGGGCAATTTGTGGGTGACCCTGACGCCCCGGGAATTGAACCCCGATTTTGGCCCCGTATCGGCCATCACGCTGGCGGACACCCGGTTTTTCCACTGCAACGTGAAAACCCTGAATCTGCTCCCCTCCGTCATCGCCAGCCAGCGGGCCAAGGAAGCCGGCTGCTACGAGGCCATCTTTTACCGCCCCGGCGAGCGGGTGACCGAATGTTCCCACAGCAACGTGCACATCCTGCGGGACGGCACGCTGTACACCGCCCCCGCCGACGAACTGATCCTGCCCGGCATCGCCCGGGCCCGTTTGATCGCCGCCTGCGGCAGGCTGGGCATCCCGGTGGCCGAGTGCCCGTACACCCTGAAGGATCTGCGGGAGGCCGACGAGATCATCGTCACCAGCTCCAGCAACCTGTGCGTCCGGGTCTGCCGGATCGACGGCGCGCCCGCCGGCATGAAGCAGGACGATCTGTTCGCCGCCCTGCACAGCGCCGTGATCGATGAATACTTTTCGGAAACCGACGATTGAACGATTGGAGGAGAAACGAATATGAAGCTGTATCTTTCCGCCGATATCGAAGGCACCACCGGCATCACCCTGTGGGATGAAACCGAAAACGGCCATTCCCGTTATCCCTACTTCGCCCAGCAGATGACCAAGGAGGTAGCCGCCGCCTGCGAGGGGGCCATGGCGGCGGGCGTGACCGATATTTTGATCAAGGACGCCCACGACAGCGCCTGCAACCTGATCCCCACCCTGCTGCCGGAGGACGCGCGCCTGTTCCGGGGCTGGGGCAGCGACATCATGAGCATGATGGCCGGGCTGGAAAAGGGGTACGACGGGGTATTCTTCACCGGTTATCATTCCGGCGCGGGGATGGATACCAATCCCCTGTCCCACACCATGAACACCCGCAACAATTACGTGCGCATCAACGGCATGATCGCGCCGGAGCTGATGATCAACAGCCTGACGGCGGCCTATTTCGGCGTGCCGGTGCGGCTGGTGACGGGTGACCGGGGCCTGTGCGAATGGATGCGGCAGATCAACCCCAACGTGGAAACCGTGGCGGTCAGCGAGGGCCGGGGCCGAGGCTCCATTTCGATCCACCCCAACAAGGCCCTGCGCTTGATCAAAGAGGCGGCCCTGCGCGCCATGGAAAAGGACGGCAAGGACTGCATGTTCCCCCTGCCGGATCATTTCCTGGTGGAAATCAGCTTCAAGGATCATTTCCGGGCCAAGGGCGCTTCCTATCCCGGCGTCAGGCAAACGGGCCCCGCCTCCGTCGCCTTTGAGGCCGACGATTATATGGACGTGCTGCGCATGCTGGATAACGTGCTGTGATCCATTGATTGTCTGCGAAAAGGAGGACCGCCCATGAAACGAAAAATCGCCGCCTTCATGATCCGCTTTCGCATCGTGATCCTGGCCCTCATGCTGATCCTGGCCGTGTTCAGCGCGTTCTCCATCCGCAGAACCCGCATCAATTACGACCTGACCCGGTATCTGGATGAGCGCACCATGACCCGCCGGGCCTTGCAGGTGATGGAGGAGGAATTCGGCGCCAGCGATCAATTGCGGCTGATGTTCGCCGATCTGACCGAAGAAGAAATGGATCAGATCGTCGCGCAGCTGAACGCCCGGCCGGAAATCCTGCTGGCCGCCCATGACGCCGATGCCGACGTGCGGGAAAAGGACGGGAAAACCTGGAAGCTGGTAACCGTGACCCTGCGGGAATGCGACGCCGCCGCCCTGGTGCAGGCGCTGCGCGCCCAGTTTCCCGACGCGGGGCCCTATTTTGTGGGCGGTGCGGCAGCGGCGCTGCTGGATGTGCAAAACAGCGTGGGCGAAGAGATCCCGCTGGTCATGGTCATCGCCGTGGCGGTGGTGCTGATCGTGCTGCTTTTGACCTCCCACGCCTGGCTGGAGCCCCTTGTGATCCTGACCGTGCTGGCCCTGTCGATCCTGATCAACCTGGGCACCAATTTCATTTTCCCCGATGTATCCTTCATCACCTTCGCCGTCAGCGCCATTTTGCAATTGGCCCTGTCCATCGACTACGCCATCATGCTGCTGCACGCCTACAACGGCTACTGCGACGAGGGCCTGGCCGCCCGGGACGCCATGACCGAGGCCCTGGCCCAGTGCTTCATGCGCATTTCTTCCAGCGCGCTGACCACGGTGGCGGGCCTCCTTTCGCTGCTGTTCATGAGCTTCACCATCGGCTTTGATATCGGGCTGGTGCTGTCAAAGGGCATCGTGATCAGCCTGCTGGGGGTATTTTTGATGATGCCCGCCCTGATCCTGTTCTTTGAAGCGCCCCTGCGCCGCACCCGTCACAAGCCCCTTCGCCTGGGCGGGGAGCATTTGGCCCGGGGGATCTTCCGGCGCAAAAAAGCCATCGTCCTTTCGCTGATCCTGCTGATTATCTGCGGGGCGGCGCTGCAGAGCCAGAACACGTACACCTTCACCGACGCGGGGCAAGCCGCCGCCCAGACGGATAGCCGCCGCATCGACCAGGTGTTCGGCGCCTCCAATCCCCTGGCGCTGCTGATCCCCGGCGGGGATACCGACGCGGATTACGATACCCAGCTGGCGCTGGTGGAGCGGCTGCGGGCCATCCCGCTGCAAAACGGGCAAAGCGCCATCGCCGATATTTCCGCCATGGTGACCACCGGAGCGGAAGCGCTGAAATATTACACCCCCCAGGACGTGGCCGGCCTGACGGGCATGAGCACGCTGACGATCACCCTGTTTTTCCGGGCCAATGGCTTTGGCGATTCGGTGCGGGCAGATAAATTGCTTGCCGCTGCCGGCAGTCTGGCCGGGGGCAACGCCACCATCGCGTCCCTGCAAAGCGCCCTGAGCGCCGCCAACGCCGCTTTTCACGGCCCCCATTACGACCGGATGCTGCTGAACCTGAATCTTTCCCCCGCCGACGCCCAGCTCAACGGCGTGATCGACCGCATCCTTTCCGAAACCCGCGCGCTGTACGGCGAGGATTTTTACATCACCGGCACCCCCATGTCCACCTATGATATCGGCAACGCCTTCCGCAGCGACCTGCTGAAGGTCAATATCATCACCTTCCTGGCCATTTTGCTGATCGTTGCCCTATCCTTCCGCTCCTTTCGGCTGCCGGTGCTGCTGGTGTTCGTCATCGAGGGGGCCATCTGGATCACCATGGGCCTGTCCCGGGCGCTGGGACAGCCGATCTTTTTCATGTCCTACCTGATTTGCGTATCCATCCAGATGGGGGCCACCATCGATTACGGCATCCTGCTCAGCGATCAATACCGCTCCCTGCGCAGGGCGGGCCGATCCGCATTCGATTCCCTTTCCCTGGCGCTGAAAAAATCCATGCCCACCGTGCTGACCTCCGGCGTCATCCTGATCACCGCCGGCTTCATCATCGGCAAAATCTGCACGGTGTATTACATCGCCAGCATCGGGGCCCTCCTGTCCCGGGGCGCGCTGATTTCCGTGCTGCTGGTGCTCACCCTGCTGCCCGCCCTGCTGACGCTGGCCGACCGCTTCCTCTTCCGCGGAAAGGATGCCCCAACGAAGTAAAAATACATACGAAAAAACCGCTTGATCGTCATGCATCAAGCGGTTTTTGGCGCGCCATGGGGGATTCGCCCCCCAACCTTTGTGGATTCGTAGCCAAGGAAAACATAATCTCATATCAGATTGACATATTCCTGGCGCTGATCCACAATTGCATACAGCGAAACAATATGCGCAGTATGATCCACTTTGTAGAATACCAACCACCGCATCGTAATTAGCACGCGGTATCCCTGTCGTTTTAAGATCGTGTATCTTGGGATTGCGCCGCTGTTCGGGTATTCGCTGAGTGTAAGAATAGATTCTTCAATACGGCCCAGCACGCTCAATGCCACATCTACATCTCCCGTATCATCCGCGATATAATAAATGATGTCATTCAGCTGATCGTTGAACTTATGCCGGATACAATTGGCCCCAGCACGTTCTTCCAGAAATCAGCGGCGCTTGCGCCTGACCATTCGTAATCATTCAGGGCGTCATACAGTTTCTCATACAGTGCCGCCAGATCAAGGCCGGTCAAATCAACATCCTGCAATGTGTCATCAAGGCCAATGTCAAATGCATCTTCCGTGCCAATATCGCCGCCGTGCCCGCCATGCTCAAAAGTAACGCTGTCTACACCAACGGTGATATCAATTCCGATACGCTGGGAGTAATGGGCTTCACTTGGCACAACGTCCGTCACTTGGCGAATCTTGTTATGGATAGCCCGCTGATCAAAGCCTTCTGTATCCCCGGCAATGGCATCATTCAAGGCGTCAACGCTTTCATTGAATTCTATTACTTCGTCCGTCAAATCGTCCGTTACATCGGTTGCGTTTTGTGTTTCTTCAATTAAGTAACCGGCATTGATCAAGGATTTCGCCCTTCTCTTTATCAGGCAATTCGTTCACACCCTTTCAAAATTTTTCTCGTCTTGTGTTGACATGCACATAATAACACATCATTTTGTGCCTGTCAATACATTTTTTAAATTTTTTGTGCTTGACAACACATTTTATTTTTGCTACTATATATGCGGAGGTGAAAACAATGCAGACCATTTCTGAAAGAATCAAATTTGTTCGTCAAAACGCGGCAGGAAAAAAATTGTCGCAAGAGGATTTTGCGAAAAGCATTGGCATGACACGCAGTAATATCGCTAACCTTGAGGATGCAGAGAACAGACTAACAGGCGGCATTCCAGATTCAACATTGCTGCTTATTTGCTCAACATACAAAATCAACTACGAATGGCTAAAATACGGCGTTGGAGAAATGTTCGATTCTGATAGCCCAATAGAAACAGCAGATCGATTAATCGCTGAGCACGCGCAACAGGAGAGCGAATTTGCGAAAGCAATTATTCGTGCATTTGTTACGATGCCTGACAGCGAATGGATAAGACTGCGCGATATGATTGAGGCAATAAAAAAAGAAAGGGGCTGAATAAATCAGTCCCTTTTCAAAAAGTAATCACCATATTTTCCTGCCAACATATACGCGATCTATCAATTTCAAGATCAATTTCAATTTTTCGTTGTCCACCGGGTTATCCTCGTCCATCAAGGAAAGATACCTGTCAATACGTTGTTTCAAAGTCAGTTCATGTTCTTCCATGCTTATCCCTCCTGTGTGTTTTAGGTTTTGTTGCCATGTTACATTATTTCCCATTTGGTTTCAATTTTTTCGGCAAAGGTTCCTTCAAATCGACAACCTTCGTGATAGATGATACGCACATTTGTTCTCATTTGTCAACAGAAAATATTTTTGTTGATACATTATTTCCTAATTCGGCACAAAACGATAACAGAATTATCATTTTTGTACTCTAAAATTTTTGGCTTCCCAAAAAACGACGATTTTTAAGGCAAATCGCCTTGAAAAAAATAAAAACGAAACGGCGGCATTCACATGGCAAAACGGCTGAAAACATCCATCAGCGGTGCAATGTATACGCGGGAACAGACAGGGCACAGCATCACCGTATGGTTGCTGCTTTCCTTAACGGGGATCGGCTTCATCATCTTCCTGTATTACCTGTTCAGCCCACGCCACTATTCCCATCTGTAAAAAAAGAGCGCCCCTGGGTCAAACAGGGACGCATTGCATAACCCGCACTCACATGGGGGAACTGCGCAATTATTATAGCGTATTTCCTCCGACTTGGCAAGGAGGAATATTGTTATGGGGAAACCAAAATCACGCGGAAACGGGCAGGGAACGGCGTATAAGCGGAAGGGGCAAACCACCTGGACGGCAGAAGTGGTTGTCGGTTGGCGCTTGCCAAAGGACGATGCTAAACCGCCTATCCCGATCAAAAAAACACGGGGAGGGTTTGTTTATAAAAAGGATGCGCTGAAATATTGTGATGAATTATTAAAGGACAAACCCACAAAAAAGAAAATTTCCCTTCAAGGCGTTTATGAAGAATGGGAAGAAAAGTATGCGCCGCGCATCGTAAAGTCAACAATGGCAGGGTACAAGTCGGCCTATATGCACTTTTCCAATCTTCACCAGTCGATGATTGATACGATTACCGCACAGGATTTACAAGACTGTATGGATGCTTGCACAGCCGGGAAACGAACGCACCAACAAATGAAGGTCGTGGCTGGTCTGCTGTGGGGTTATGCTTTTGATTGTAAGTATGTTGACAGAAAGATAACCGATAACCTATATACCGGGAAAGGCAAAAGCACGCCTTGGGAACCGATTGACGATCAGGAAGTAGAAATTATCCGTCAAGCAATCGGGAAAGAACAGTATGCCGATTATGTGTACGCACTTTGCTATTTGGGTTTCCGCCCTGGAGAGTTTCTTGCGCTGAAAAAGTCTGATCTCCATACCGAAAACGGAATCACATATCTTCAAGGAGGAAGCAAAACGGAAGCAGGAATCGGAAGAAAAGTTCCTGTCCCGCAAGCGATAATCGGCATTATAAGAAATCGTTTGAATGTTGTTGGAACGGATTATCTTTTCCCGCACTATACTACGAATCGCAAGGGAGAATTTACAGGCTATAAAAAAATGCGGGATCAGTATTGCAGGGAATCGGTGTTTAAGCCCATGATGGCCCGTCTCGGAATAGCAGAAGGGAAAGTGCCTTATGGTGCTCGTCACACTTATTCAGATAAGCTAAAAGACGCCGTTGGTGACGATAAAACGAAAGCGGCAATCTTTGGGCATACCGATTATGAGTTTACAAAAAAACGCTATCAGTCAACAAATTTGGAAGAAATAAAGGCAGTTGGAGACAGCATCAAATAATTGTTTTGAAATTCTAAAAATACCCGACCAGCAATGGCCGGTTTTATGTCGGTAGTAATGTCGGTAGTAGAAATAGAAAATGCTGTATTTTGGTGCATTTTGCGCAAAAAACGATTTAGATATAAAAATCCCGCAAACCCTTGTAAAATAAGGATTTACGGGACTTTCAATCTGGCGCGCCCTGGGGGATTCGAACCCTCGACCTTTTGATTCGTAGTCAAACACTCTATCCAGCTGAGCTAAGGGCGCACAGGCTGCTCACCGAAGCAGCTTGTATAGTATAACAAAAGAAAGGGAAAAATGCAAGGGGTTTCCAAAAATTTTTTTATATCCATTATTTGGTAATAAAGAGCACACCCAAGGTGCCGGGGCCGCAATGGCAGGCCACGGTGCAGCCCACGAAGGTTTCGTGGATCTCGGCAAAATCGGCGTACTTCCTGATGGTATCCCGGGCCAACTGCACGATGGCCGGGTCGCTGACGCTGTGGGTGATAAAGATCCGGTCCAGCCGCAGGTCCTTGCGGTCCTTCAGCTGATCCTTGACGTATTTTTCCACGCACTTTTCGTATTTGCCCCGGTATTTATCCACCATGCCCATGGTTCCATCCCGCACGGCGATGCAGGGCTTGATTTTGAGCAGCTTGCCACCCAGGGCCATCACGGCGGAGCAGCGGCCGCCCTTTTGCATGTAATCCAGCCGGTCCATGATGAAGCTGGACTGCACCCGGTTCCGCATGGCGTTGAGGCGGGAGCAGATCTCCATGGCGCTCAGGCCCTGGCTGCCCAGCTCCACCGCCTCAATGACCAGATGGGCCTGGCCGGTGGAAAGGTTCATGCTGTCCACCACGTGCACGTTGGGAAAATCCGCCGCGGCGATGGAGGCGTTTTGATAGCAGGCGGAAAACAGAGAACCGATGGTGACGTGGATCACCTCGTCGTATTCCGGGGAAAATTTGGAAAACAATTTGCGGTAATTTTCCACGTTCACCGCCGACGTGCTGCACAGCGCCCCGCCGTGATCAACGAAGGAAAAAATCTCGTTGGGGGTGATTTCAACCCCGTCCAGATAGGGCTTGCCGTTCTTGATCACGCTCAGGGGCGACAGGGTGATATCATACCGCTCCAGCAATTCCGGGGAAAGATCGCAGGTACTGTCAGCCGTGACTTTGATGCGCATAAAGACCTCCGTATACTCTTTGGTTCATAAGGAAAACAGCCGTTTCATCATGTTGACCGCGTCCTCCCCGCCGGAAGAAAGGAAGGTCACTTGCCCCTTTTCCCGCCGGGCGGATAAAAGATCCTTTTCCTTCAGCCTTCGGATCAGCTGGCGCACGGTGCCCTCGTTGCCGTCGATCAGGGGCACGCCCGGGAAAAAGGACGCGATGGCGTCTTTCAAAAACACATAGTGGGTGCAGCCCAGCACCACCGCTTCCACCTTGCTGCCAAGATACGGGGCCAGCAGGTTTTTCAGATAGGCCTGCAGGCCGGGGCCGGTCAGCTCCCCCCGCTCGGCATATTCCATCAGGCCGGGGCAGGGCAGGTTCACCACCCCATCCCCCCACAGGGCGTACAGCACGGCGTACTTTTCCCCGGCGATGGTGCCCGGGGTGGCCAGGGAAAGCACGATGCCATCCCGGTGCAGCTGATGGGCGGGCTTCAGCGCGGGCTCCATGCCGATGATGGGCAAATCCGCGTACCGGGCCCGCAGATCGGCGGCGGCGGCGCTGGTGGCGGTGTTGCAGGCGATCACGATGGCCTTCGCCCCCCGGGACAGCAATTCCTCCACCGCCCGGCGGGCCAGGGCCAGCACCTCCTCCCGGCTTTTTGTGCCGTAGGGGGCGTTTTTCGTATCGCCGAAGAAAAGGAAATCCTCCCCCGGCAATTGCCGCACCGCCTCCCGCAGCACGCTGACGCCGCCCAC
The DNA here is from genome assembly GCA_017470945.1 of Clostridia bacterium. GTDB lineage: Bacteria > Bacillota > Clostridia > Christensenellales > Aristaeellaceae > RUG563. The sequence continues at coordinate 7,442 of JAFUXH010000111.1, read as the reverse complement.
CCCGCTGTCAAACATGCCGATGGGGGCCTGCTGATTGATCGCTGTCATGATCCCACAATCTCCTGTAAACGCTTCCGGTTCCAGGCGGCCAGCGCCAGGATATCCCTTGGATCGTCCAGGTACTGGGTGAAATGATCGCCATGCCGGGTAACGATGGATAATTCTCCCCCTGTACTGAGCGTGCCGGGGCCGACGTTCAGCGTTTGGATCCCCTGCCGCGGAATGGGCAGGGAAACGACGGGCCTGCCGCCCGTTCCGCCCTGGTAGAGCACGATCCAATCGCTCAGCAGCAAAAACCGCCCCTCATACGCGTCCGCCCCCACGGCCTGCCGGTCGATCATCTGGGCCAGCTGCTTTGCGTCGCCCCACAGGGCCAGGGCCTTGCCGTATCGGGTGCGCCGGAGCAATTGCTTTTCGTCGGTCAAAAGGAAATACAGCCCGGCGGAAAACAGGGCCAGCGCCAGGAACAGGGCGGAAATGAGCGTTTCATCCTGCTTCCGGTAACCCGCGTCCGCGTGGATGGCGGCCGCGCCGCACAGGGCCGCCGCTATCAGGAAAAGGGTGATGGTGAAGCGGAAGGTAAGGAGCCATGCCCTGCGCTCCAGCCGCATCCGGCGCACGGAATACCCCCGCATACGCGTCCCTCCCTTTTCGAAGGTAAGTATAGCATAGCGAAGAAAAAAATGCAATTGATCCTTGCTTCTTCCCGGCAAAATCCACGAGAAGCTTTATTTTATCACTCCTTCAGCGTGTCGAAATACTGACAGATGGCCCGGGCCAGGGGCTCCATGGCGGCCAGGGCCTGGGGCAGGGTGTTTTTGTTGTTGCCCACCTCGATCAGCATGCTGGGCGTGGCCGCCTGCTGGTTGTACCGGCCCGATTTCAGCGATACTCCACGGCACAGGTTTTCCGCCCGCTGGTTGAGAAAATCGCTGATCATCTGCGCGCAGGCCGCGTTGGCCTCCCAATCGGGCTTTTCATCCAGGCTGCTGCCGCTGCCCTTGCCGATCAGGAACAGCAGGCGGGCGCATTCAGCACCTTCCACCGTTACGGTGTTGGCCCCATTCCCCTTCGAGTAAGAATCCCGGTGCAAATCGATATACAGGTCGTAGCCTTCCTCCGCCGCGGCGGTGATGCCATTCAGCGACCGGGAATAGGCGCTGGACAGCCGGGGCGGCTCGTAATCAGCGGTATCATGGGTCACCATCACGCCGGCCTGCCGCAGCCTGTTTGCCAGTTCCTCCCCCACTCGCACCACGTTGTATTCATAATCCGCCGTGCGCCACTGCTCGGTGGGCTTGTAGGGGTGATCTGCGTCCATTTCGTAAGCCTCGTAGGTATGGGTATGATAAATGTAGACCCGCCGGGTTTTGCCCGTCGGGGCCGCGACCGATATCACCTCGAACAGGAAGCCCTCCTCCGCCGCCAGGGCCGGAAAGAAAGACCCAAAAAGAAACAGGATCACCAACGCGCTGATGATCCGCCGCTTGTGAAGCTTCATACAATCACCCCATATACAGCATATGCCCCGTCAGGGATGATCATGCGACAGGGCGAAGATTTCCTCCTCGCTCAATTGGGGCTGCAGGGCGATATTCAATCCATCCGCGATGATGCGGGCCACCCGGCCCACCATCTCGTCCACCTCCCGGGGCGTGACCACCATATCCCCCAGCCCTTCCCGGGCCACCTTGTCGATCAGCAAATCCACCGTCCGGGCGTGCTCCTCCTCCTTCAGGCCGATATCCTGCAAAAGCAGCGTCAGGGCGTCCCGGGCAATGACGGCGGCGTACACCACCATGGGCACCCCCACGGCGATCACCGGTACCCCGATGGTATCCCGCGTCAGCCCCAGGCGGTGGTTGCCCACCCCGCTGCCGGGGCGGATGCCGGTATCCGTCACCTGGATGGTGGTGCAGATGCGGCCGCTTTCCCGGGCGGCCAGGGCATCGATGGCAATAACGGCGGCGGGGCGCACGTGCTCCACCATGCCGCGCACCATTTCCGCCGTTTCCATGCCGGTCACGCCCAGCACGCCCGGCGCGGCGGCGCACACCCCCCGCAGCCTTCCCTGCAGGCCCCGCAGGGTGACTTGCTTCATGTGCCGGGTGATCAGCAGCCCGTCCAGCACCTGACTGCCCAGGGCGTCGGCGGTGATGTGGCGGTTGCCCAGGCCGATCACCAGCAGATCCCCGTCGGGCGGCAGCATCCCCTGCACCGCCTTTGCCAGTGCCCGGGACAGGGAAAGCCGCTCCGCTGCCTCGGCATGAAAAAGGCCGGGGTGATACAGCGTCACATACCTCCCCTGGGGCTTTTCCAGCGTTTGGGCGGCCTCCGGCGTGCGGATGACCACCACCGTTTCTTCCATATCGCCCTGCCGGTGGATGCTGGTTTCCACCCCCTCCACCGGGCCGGACGCGCCATTTGCGCTTTCCATGGCCAGATCCGTGCGTATCTGCATGCAAATACCCCTCCATCCTGCCGTTACTTTGCGCGATTTCCGTGCGTTTTATGCAGGATGAAGGGGCCGTTGCCAGGGTTCATTTGACCGGAAAATTGAAGCTTTTGTTGGGATAGGGTTCGTTGATCAGCTTGTAGTGCCACCATTCGTGCTCAAAGCAGCGGAAGCGGTGGCTTTCCATGGCGGTTTTGAGGATCAGCCGGTTTTGGGCCTGCTGCTTCGTGATGCCCTTCGCCCCATGCCAGGCCAGTTTGCCGAAGTAATCAAAGCCTGTGCCCATATCGAGGGGATTTCCATCCAGATCGGTGATGGTCAAATCGACGGCGCTGCCCCGGCAGTGGCTGGAATTCCGGGCGATATAGCCCTGATCCACCAGCAGGGATTTTTTCGTGAATTCGGGATAGAATTCCGCCTGCATGCGCAGGTCGTCGGCATCCTGGCTCCAGCGCACGAAGTGCCTGACGGCGGACTGGGGGCGGTAGGCGTCGAAGATCATGAGCCGGTAGCCCATCTGCCTTAAATCGTCGGCCACCGCCTTCAATTGCTCCGCCGCCTGGTTCGTCATGATGGCGTAGGGCGCTTCGTAGCCGTCGATCACGTCGCCCACGAAATTGTGGGTGCCGGCGTAGCGCATATCCAGGATCACGTCGTCGATCACCTCGTGCAGGTAGCAAAAGCCCGCCGGAAGCTCATGGGCGGGGGCGGGCGCTTCCTCGGCGGCGGCCATCATCATCATAGAAAGCAGCCCGATCGCCATCAAAAGCGCCGCCGCCAACAGCCGTTTACGCAGCGTTGTCATAGGTATATTTCACCTCTTGCGGGTGGCCCCACAGATAATACGTCACATACAGATCCCGCACCGGGTGGGGCGTTCCCTCGGTCAGCAGCACGCACCACACGTCCTTGGTTTCGCCGGGGGCGATGGTCACTTCCTCCGTTTCCCCGTAAAACAGCACGTCGCTGGCGATGGGCGCGATCTGCACCTCCACCATCTGGGCCTCCACCAGCCCGTTGTTTTTCAGCCGCAGGGTGTAAATGAAATAGCTGTAATCCCCGCTGACGCCCAGTTCGCCGCTGCGCACCACGGTGCCCAGCAGGCTTTGCTTGCGCACGGCGCTTTTCAGCTGATCAAATTCCGCCGCCCGGTCGCTGGCGGGGATGATCTGCACCCCCTTGGCCACGACCTGCAAATTGGTGTGGAACAGCCCGTAACCCACCGCGCCGGCAAACGCCAGCAGCAGGAGCATCAGGCAGATGGCCGCTTTTTTCAAACGCACGCCTCCCGGCTCAATTCATTTCGGACAAGATCCTGTTCATTTCCTCGATCATTTCGGCGTCCTTCAGGCGGAATTTGAATTCCACCCGGCGGGAAGCGTCCCGGTTCACCGTTCCATCCTTGTTGTAAATCAGATCGGAGAAGCTGCGGCCCTTGGCGGTCAGCAGGTCCTGGAAGGAGGGCACCAGGTTTCTGTTCAGGATGGAAATGCAGTATTCCGCCACCGACAGCGCCCGGTTCTGGCTCAATTTCAGGTTGGCCATATAGGTGCCCTGATCGTCGGTGTGCCCTTCGATAATGATTTCCCCCACGTAATCGGCGTATTCCTTGCGCATCAGTACCCCCAGATACACTGGCAGGAAGCGGGACAGCAGCTGCTTGCCCTCCTCCTTGATGGTGCTGGAGTTGGATTCGAAGAACACCGTGCTTTCCAGCACGATATCGCCGGTGGTGGTATCCACTTTAGCGGCCAGGTTGGCCCGGGTAAGGGCCTTGCTCAGATCCTGAATGATCTTGGTGCGCACGCCGATCATATCGTCGATACGCTGCTGATAGGTCAGCATTTCGGCCTTCTGGGCTTCCAGCACCGTTTGCATGGCGGCCAGGCGGTCAGCCTGCTCGGCCAATTGCAATTGCAGCAGAGCCTGCTCCTCTTCCTTGGTTTTCAAGGCGCTTTGGGCGGCGTGCAGATCGTTTTCCTGCTGATCCAATTGGATCTGAATGGCGGCCAATTCCTCCTGCTTGCCCATCAGGGTCACGTTGGCGGCCTCCAGCTCCTCCTCCCGCTGCACCAGGGTGATGGTGGCCCGTTCCAATTCCGCCTGCTGCTCGTTGAGCTGCTGGGTTTTGATTTCCAGCATGCTGTAATACTGATACACGCTGTATACCACCGCCAGCACGAACACCATCAGCAGCGAGGCCATCATATCGGAATAGGAGATCCAATGGGCGCCGCTGTCGCCGCCGCGGGGGGCGCGGCCCCTTCTTCTTCGGGTGATGCTGCTCATATCAGGCATCCCCCGCTTTCCGGGTCATTTTTTCGATTTCGGCGCTCATATCGGTCAGCGCCCGCTGCAATTGAGCCACGGCGGCCACGCAGCCTTCGGTTTCCTTCTGGTAGCGGGCGGCCTGATCCGGCACGGCGGCGGATACGGCCTTCAATTCATCCAGCTTTTCGTTCATGGCGTTCAGCACGCTGTGCACGTTTTCGTCAAACATACCCAGGGCCCGGGAAAAGCCGCCGGAAATATCCTCCACAAAGGAGGTATAGGTATCGGCCAGGCGCACGCTGCTGTCCTCCATCTGGCCGGCGATGCGGCCGGCGGCGGTGAAGGCGCCGTCGTTCTGCTCCCGCACGGTGTTGAGCACCCCGGTGCTCCAAACGGCGTAATCCTGCATGGTTTTTTGCAAATCCTGCTGGGCGTCCTTCATGCTTTTCAAGAATTCCGCCTGCTCCTGGGATGCCGTCATGATGCCGCTGAGCACCTGGGAGCCGTGGGTCAAAAACGCGGCGGAGCTATCCTGGGCCTGATCGATGGTGCCGATATAGGATTCGAAACGCTCCATCACCCGCTGGGTCACATTTTGGACCTGGTTCATGGCGGTAAGGATCTGATCGGCGGAAGCCATGGTGCGCTCCAGGGAATCATAGGAAACCGTCTGCGCCTGATTGACGGCGGAGAGGGTCTGCCCCAATTGCACGAATTGATTGCCCAGGGATCGGTTCATCTGGGCGATAAATTGGTTGACGATGTTGTTGACCCCTTCGATCTGGGTTTGGGTCTGGCCCAGGATGAACTGGTTCATGCTCTGGGCCACCGGCACCAGGCTCTGCTGCACGGAGGACAGGATGCCGTCGCTGATCCGGGCGCTCAGATCGCCGCTCATCCGGCGCAGCATGGCGGACCGATCCTCCTGCTGGCAAATGAGCTGCACGCTGTCGTCCAGGGGCTTTTGCATCACCAGGTCGGTAAAGGCGTCGTTAAAATCATCGATGGCCCGGGTGGCGCTGCCGTAGGCCATGCGGTTGAGCATGTTGAATAACAGGGAGCAGGCCACGCCGGCGATGGAGGTGGTGAAGGCGTAGGTCATGCCGCCGATCAATTGGGGAATGCTTTCCATGGTCTTGGCCGCGTCGTTCAGATCCAGGCCGCTCAGGCCCCGCATCAGGCCAATGAAGGTGCCCAAAATGCCCAGGCTGGTCAAAAGGCCCGGCACCACCTCGGCCAATTGCGCGTGGCCCACGGCGTAGATCACCGTGTCGTCGTTGACGTAATCCTCCACGTTGCAGTTCAGGCCCCGGGCGTCCAATTGCTCGGCGTTGACCAGGAAGCGCTTCCAGGGGCCCTGCATTTCCTTGCCCAGAAACAGCGCGTCCTGCCACACGGGATGGCCGTCGCCGGTATTGACCTCCAGGGAATGAACGCCCCGGCGCAGCCTGCGCGCGGCCCGGCGCACCGGCAGCACGCACTTCGCAATGCCGATCACGGCCACCATCGCAATGGCCAAATAGACCAAAAAATCGGTTAAATTTGCAGCGAGGCTGTCCAGGATCTCCGTCATGCGCCCCACCCCTTTCCGCTATGGATGTACGCATATATTGTAACGGATTTTGCCTGAAAATGCAATGGAATTGTAATCATTCTTTACAAAATTTGAAAAAAGTTTACGATTTGACCTCAAACGACAGCGCGCGGCATTTTTCGCGGCGTCATTTTCAGTTTGTTACAAATCACAACCCGAAATGTTTACACTTCTTTCATTGACGAAAGTAACGATTTCCTGTATCATAATTGTTATCCTTTTTTAATCAGGAGGGCTTATGCGCCGTTTATTCTTGTACCTGCTGATCGCTTGCCTGCTTTTGCCGGCCTGCCCCGCCCTGACCGAGCAATCGGCGGCGGAAGCGCCGGTTGATACGGTGGAAATCTATGAAGCGCCCAAGCAGATCGTCATTAGTTTTTTGGGCGACTGCACCCTGGGCAACACCCCCATCGAGCGGCTGCGGGGCGAATCCAGCTTTGAGTATTTCATTCAGGAAAACGGCATGGAATATCCCTTTGCAAACGTGCTGGATATCCTGCGGAACGACGATCTGACGGTGGCCAACCTGGAAGGGGTCTTTTACAATTACGAAGCCAACAAAGCCAATAAAGTTTACAACTTCCGCTCCTCCACCGACCACGCCCAGATCCTGCCCCTGGCCAGCATCGAAGCCGTATCCATCGGCAACAACCACATCCTGGATTACGGCGCAAATGGCCAGCAGTCGACCCTCGAAGCCCTGGAGGCCCAGGGCACCAACTGGTTCGGCACCAACGAATACGCCGACGGCACCTATATTTTTGAAAAGGACGGCGTGAAGATCGGCTTCGTGGCAGCTTACGTTTCCTACATGGCCACGGCGGAGCATTCCAATAAAATCAAGGATGATATCGCCCAATTGAAGGAAGATGGCTGCAAGGTGATCATCGCCTGCATGCACGGCGGGGTCGAATACGACCGGCTGCATGACAGCAACCAGGAGCGCCTGGCCGACCGATTGATCAAATTCGGCGCTCACATCGTGATCGGCCATCACCCCCACACCATCCAGGGCATCCGGGTGGAAAAGGGCCGCACCACCCTGTACAGCATCGGCAATTTCGTGTTCGGCGGCAATTCCCAGGTGCGCACCATGGATACCTTCATTGCCCAGATCACGCT
>JAFUXH010000016.1 GCA_017470945.1 Clostridia bacterium | reverse complement strand
TTCCCCCCGCCGGGCGAGGAGATCAACCACGACAACCTGGACCTGTACAGCCGCATGTATCCCTCCGTGGAGGAGATCGACCGGTACTTTGCCGAAGGGACGATCGATAAGCCCTACGTGCTGTGCGAATACTGCCACGCCATGGGCAACGGCCCCGGCGACCTGGAGGATTATTTCCAGTGCTTCCATCGCCACGAGGGCCATTGCGGCGGCTTTATCTGGGAGTGGTGTGATCACGCCGTCATCCGGGGACAGGAAAACGGCCGGCCGCTGTACGGCTACGGCGGCGATTCCGGCGAATATCCCCACGACGGCAATTTCTGCATGGACGGTCTGGTGTATCCCGACCGGCGGCCTCATACCGGCCTGAAGGAATATAAGAACGTGCTGCGGCCCGCCCGCATCGTGGCGTCCGACGTGCAAAAAGGGAATATCACCCTGTGGAACACCTTGGATTTTACGGACCTTGCGGATGCCGTCACCGTGGATTACGAGGTGCGGCAGGCGGGGCGCGTGGTGTATCGGGGCCGGGTGGATCAGGCGCTGCTGCGGATCGCCCCTCACCAGCAAAAGGAAATTACCCTGCCCCTGCCCGAGGGCCTGACGGGGGATTTTGCCCTGCACATCCTGGAATACCAGAAAGAAAACGCCGCCTTCGTGCCCGCGGGCGATTTGGTGGGCGAGGATGAGGCGGGCCGGCAGGTCCTTCCGGCAGCGGAATCGAAGGCCGGCGCGGGCGATATCGCCGTTTCCGAAACGGCCCGGCATATCGTGCTGCGGGGCGATGGCTTCCAGTATACCTACAACAAGGCCACCGGCTGTTTCGACCGGTGGGCGGTGAACGGGCGGGACGTGCTGGCCGGCCCCATGGGGCTGAATATCTGGCGCGCCCCCACCGATAACGATCAGTTTGTAAAATCGTCCTGGCGCAATTGCGGCTATGACCACGCGGCGGGCCGGGCCTACGAAACCCGCGTTGAGCAGACGGGGGAGGGTTGCCACCTCACCACGGCGTTTTCCATCGTGACGCCTTATATGCCCCCCATCGTGCAGGGCCGGCTGAGCTGGCTGATTCAACGGAACGGGGATATTTCCCTGACGCTGGAGGGCAAGCGCAAGGCGTCGCTGCCCTTCTTGCCCCGGTTCGGCTTGCGCTTGTTTGTGAATCAGGGCATGGATCAGCTGCAGTATTTTGGCTATGGGCCGTACGAAAGCTACGTCGATAAGCACCGGGGCACCTTCCGGCATCTGTACGATTCCACCGTGGCCGGGGAACATGAGGATTATATCCGCCCCCAGGAAAACGGCAGCCATTACGACTGCGATTATCTGCGCCTGTCCGGCGACGGCGTTGCGCTGACGGTGTGGGGCGAGGGCTTTTCCTTCAACGCCTCTTCCTACACCCAGGAGGAACTGACGGAAAAGGCCCACAATGATGAACTGCGGCCCGCCGGCGTCACCGTGCTGTGCGTGGATGGTTATATGAGCGGCGTGGGCTCCAACAGCTGCGGCCCCGCCCTGGCAAAACGGTACCAGGCGCCGGAGGATATGATGTTTGCCTGCCGCTTCACGCTGTCGTAACGGGAGAACGCCATGGAAATAATGCCCATCGCCCACATCCGCAATGATTTCGTCACCAAATTCGGCGTGCCCCGGCAAAGCGGGCTGGCCCCGTCGCTAATTTCCCAAGTGGTGTTCCAGCCTGCTTACCGCATTGCTGACGCCCTACGGGGGCTGGAGGATTTTTCCCATCTGTGGCTGATCTGGGAATTCTCCGAGGCAAAGCAAGCGGCCTGGTCGCCCACGGTGCGGCCGCCCCGGCTGGGGGGCAATCAGCGCATGGGGGTGTTCGCCACCCGGTCGCCCTTCCGGCCCAACAGCCTGGGGCTCAGCTGCGTGAAAATCGAGAAAATTTGCCTGTCCACCCCGGAGGGACCGGTGATCTGGGTATCCGGGGCCGATCTGATGAACGGCACGCCCATTTATGATATGAAGCCCTATTTGCCGTACGCCGATTGCCGGATGGATGCCGTCGGCGGGTTTACTGACGCGGTGGAGCGGGCCGCGCTGACGGTGGTTTGCCCCGAAGCCCTGATGGCTCGCATCCCGTCGGATCGCCGCCAGGCGGTTCAGGAAATCCTGGCCCAGGATCCCCGCCCCTCCTACCAGCATGACCCCGAACGGGTGTACGGAATGGCCTTTGGCAGCGTCGATATCCGATTCCGGGTAAACGGAAGCGTGCTGACGGTGACGGATGTGATTCCCGCCGGTGGATCCTCCCCAAAATAAAACGGATCTTTTCAGTGAATTAGGGCAAGGAATCCCGGTATACTGCCTTATCACCGCTTGCGGTGAGAATTCCGCTCCCGAAAACACTGAATCATGCGACCGGAAAGAAGTTTGAGGTTCCAAATGCATTTGTATTCGTAGGGGCGGATATTATCCGCCCGTGAAAGAAGAATAATCGATTGCCGGAAAGCCAACAAAATCAACGCGTTACAGACGGGCGGATGATATCCGCCCCTACGGTGTTGGAATCATCTTGAGTGAAAATTTTTTTCACTCAGTATTTTCTCAAAGGGGAAGCTATGGGCCATCCTCTTTAAAAGGAGGGTGGTCCGCGTTAGCGGAACGGATAAGGCGTCAAATGATCATAATTCTTTCGTTTCCATGAAGAACGAATAACCCCCTTGCCTGGCTGTGAGGCCGGGAAGGGGGACGCCGATTAACTGAGCAAAAGGAGCGCGGGCAAGCGCAGCACAGCACGTGCGAATCATCTCTATGCCGCGTTTTCCATGCCTTGGGCGGTGGTCAGCATCCATTCGATGTACAGGCCGTAGCCCTGGGTGGGGTCGTCCACGAACACGTGGGTCACGGCGCCGATGATGCGCCCGTTCTGAATGATGGGGCTGCCGGACATGCCCTGCACGATGCCGCCGGTTTTGGCCAGCAGTTCTTCATCAGTGACTTTGAGGATCATGCTCTTCTGGCCCGGAATCATCTGGCGGCTTTTTTGAATGATTTCCACCTGATAGGCCTTCACGCCCTCCCCGTCGATGGTGGATAGGATGACGGCGGGCCCGGTGACCACGCTTTCCTGGTATCCCACCGGCAAGCCGTCGGGGTACAGGGGATTCTGATAGGCTTCGCTCAGCACGCCGTAAATGCCCAAGTTCGTATTTTCCGCGATGGTGCCCAGTACCACCTGATCCTTGAGGAACGTGCCACGCAGTTCCCCGGGCGTGCCCTTCTGCCCTCTGCGCACATCCACGATATCGGCCTTCAGCAGCGATCCGGTGCGCACCGGCAACAGTTTTCCGGTGTCGCTGTCGTTGATGGCGTGGCCCAGGGCGCCATAGGTGCCGTTTTCCGGGTTATAATAGGAAAGGGTGCCCACGCCCGCGGTGCTGTCCCGCACCCAGGCGCCGATGCGGTACTGGCCGGAGGAGCGATCCAGCGTGGGGCTCAATTGGGCGGTGCGCAAGGCGCCGTCCCGGCGGAAGGCGATCGTCAGCGGCGCGCCGCCGGAAGCGCTCACCATCCGGGTCAAATGGGCGCTGTCGGTCAAGGGCTGGCCGTCGATGGTTTCGATCACGTCCCCGGCCCGCAGGCCCGCTATTTGGGCGGGGCTTTGGCCCGCCACGTCGGATACGCCCACTACCAGCACGCCCTGGGTGGCCAGCGCCACGCCCACCGCCGCGCCGCCGGGCACGAGGCGCGTTTCCTCATTCACGTTCAACCGCAGCTGCCGGATGGGGAACAGGCCGAATAAATCTACGCTGACCTGCTTTTCCCCCGTTTCCCGGGCCGAAATGCCGCCGCCGGACAGCGACAGCGTTTCATCCTGGGAGGATAAAACCGCCACGCCGGTGTTGAGCTCGTACCGCTGGCCCACCGTCAGGCGGTAGGTATCCGGCAAGGCCCGCAGGGCCTGGGCCGTGGGTGAAAAGACCATCCAGGCCGCCGCCAGCAGCGACAGGCCGCCCCCTGTTTTTCGCATCCAATTGGTCGTTCGCTTCATCATTTTCCCCCGCTTTCTCCTTTCCAATATGCCAGATGAAGGGACGCGCTATGCTGGAAAAAACCGAGCGCTCAGCCAGCGCCGCCCATCCAGGACAGGCGGGGCGGCAATTGCATCTGGCGGGACAAAAGAATGTGTGGTATAATTTGACAGAAGAACATGGGAGGAGGACGGCGGCATGGCGAAGGGAGCGATCATCGGCCTGGCGGCTCACGTGGACGCGGGCAAAACCACGCTGTCGGAATCGCTGCTGTATCTGTCGGGCGCGGTGCGCAGGCAGGGCCGGGTGGATCACGGCGACGCTTTTTTGGATACCGATCGGATGGAAAAGGAGCGGGGCATCACCATTTTTTCCAAGCAGGCCCTGCTCACCTGGAAAAAGAAGGACCTGACGCTGGTGGACACCCCGGGCCACACTGATTTTTCCGGGGAGACCGAGCGGGTGATGGGCATCCTGGACGCCACGGTGCTGGTGATCAGCGCTATCGACGGGGTGCAGAGCCACACCCGCACCCTGTGGACGCTGCTGGAGAAAAATCAGGTGCCGGTGATCGTGTTCGTCAACAAAATGGACCGGTATACCGGCGCGAAGGAGGAGATATGCGCCCATCTGGCCCGGCAGCTATCCGATCAAATCGTTGATTTTACGGCGGAGGACCAGGAAAAGATCGCCCTCAGCGACGAAACATGCCTGGATTATTATTTGCGGGAGGGCAAGATCCCCTTCCGGCGGATCGAGGAATTGGTGCGCCGGCGGCGGCTGTTCCCCTGCTTTTTCGGCTCCGCCCTGCAGAACGAGGGCGTAAAGCCGCTGCTGGATTTCCTGGCGGATTACGATCCTGGCCGGGCCTACCCGGCGGATTTCGGCGCGCAGGTGTATAAGGTGGCCCGGGACCCCCAGGGGGCCCGGCTGACGTTTATGAAGGTGACGGGCGGCGCCTTGAAGGTGCGGGACCTGCTGACGCTGCGGGACGGGGCGGGGGAGGCCCAATGGAGCGAAAAGGCCGCGGAATTGCGGCTGTATTCCGGGGCCCGGTATACCGCCGTGCAGCAGGCGGAGGCCGGGCAGCTGTGCTGCGTGGTGGGGCTGAGCAAGGCCCTGCCGGGGGACGGCCTGGGCATCGAGCAGGAAAGGAAGGACCGGCTGCTGCAGCCCTGCTACGCCTGCCGCCTGCTGCTGCCCGCCGGCACGGATATCCACTACGCCCTGGATTGCCTGCGGGCCATGGAGGAAGAAGAACCGCTGATGCAGGTGGAATACGTGGAGGGCAAGCGGGAAATCCGCATCCATTCCATGGGGGACGTGTATCTGGAGGTGCTGCGGCGGCAGCTGAAGGATCGCTTCGGCATCGACGCCGGGTTTTCCGAGGGCAGCGTGCTGTACCGGGAAACCATCGCCTCCACCGTGGAGGGGGTGGGCCACTACGAGCCCCTGCGCCACTACGCCGAGGTGCATGTGCTTTTGTCGCCCCTGCCGCCGGGCAGCGGGCTGCGGTTCGATACGGCGGTATCTACCGACGATCTGGCCCTGAATTGGCAACGGCTGATCCTGACCCACATGAAGGAAAAGCCCCACCTGGGGGTGCTGACGGGATCGCCCGTCACCGATTTGCGCATCACCCTGGTGAACGGCAGGGCACATTTAAAGCACACCGAGGGCGGCGATTTCCGGCAGGCCACCTACCGGGCCATCCGCCAGGGGCTGATGAAGGCCAAGCCCGTCCTGCTGGAGCCCTACCTGACGCTGGAAATCACCGTGCCGGAGGAAAACCTGGGCCGGGCCATGAGCGATATGAGCATGATGGGCGGCCAGTTTGACGCGCCGGAGGACATGCCGGACGGCTTGAAAAAGCTGACGGCAGTGGCCCCGGCGGCGGCCTGCGCCGCCTATGGCCGGCAGGTCAGCGTGTACACCCGGGGCAGGGGCCGCATGGCGGCGTCGTTTTACGCCTACCAGCCCTGCGCTCACCCCGAGGCGGTGGTGGCCGAGCGGGGGTATGATCCGGAGCGGGATGTGAACAACACCCCCGATTCGGTGTTTTGCGCCCATGGGGCGGGGTTCACCGTGAAATGGGATGAAGTGGAGCAGTATATGCACCTGCCCCTGCAAAAGGAAATCCGGGATCAGCAGCGGGCCGACCAGGCCGCCAGGGCGGCGGAGCCGGTGGCTTACCACGGCACCGCGGAGGAGGACCGGGAGCTGATGGCGATTTTCGAACGCACCTACGGCCCGGTGAAATCCCGCCAGCTGTTCGCCCCCGTATCGAAGGCGGGCGGCGGGGAAACGGCGGGGGAAAAGCAGGCGTTCTTCCAGCGGGAAATTTTGCTGGTGGACGGCTACAACGTGCTGTTCGCCTGGGAGGAATTGAAGGCCCTGGCCCAGCAGAGCATCGACAGCGCCCGGGTGCGGCTGATGGACCTGATGTGCAATTTCGGCGGGGTCACCGGCAAAGAGATCATATTGGTGTTCGACGCCTACAAGGTGCCGGGCAACCCCGGGTCGGTGGAAAAATACAGCAATATTTTCGTGATCTACACCCGGGAAACCCAAACCGCCGACGCGTTCATCGAAAAAACCACCTACGAGGGCCGGGGCAGCGCCCGCATCCGGGTCGTCACATCCGACGGGCCGGAGCAATTGATCGCCCTGGGCAATCAGGCCCTGCGCACCTCCGCCCGGGAATTCAAGCGGGAGGTGGTGCAGGCCCAGGGCAGCATCGCCGACTTTTTGGAGAAGCTGAATCGTCTGCGCCCCGATAACGCCATCGAGCGGGCGTACAAGGAAGCCTGGAAACAAAAGAAGGAAAAGCAGCAGGAGGGGAAGAACCGTGGCGAACCTGTTTGATTATCTGGCCTGGCGGGGCGACGTGCCCTTTTCGGCGGATCCATTCAACGAGGTGGATAACCTGCTGCTGTGCGAATTGGCCTATGCCGATCTGGCGGGCATCGTGCCTGCCGAGGGGGAGGAGGCGCCTATCCGCGCCGTATGGCAGCAGTATTTCGCGCTGCACGATCGGCAGGAATTGATCGCCCTGGGTTCCCCCACCGGGAACGCGCCCCTGCTGCTGGATGAAATGGCGGCGGGGGCCCGGTACCGGGATACGCTTGTTACTCGCTACATCAACGAGATCGACAAAAACAAGGATTGCCAGATGTCAGCCGTGACCTACCTGCTGCCCGACGGCACGGCCTTTGTGGCCTACAAGGGCACCGACGGCACGGTAGTGGGCTGGAAAGAGGATTTTGATTTGAGCTACGCCGAGGAAACGGAGGGCCAGCGCCGGGCCGTGGCGTATTTGAACGACGCGGCGGCCGCCGTCAGCCGGCCCCTGCGGGTGGGCGGCCATTCCAAGGGCGGCCACTTTGCGGTGTATGCCTCCGCCCTGTGCGATGCCGCGGCGCAGGACCGGATTTTGCAGGTGTATTCCAACGATGGCCCGGGCTTCCGGGATGCCTTCATCGCGTCACCTGGGTATCAGCGCATCCTGCCTCGGGTGATCAGCCTGGTGCCCGATATGTCCATGATCGGCATGCTGCTGAGGTCGGAAAGCCCGCGCCGGGTGGTCAAAAGCAGCGCGTACGGCATCGCCCAGCATGATGGCTTCACCTGGCAAATGGTGCGGAACCGGTTCATGCCCGCCGCCCTGTCGTCGGCCAGCGTGTTCCTGGATCAGGTGCTGGACGGCTGGCTGGCCCAGATGGATGATGAAAGCCGCCGATCCATGACCGATACGGTGTTTTCCCTGCTGGAATCCACGGGGGAGGATACCTTCCGCGCCATGGGCAGCCAAAAATGGAAAACGGCGGAAGCCATTCTGTCCGCCGTGCAAAGCCTGCCCAAGGAAAAACAAAAGGAATTGCGCCACCTGGCCGGCCGTTTGCTGCAAAGCGGCGGGCAGGCCGTGGCCTCCTACTTCCCCACCAATGCGGGGGAGAGCAAAGAAGAATAACGCGAACGTCCATGCTGGGCAATTCCAGCATGGACGTTTCAGGTTGTCGAAAAAGTGTTTTCGACAACCTGCGAATCAAAGCGGAATCAGGATTCCGCTTTGATTCGGCACATCCATTTCCTGCAAAAATGGGTTTTCGACCTCTAAAGAGGCCAAAAACCCTATTTTCGCGGTCGGAAATGGATAGCGGAAGCAACCTTCGGTTGCTCCTCGCCGCCGCGCATGTCGCCGGCTGCGGA
>JAFUXH010000110.1 GCA_017470945.1 Clostridia bacterium | reverse complement strand
GGATCTGAAAGATTGAACCAGATCTGCAGCAGATACATCCGCAGCATTTTCTCAATGCCCATGGGTGGACGGCCACGCTTCCCCTTGGGATAATAAGGCGCTATTACACCCACCCATTCATCCCACGGAATGATCTCATCCATGATTTCAAGAAACTCTTCCCGCTTGGTCTTCTTCTTCCGGAAGCTGTATTCGATGTCAGTGAAGGTTCCTTGCTTCATTTTGACGCACCACCTTTGATTGATGATGCTATTATATCATACTTTCCGTTGTTGGGGGAGAAAGATTAAATCAGAGGTTCCCTCACTTTCCACGGTTTGTAAATTTTCTTGTTCGCCCAAAGGCTCACGGCCAGAAAATTTGAGCGGAATGAAAAACGAAGGGGCTGCAGCCTCTTCATGCATCCTGGGTTTTTAACAGTAGTTTTTTAATTGGAATGCGACTTCATTAGTTAGTTTATACTAACCGGTTGAATTTTTGCCCAATACCGACATTTTTTTGTTATCCCCCTTTTCAAATCGATATTTTTATGTTAAAATCAATTCACAATCAAAATGCTCCGAGTCCGGGCTGACCCACGCGGCCGCCCCGACCAATGAGTGTCCCCGGCGACGGAGGCGCTTGCCTTTTGCGAAGGAGCCCGACGGAAATTCCCGAAGCATACAGGGTCTGTATGCTGTTCGGGTTGTTTTCGGCGGGTTTTGATCTGTCCGGAATCTTTGTTCTATTTAGTAAGGAGGAGTTCCATCATGGCTGAAACAAAGGATCGCAAGAGCTTCCTCGACAAGGACTACACCCGCCGCCAGTTCCTGAAGCTGTCCGGCAAGAGCCTGGCCGGTCTGGCCATCAGCACCAGCATGCTGAGCGTTCTGGGTGTGACCAAGGAAGCTGTCGCAGAAGACAAGGTGCGCCTGTGGGCGTTTCCGCAGGGCCTGCTGGTGGTCAACGAAGACCGCTGCGTAGGCTGCCAGCGCTGCGAGATCAACTGCACGCTGACGAACGACGGCTGCTGCTCCAGCTACATTTCCCGCGTCAAGGTGACCCGGAATCTGTACTCCAACCGCAACGGCCACGGCCTGTATACCGAGGACAACTGGACCTATTTCCCCGACACCTGCCGCCAGTGCGAGGATCCCGCCTGCGGCAACGCCTGCCCCATGGGCGCCATCTACGCCGATGAGAAGGGCATCCGCCGGGTGGACACCGACAAGTGCATCGGCTGCGGCGCCTGCGTGCAGGCCTGCCCGTGGCATATGCCCACCGTGAACCCCGTCACCCACAAGTCCTCCAAGTGCATCATGTGCGGCGCCTGCGCCGAGGGCTGCCCCTCCGGCGCGCTGAGCCTGATCCCCTGGGACAAGGTTGCTTCCGCCGCGCAGGAAATCTAACAACACCCTTTAAATTTGAAGTAGGAGGAATTACGATATGTCTGTGAAAAATGGCATCAACGGCTGGGCGGGTACGATCCTCCGTGTCAATCTGACCACCGGCGCCATCACCAAGGAAGACACCCTGCCCAAGTACCGCCCCTACATCGGCGGCATGGGCATCGGCTATAAGGTCATCTGGGACGAGGTTCCCATGGATGCCGATCCCCTGGGCCCGGACGCCAAGTGCGTGTTCGGCGTCGGCCCCCTGACCGCCTCCGGCGTTCCCTGCTCCGGCCGCATGAACATCACCCTGCTCTCCTGCTGGAGCAAGGGCTACTCCATCGTGGACGCCCACATGGGCGGCCATATCGCCCACGCCTTCAAGTATGCCGGCTATGACGCCATGATCGTGGAAGGTCAGAGCGACAAGCCCGTGTACATCAAGATCGAAGACGAGAACGTGACCATCGAGGACGCCAGCCACATCTGGGGCAAGGGCACCTTCGAGGCCAACGCGACCCTGGCCAAGGAAAACGGCCCCGAGTTCGACGTGGCCACCATCGGCCCCGCCGGTGAGAACCTGGTGCATATGAGCACCATCATCACCTCCTTTGGCAACAGCGGCGGCGCTGGCATCGGCGCGCTGCTGGGCAGCAAGAAGGTGAAGGGCATCGCCGTGCGCGGCACCGGTGCCGTCAAGATCGCCGAGCCCATGAAGGTCCGCCTGCTGAGCAACTACATGATCAAGGATCTGGTGGGCGGCAACAACAACCATACCGTTCCCTGCCATGCCCAGACCTGGTCTGAATACGTGGCCACCAACAACCGTTGGCAGGGCGCTCCTGGCATCACCTGGGACAAGGCTCCCAAGGGCCCCATCGACACCGGCGAGCAGCCCAGCGGCCAGATCAACGTGGCGGCCCTGCGCTGCAACAAGGGCGTGTTCGACTTTGGCGAGATCGCCGAGAAGTACACCGTCAAGCAGGGCGGCTGCTCCAGCTGCCCCGTGCGCTGCTACACCGAGTATGATATGGATCCCCTGGCCGATTACGACCTGCCCACCCATGTCTCCAACACCTGCATGCCCATCATCAAGATGCTGGACTGGTATCCCAACCACAAGGATGCCGAAGGCAACTCCGTGCCCTCCACCCACGATTTCGTGGATGAGAAGGACGCCAAGATGATCCTGGGCGGCGCCGGCAGCCGCGCGGCCGACGATTACGGCGTGTGGTGCAACTACGGCAACCTGTACGAAGACTTCAACATGGCCTACACCACGGGCGTGCTGAAGGATGTCATTGACAAGCAGAATCCCGGCGAGTGGGAGCAGATCCCCTGGGATCTGATGGAATCCGGCGATCCCCGCTGGGTCGTGGAGTGCTACCGCCGCATCGCCATGAAGGAAGGCGTGTTCTCTGACCTGGGCCTGGGCACCTATGAGCTGTACCAGAAGTGGGGCATGGACGACGCTTCCAAGAACGTGGCCGGCGTCAATTTCTACGATTTCGTCAACGGCAAGAACTTCAACATCGGTCACAACGGCTATC
>JAFUXH010000015.1 GCA_017470945.1 Clostridia bacterium | reverse complement strand
TGGGAATGCCCATCAAAACGTCGATGAAGCGCATGATCAGCGTATCCAGCCAGCCGCCGAAATACCCCGAAACGCCGCCGATCAGCATGCCGATGAATTCGGGGATCAGGGTGGCCAGCACGGCGATCAGCAGGGAAATGCGGCCGCCCTCCCACACGCGGGTCCAGATATCCCGGCCCATGTTATCGGTGCCGAACCAATGCACGGCGTTGGGGCTTTGGTTCAGGGCGGAATAATCGTTGGTGCGGTAATCAAAGGCGTTCAGCATGGGGCCGAAAAGCACCATCAGGATCAGCAGCACGATCACGATCAGGCTGACCACCGCCGTCTTATTCTTTTTGAAGGTGCGCCACACGTCCTTCCAATAGGTGGTCTGCTTCCGGGCGATGGCGGCGTCCACCTTCGACGGCGGCGGGAGCGCGTCAAAATCATCCGGCAAAAACACGATATCCTTCTCCTCCGGCATATTTACTGCGCCCCCTTTCTCGCGCTCTCCCGGATCCGGGGATCCAGCAGGCCGTACACCACGTCCACCAGCAGATTCATTGTCACCAGGAACGCGCCGTAAAACACCGTCAGCCCCATGATCAAGGGATAATCCAGGTTGGTGATGGAATCGACGAAATACCGGCCCAGGCCGGGAATGAGGAACATGCTTTCCACCACGAAGGAGCCCATCATGATGCCGGCGATGCCGGGCCCCAGGCCCGTTACGATGGGCACCAGGGAATTCTTTACCTCATGGCGGGCCACCACCTGGGCCGGGGTCAGCCCCTTAGCCCGGGCCGTGATGATGTAATCCTGGGTCATGACCCCCAGCATGCTGGCCCGCATGGCCCGGGTTTCCCCCGCCACGGTGCCCAGGCCTAGCACGATGGCCGGCATGATCATCTTTTCCGGCGTGCCCCAGCCCACCACCGGCAGCCATTTCAGCTGCACGCCGAAGGTGTAGCGCATCAGCGGCCCCAGCACCATGCTGGGCAGCGCAATGCCCAGCACCGCCACCAGCATCAGCAGGTAATCCGGCCAGCGGTTGCGGAACTGGGCGCACAGGATGCCGAACAAAAGCCCGATCAGCACGCTGAAAAACAGGCTGGTCAGGCCCAGGCGCGCCGACACGGGAAAGCCCTCCTTGATGATATCCACCACGCTGCGGCCCACCTTTTTCATGCTCCAGCCCAGATCGCCCCTGAGCAGGTTGCCCATGTAGCGGAAATACTGCACGACCACCGGCTGGTCCAAACCGTAATATTCCCTTTGCTTTTCCTGCACCGCCGCTTTGGTGGTCAGGCTGGCAAAGGGATCGCCGGGGATCAGCTTCATCAGGAAAAATGTGGCCGTGGCCAGCACGAACACCGTGGCCACCGCGATCAGCACTTTGTTCAGTACATACTTGCCCATGCGCTATCCTCACTTTGAATAGAAACAGGGGGAGCCTGTTCTGCCCCGCAAGAGCGGTTGGGAACAGGCTCCCGCTTCGGAAAAATTACTTGGTCACGCCGGAAACGTTCAAATAGCCGCCATCCATGATGTAATAGCCGGTCAGGCCGGGCGCGGTGACCACGTAGGTGGCATCCCAGCCCAGGATGATGCTCATGGCGTTTTCACAGAAATAGGCTTCCAGCTTGGCGTAGTTGGCCAGGCGTTCTTCCAGAGTAGCGGAAGTGACGGTAGCCTGGAACAGGGCGTCGAATTCAGGATCGGCGTAGCCGCGCAGGGGCATGGGCGAATTGCTCTGATAGCCATCCAGGTAGGATTCGCACGCATCGGGCACGGAGTTGGCGTTGCCGCCCCACCACAGGTCGTAATTGCCGCTCATGGCGTCGGAGATCATCACCTGGATGGTCTTGGGGGCGATGGCGGTTTCCAGGCCCAGGTTCACCCGCAGCTGATCCTGCACCGCGGCCAGGGAATCGATCGCGCCCTGGGATTCATAGCACATCAGCTCGATCACGGGGATATCTTCCCGGGTGGCGCCCAGTTCTTCCAGGGCGGCGTCCAGGTACTGGTTGGCCAGCTCCACGTTGGCTTTGGTATCCCAGGCCTTATAATCGGGGTTGGCCACGTAAGCGGGTTCGCCGGGGGCGCTCAGGCGGTAGGTGGGGGTGTAGCCGGTCATGACCGACGCGGCCAGGGCTTCGCGGTCCAGGGCCACGTTGATGGCCTTGCGGAAATTGGCGTTGGACAGGAACTTGCCGGTTTCCTCATTCCGGCCGCCGCCGCGCAGGTTCATGCCCTGGTAGGTGGAGGTGTAGCTTTCGCCGATGACGAAGCCGCTGTCCGCCAGGGTCTGCAGGTACAGGGGATTGTTGAAGGCGGCGATATCCAGTTCGCCCGCCAGCAGCATATCCACCTGCACGTCGTTGGAGGCGTTCAGGATGACCACGATCTGATCCACCTTAGCCGCATCGGGGTTATAATAAGCGGGGTTCTTCACCAGCGTGACGCTGGAATCGGGCACCCATTCGGATACCATGTAGGGGCCGTCGGCCAGGTAGGTTTCGGCGGAGGTGCCGAAGGTGGCGCCGGCGGCTTCCACAAACGCCTGCTCCAGCGGCGCGTACAGGCTGGAGGAGGTGAAGGCGCTTTCATAGGTGGGGTTTTCGAAGGTATATTCGATGGTCTTGTCGTCGATCACCTTGACGCCCACATCCTCCCACGCGGCTTCGCCGGCGTAGTAGGCTTCGGAATTCAGGATGCCGAAGGTGGCGTTATCCTGGGGATCGTTAGGATCCAGCAAGCGCTGGACGGCGTAATACAGATCCTCGGTGGTGATGGCGGTGCCATCCTGATAGGTCAGGCCGTCGCGCAGGGTGAAGGTCCACACCTTGCCGTCGTCGCTCTTGGTATAGGATTCGGCGATGCCGGGTACGTAAGCGCCGGTGGCGTCCTGGGTCAGCAGGGCTTCGGCGGTATGGGTCAGAATGAAATTGGCCACATCCAGGTTGGCCTTCCCATAATCCAGGGTGTTGGGGTCATAGCCGTACGCCCGACGGATCACCACCGCGTCGTCGGCCATGGCGGGGATCAGCGCCATGCACAGGACGGCGCACAGCAGCAGAGCCAGGATCTTTTTCACAGCAATTTTCCTCCTTTTGTTGGGTGAAGCGCGCCCGTGCGCGCTTTTTTGCATACAATTTACTATATCACAGGAAAGCGTTGAATGCAACGCGGAATTTGTACACATTTGGTATTTTTTGCACTGGATTGATCATCCTTTGCTTGTTTCTGCGCCTTTCCCCGGCGGGGGTCATCCCCACAGGGCCGCCAGCGCCGGCACCATTTGCTTTTTGCGGGATACCACGCCCTTGAGGAACACATGGCGGTCGAACGCCTCCGTGATACCGAAGGCCTGGCGGATGATATCCTCGTCCCCCAGGAAGATCAGCTCCGTGCCCTCCCGCAGCACGTCGGTCAGCATCAGGATCACCATATCGTAGTGCTTCTCCTGCTGCATTTTTTCCATTTCGGCCAGGAATTCATCCTGCCGCTTCAGCATGCCGGCGGAATCCATGGTGGTGATCTGGCTGATGCCCAGCTTGTGCTCGGCCAAATGGAATTCCTTGAAATCGGTGGTCAAAAGCACGTTAGCCGGCTTGTTGGCGGAGCTGGCGGAAAACACATCCCGCCCCAGGGCGTCCAGGTCGATGCCGGCGATCCGGGCCAGGCGCTCGGCGATCCGCCGGTCCCGGGGCGTGGTGGTGGGGGATTTGAACATCACCGTGTCGCTGACGATAGCCGCCGCCATCAGCCCGGCCAGGTTTTCGCCGGGCATCAGCCCGTGCTCCTGATACATGGTGGCCACGATGGTGGTGGTGGAGCCCACCGGCTCGTTGCGCATGAACACGGGATAGCCCGTCTGCACGTCGGCCAGGCGGTGATGGTCGATGATGCCCACCAATTCCGCCTGATCCAGCCCCGGCACCGATTGGCTGACCTCGTTGTGATCCACCAGCACCAGGCGCTTGCGCTTGGGGCGGATCAGGTGATAGCGGCTCAGGGTGCCGATCACCTTGCCCTCCTCATCCAGCACGGGGTAGCTGCGGTACCGGCTTTGCAGCACGGCGTCCCGCACGTCGTCCAGAAAATCATCCAGATGGAAGCACACCAGGTCCTCCGCTTTCGCGATGCGGCTGACGGGGGTGGCCTGGTGCAGCATCCGGGCGGCCCGCCAGGCGTCGTAGGGCGTCACGATGACGCAGGTTTTGCTGGACAAGCCCCGGTATTTTTCCGCCAGGTCACTTTGGCACAGCACGATGCAGCTGGCGTTCAGCTGCAGCGCTTTCTCGACCACATCCTCCTGCTGCCCGCACAGGATAACCGCCCCCGGCTTCACCCCCCGCAGGCATTCCCCGGCGGTGGGCAGGGCGATCACCACTTCGCCGGACACGGTGTCGAACACGTCGTCATCGCAATTGATGATGTGCCCCTCCAGCGCCGACAGCACGTTGTAAATAGGCGCTTCCCGCATCACCGGGGCGTGGATGGCCTGCATATCGCTTTCAGCGATGCCCCCCGCCGTCACCATGCCGAACAGCGTGCCGTCCTCGTTGGTCACGGGCAGGGCGCTGAGAGTGGGGTTTCCCTGCATGATTTCCCAGGCGTGGCTCACCGGTACGTTCACCCCCACCAGGGGCGGCCGGTCGAAATCGATATCCCGCACCTGGGTGCGCACGGTGGAAATCATCAGCGGCGGCTGAAAGCCGAACCGCTGCAGCAGAAAGCTGCTTTCATCGTTCAGGTGCCCCAGCCGGGCGGCCACGTAGCCGTTTTCCCCCAGCATGTTGCACAGATTGGCGTAGGCCATGGCCGATACGATGGAATCGGTATCGGGGTTGCGGTGGCCGCAAACATAGGTGGTATTCACGCTATTCTCCTTCCTGGATCGCGTCTGTCGTGAAGCAATCGTCGTCCCACTTCGGGCGGCGCGGGATCGCTGTATTCCTGTACAGTCTACCATAAATGGGCTGTGAAGTCCAGATTCGGCGCGGGAAAATCCCTCAAAAATGGCAGGGAATGATCCTAACCCATTGAAGAAATGGACAATTCGTAGTAAAATAATCCCATTGACTGGTTGAAGCGGCGGCCCGCTTGGCGCGCTCGTACCCAAGGAGGAAACGTTATGACGCCAGAGAAGCACTTCGAATTGAACGAACAAACTTTATCCATGATGGCGCAGATCGGATCGCACATACCGGGCGGATTTTTTATTTACCGCGCGACGGGCGATGAAAAGCTGCTGTATGCCAATCAGGCGGTATTTGACCTGTTTGGCTGCCGGGATATCGACGAATTCAAGGCGCTGACCGGCTTTACCTTCCGGGGCATGCTGCACCCGGAGGATTACGACGCCGTGTCGGCCTCCATCCTGGATCAGACGGGCTGCCAGGAGGGAAAGCAGGATTACGTGGAGTACCGCATCATCCGCAAGGACGGCGCCGTCCGCTGGGTGGATGATTACGGCCACTATACCGAAACCGCCGCTTACGGCGGCATCTACTACGTTTTCATCTCGGACATCACCGAAAAACGGGCGCAGATGCAATCCGACCTGGCGGTGCGCCAGGCGGTCATCGAGGCGCTGAGCGAATCGTACCACACGGTATGGCTGATCAACGACGTGGAAACGGAGCATTTTTCCCTCTACCGGGGGGATACCCAGGGCCTGACCGCCCACGCCGCGCCCATTCAAAGCGCCCTGACCCAAATGAAATACTCCGCGGCGAAGGAATCCTATATCCGCACCACTGTGGCCCCGGAGGATCAGGACCGATTGGACAAGGAGCTGACGCTGAAGAACATCGTTTTGAGGCTGAAGCGCAAGCCGCAGTTCAACATCAATTATCTTCGCCTGATGCAGGATGGCAGCAAGCGCTATTTCCGCATCGAATTCGCCAAGGTCAATATGCCCGGGGGCAAGATGGGCGTGGTGTGCGGCTTCAAGGACGTGGACGACGACGTGCGCGAAGGCCAGACGGTGCAGAAGGCGCTGCAGGAAGCCAAAAGGGCGGAAGAAGAAAACCGGCGGCTGATGGCCGAGGTGCAGTCGGCGGCGCAATTGGCGCAGATGATGGGCTCCGTAGCCTCCCTGCTGACCAACATGCCGGCCATGAGCTTTTCCAAAGACGCCGCCACCGGCCGTTACCTGGCCTGCAACCAGGCCTTCGCCGAATACGCCCACAAGTCTGACCCCGAAGGCGTGGTGGGCCTGACCGACCACGAGATCTTCGACCCCGTGACCGCCAACCACTTTGTGGAGGACGATCAAAAGGCCATCACCATGGACGAGCCTTACATTTTCTTTGAGGATGTGCCCGACGCGGCGGGGAACCCCAAGAACTTCCAAACCACCAAAATGAAATTCACCGACAGCAGCGGCCGGCTGTGCACCCTGGGCATGTGCGTGGACGTGACGGAGATGACACGCATCAAATCCGCCGAGGCGGAGGCCCGGGTGAAGCAACAGGAACTGGAGCAGCGCCTGGCGCTGCAGGAAAAGCTGCTGGCGGAGGAAAAGAGCAAGGAACAGCAGGATAAAATGATCACCGCCCTGGCGTCGGATTACCGCTGCGTGTATCACGTCGATTTGGATCGGAACGATGCCGTGTGCTACCGCAGCGATATCACCGATAAGGAGCAGACGGCGCCGGGGGTGCATTTCCCCTATCTCGAGCGGTTTTCCTGGTACGCCGAGCATTCCGTGGCCGAAAGCTACCGGGAGGGATTCCTGCGCTTCATCGAGCCGCAGAACATCCGGGAAGGCCTGGCCCGCAGCCCCCTCATCACCTACCGCTACCTGGCCCAGCGGGCCGGCATGGAATATTACGAAATGATCCGCATCGCGGGGGTGCGCCACGCCGAGGAGCGGGACGACCACATCGTGCACGCCGTGGGGCTGGGATTAACGGTGATCGACGCCGAAATGCGGGAATCCATGGCCAAGAATCAGGCGCTGGCCGAGGCGCTGACGGTGGCTGAGGAGGCCAGCAAGGCCAAAACCGCCTTCCTGTCCAACATGAGCCACGAGATCCGCACCCCCATGAACGCCATCATCGGCCTGAACAGCCTGGCCATGAAGGATGCCGAACTGTCCACTCAAACCCGGGAATACCTGGAAAAGATCGGCGGCAGCGCCCGGCATCTGCTGGGACTGATCAACGATATTCTGGATATGAGCCGCATCGAATCGGGGCGATTGGTGCTGCGGAAGGAGGAATTCTCCTTCAGCGCCATGCTGGAGCAGATCAACACCATGGTGATGGCGCAGTGCAGCGATAAGGGGCTGCGCTTCGAGTGCCGCGTCAACGGCCGGGTGGATGATTATTACATCGGCGACGATATGAAGCTCAAGCAGGTGCTGATCAACATCCTGTCAAACGCCATCAAATTTACCGACGCCCCCGGCAGCGTGGCCCTGACCATCGAGCAAACCGCCGTTTTTGACGATCAGGCTTCGCTGAAATTCGCCATCAAGGATACCGGCATCGGCATGAGCAAGGAATTCCTGCCCAAGGTATTCGATTCCTTCACCCAGGAAAACAGCAGCCGCAGCAGCAAATACGGTTCCACAGGCCTGGGCATGGCGATCACCAAGAACATCGTGGAAATGATGAACGGCACCATTTCCGTGCAATCCGAAAAGGGCGTGGGGTCGGAATTCACCGTCATCGTGACGCTGAAAAAGTGCAATCACTTCACCGCCTCCCGGGCCTACATTCAGCCCAAGGATCTGCGGGTGCTGGTGGTGGATGACGAGGAAGTCGCCGCCGAGCACGCCAGGATGGTGCTGGATGAAGCGGGGATCAAGGCGGATACCTGCCTGGGCGGCAGGGAAGCGTTGCAGATGCTGGAAGTGCAGCACACCAAAATGGAGCCCTACAACCTGGTGCTGCTGGATTGGCGGATGCCGGATATGGACGGCATGGAAACCGCCCGGCAGATCCGAAAGCGCTACAACAACGAAACCACCGTGATCATCCTGACGGCCTACAACTGGGATGAGATCATGGACGAGGCTCTGCACGCGGGGGTGGACAGCTTCCTGGCCAAGCCCCTGTTCGCCAACAACGTGCTGGATGAATTCGAGCGCATCGCACGCCACAATAACATGAGCCTGTTCCGGGAAAAGCAGCGGGCGGAATTGAAAGGCCGCCGCATCCTGCTGGCGGAGGATATCATGATCAACGCCGAAATCATGAAGCAGCTCATCACCATGAAGGATGCCGTCATCGACCACGCGGAAAACGGCAGGCTGGCGGTGGAAATGTTCGAAAAGAGCCCCATGGGCAGCTACGACGCCGTCCTGATGGATATCCGCATGCCGGAAATGGACGGCCTGGAGGCCACCGCCGCCATTCGCGCCCTGCCCCGGGCGGACGCGAAAAAGGTGCCCATCATCGCCATGACGGCCAACGCCTTCGATGAGGACGTGCAGCAATCCCTCCAGGTGGGAATGAACGCCCATTTGACCAAGCCGGTGGAGCCGGACCACCTGTATCAAATGCTGGAAGAATTGATTTACGAAGCGCAGGAAAAATAAGCGTCCGCACGCATCCGCCATCGAACCGCAGAAACAATATGAAACAGGGACGGCCCAAACGGCCGTCCCTGTTTTGCTGTGACCCGGTTTGTAAGAATAAAGGCTTCCCCTTTGAGGAGAGCTCCGCCGGGGCGGTGATGAAGCGGAAAGCCAAGGCAACATGCCCAAAGCTTTCGTGCGGTGTCCAATTTGCCGTCGGGTTTTGTGCGGCGACGAGGCGGCTGCGACGCCCGGCGTGGACCTTATTTTTCCACGCCCAGCAGCATCCGATCGTTATCCAGTGCCCGGCCGCTGGCCTGGCGGAATTTATCGGTCAGGTCGTGAATGGTCAGGCGGCTGCGCTCCTCCCCCGTCACGTCGTAAATCACCCGGCCCCGGTCCATCATCAGGGTGCGGTTGCCCAGATCCAGGGCCGACTGCATGTTGTGGGTGATCATCAGGCAGGTGATGTGGTTTTCCTCCACGATGCTGCGGGTCAGGTTCAGCACCTTTTCCGCCGTCCCGGGGTCCAGGGCGGCGGTGTGCTCATCCAGCAGCAGCACCTTGGGCGCGTGATAGGTGGCCATCAGCAGCGTCAGCGCCTGGCGCTGGCCGCCGGACAGCAGGCCCACCGGCTGTTTCATCCGGTCCTCCAGCCCCATCCCCAGCAGCGACAGCTTTTCCCGGAACGCCCGCTTGTCCGCGGCGCTCACCCGGCTCAGCCAGCCGCCGTTGCCCGCCGCCAGGGCCAGATTTTCCTCGATGCTCATATCCGGCGCGCTGCCCCGCATGGGGTCCTGAAACAGGCGGCCGATCTGCTTGGCCCGCTTGTGCTCCGCCATGGCAGTCACGTTTTTCCCCTCCAGGAACACGCTGCCCCGATCGGGGAAAAAGCTGCCGCAAATGGCGTTGAACAGGGTGGATTTTCCCGCGCCGTTGGCCCCGATGATGCTGATAAAATCGCCCTTGCGCACGTGCAGGGTCAAATCATCCAGGGCCAGCTTCGCGTTCACCGTGCCGGGATTGAAGGTTTTTGAAACGTTCTGCAACTTCAGCACGCCGCTTCGCCCCCTTCCTTCCCGGTGCGCCAGCGCTTCATCTGGATGCCGAAGCGCTCCTTCAAATAAGGCCCGGAAATGGCGATGATGACGATGATGGAGGAAATGGCGTTGACCATATACACCGCGTTGGGGATCTGCAGGGCGATGCTGTACACCAGCCGGAAAATGAACGCCCCCAGCACGGCCCCCAGCGCCCGCAGGGGGATGGCGCGGTGCTTGCCGAAGATCACGCCGCCGATCAGCAGCGACGCCAGCGCCACCGTGACGATGCCGCCGCCCATATTCACGTTGTAGGATTTGGTCTGCTGGGCGAACAGGCAGCCGCTCAGGGCGGTGAAGGAATTGGAAACGCACAGGCCCACGATGGTGGTGAACGCGGGATTGATGGAGGAGGAACGCACCATATCGGCGTTGCTGCCGGTGGCCCGGATGGCCAGGCCCAGCTTCGTGCGCAGGAAAAAGATCAGGAAAAGCACCACCAGCGTCACGAACATCAGCAGCACCAGGATGATGGAATAATCCGTCAATTGGGGAGCATGGGCTTTCAGGAAATCATAGGCCTTTGTGAAAATGGTTTCCACCCGCAATTTGCCGGTGCTGGGCATGGCCAAATTGGGCCGGAAGCCCGACAGCGCCATGTTGACCGAATACATGCCGGTGTTCACCACGATGCCGGCCAGCAGGCTTTGCACGCCCATCTTGGTTTGCAGCACGGCGGTCACCAGGCCGCTGGCCGCCCCTGCCAGCATCGCGGCGGGGATGGACAGCCAGGGATGGCCCGCCATGGCCACCAGCGTGCCCACCAGGGCCCCCAGCGTGTAACATCCATCGGTGGACAGGTCGCACACATTCAGCATGGAATAGCTCAAAAACAGGGCCAGCACCACCAGGGCGTCGGCCAGCCCTACCTTCAGCGCCCCCTGCAGAATGTTGGGCACCATTTGGAAAATCGCGTTCACGTCCATGATCCTTTTCTCCGCTTGTTTTCTTTGACCGCAAAGCCGGGATGGAGGGCGTCCGGCTCTCCATCCCGCTTCGGGTTCCCAGGTTTTATGGGATTCAGTTATTCAGATCGCCGAAGTTTTCCGCCGTGGTGATGGGCTTCACCTCGATGCAGTAGGGGGCGAACAGGGCGGCGACTTCCTCGTAATTCAGGCCCAGGATCTCGCAGGTTTCGGTATTCACGGTGGCGGTGCCGTTGTCAAAGGTCATGACCTGGGTTTCGGCGGGGTCCGCCCCGTCCAGCAGGATGGAAGCCACCATGTTGGCCGTTTCCTTGCCCAGGTTGGCGTAATCCACGCCGTAGCCCAGGAAAGCGCCGTTGAGGGCGAAGGAATCGGCCCCGGTATAATGGGGAATGCCGGCGGCGGCCAGATCCTCGTAGATGGCCAATTCAGCGGTCATGATGGTGTTGTCGGTGGGGGTGAACACGGCTTCCGCCTTGTTGGCGATGATGGAAGCGGCGGCCAGGATCACCTGCGAGGTATCGGTGCCGGTGAATTCCTGATAAGCCACGCCCTTGCTTTCCAGGATGGCCTTGGCGTCGGTGATGGGGGTGGTGGAGGCATCCTCGCTGGGGTTATACAGCAGCGCTACGTTCTTGATATCCGGGTTAGCGGCGAAAATCAGGTTGAACACGGCGCTGGTATCCAGGAAGTCGGAGGTGCCGGTCACGTTGGCGCCGGGCTTCGCGTTGCTGTCCACCAGGCCGGAGCCCTCGGGGTCGGACACGGCGGCGAACACCACGGGGATGCCGTTGGTTTCGGTTTTGCCCTTCATGGCGGAAGCCACGGGCGTGGTCACACCCACCATCAGATCCACGCTGTTGGCGATGTATTTGTCGATGATCAGGCTCAGGTCGCCAAAGTTCATGTTGCAGTTATCATACATCACTTCGATGGTCACGCCGCGCTCGGCCTCGATCACGCTCAGCTGCGCCTGCAGGTTATCCACGATCTGGTTGAGAGATGCGTCGTCCACCAGGTTGCACAGGCCGATCTTGTAGGTTTTTTGTTCTTCCGCCAGGGATACATTCAGCAGGGAAATCATCATCAATACCGCTAAAACCAATGCCGCAAACTTTTTCATTGCCGATACCGTCCTTTCAAATCATGATTGCGCTGGGATGGTTCCTCCTGACGGCCGTGACAGGAGGAACGATGGAATGAAAAACGCCCCAACGCACAGTGTGTCTGTGCGCTGAGGCGGTATTCCCGTGGTGCCACTCAGCTTTGCCGGGGATCGACCCTGGCACGCTCATCCGCATACCGATGATATGCGCCGCCCGGATAACGGGTGTGGTCCCCCGTCGCTGCCTACTCGTCCTCTTTCGGAGCGCCCTCCGGAGCCCATTCACATCCTCCGCACGGATCGCCGTCCCACTATCGGCGACTCCCTTTGCCGTGCTGCGGGGAAGCTACTCTTCTCCATCGCAGGTTTGGTTGTTGGGCATATCATACTATGGTTTCCCCGGAATGTCAACCCATCCGGCTGTTTTTTGGCTGTATTTTACATGCCGGCATGTTCGTTTTATGGTAGGTCCGTTTACATGATCACGGTGATCTGATCCCCATCGGCGATCAAACCGTCGGTCAGCAGGTCGGTCGCCGCTTCCCGGCCGTTGATCAGCACTTTGTTGACGCCGCCCTGGTGATGGGCGCTGTTATCCACGGTGATGTGCAGCCGCTTGCCCCGGAAGGTCTTTTCCATGGTGAAGCCATCCCACGCCGCGGGAATGGCGGGCGACACCTTCAGCCCCTCGGGGGTGGGACGCAGGCCCAGGATGCCCTCCACCATGCCCACCATGACGGTGGAGGCGGTGCCGGTCAGCCAATGCACGTGGGCCCGGCCGGGCTGGGGCGTTTCGTGGCCCTCGATGAACTGGGAATGCACATAGGGCTCCACCTCGCGGATCTCCGCCCGATCGTTGTAGGCGGAGGGGCAGGATTCCTTGAAATATTCAAAGGCCCGATCGCCGTGACCCAGCAGGGCTTCCGCCAGGATGGCCCAGCCCTGGGGCTGGCAGAAGATGCCGCCGTTTTCCTTGGTGGTGGGGTTGAACAGCTTCATGGCCGCGCCGTTGAAATAGTGCTTTTTATAGCAGGGGGCCATCAGCTCGATGCCGTTGGGGGTGTTCAGCAGCCGATGCACCGATTCCATGCTCTTTTCGGCCTGATCCTTCGTGGCCGCGCCGGAAATGACGCACCAGGACTGAGGATTGAGCCACATAGCGGCCTCCGGGTCGTGCTTGCTGCCGATGATGGCCCCATCCTGGGTATAGCCCCGGCGGAAGCGATCATCCTCCCAGAAATGGCGGTTGATCTTTTCCAGCTGATCGGCGGCGGTATCCTTCAGCCACTGGCTGTAGGCCTGATATTCCGGCTTGTCGGGCAGCATTTCATCCAGCCGCAGCAGGGCCATATAGAACTGGAACGCCACGAAGCTGCTTTCGCCCTGGGCGCCCAATTGCAGGCAGTCGTTCCAATCGGCGTGCAGGCCTGCGGGCATGCCGTGGGCCCCCAGATGGTGCATGGTGAAATCGATGGCGCGCTTCAAGTGCTCGATCACGGTGCCCTCGTCGTAATCCGCAAAGGGGATCACTTCCTCCAGGAAGGCCTTGTCCCCCGTTTCGGCGACGTATTTATACACTGTGGGGAACAGCCACATGGCGTCGTCGGCCCGGTAATGGGGATGGCCGGTAGCTTTCACATAGCTGTCCTGCTCCGGGGTATCCTCGTGGCCGGGGTTGTGGTCAAATTTCACCAGGGGCAGGCCCGCGCCGTGATGCACCTGGGCGGAAAGCATGAATTTGATGCGCTCCTTGGCCATGGCGGGGTCCAGATGGATGATGCCCTGGATATCCTGCACGGTGTCGCGGTAGCCGTAGCCGTTGCGCTCCCCGGCGTAGATCAGGCTGGCCGCCCGGCTCCACACGAAGGTGGTATAGCACTGGAAAGCGTTCCAGGTGTTCACCATGGTGTTCAGATCCTCGTCGGGGGTTTTCACGTTCAGGTTGTTCAATTTGCCGTGCCAGTAATCCACCAGGGTGCGCCATTCGCCCGCCACGGTCTTTTCGGTATCGGCATAGCGGTCCAGCAGCGCCCGGGCTTCCTTTTCGCCCTTTTGGCCCAGCAGGAAGGCGACGGTTTTGCTTTCGCCGGGGGCCAGGTCGATCACCGTGTGCAGCGCGCCGCAGGGGTTGCCGTTAAAATTGAGGGAATCATCCAATTTCCCGTTCAGCACGCCCTGGGGCTCATGGAAGCGGCGCACGCCCAGGAAACGCTCCCGGCGGCCCGTATAGCTGCACACCGGCGCGCCCGCCAGGCCGAAGAACCGCTCCCGGCCGTTTTCGCCGTCGGCGTTCAGATCGCAGAACTGGTTGATGCGCTGCAGGATGTGATCCCGGTGGAATTCCGTCACGGTGATGAACTGGGTATACTGCATATTCACCAGGTCCTGGGTATAGAAGCTTTCGGTGGTGAATTCAGCGTAGCCGAACACCCCGATCCTCCGGGCGGTATCGCCGGTGTTTTTCACCGTCAGCCGCCACACCTCGTGGGTGGCGTCCAGGGGCACGTAATACAGGGCCTTGCTTTCGATGCCCCGATAGCAGGATTCGATCTGGGTATAGCTGGTGCCGTGGCGGGTGATGGTTTGATAGGCGGTCAAATCCTTTTCCACCGGCCGCCAGGAGGCGGACCAGAAATCGCCGTCGGCCTCGTCCCGCAGGTAGATATAGCGGCCGGGCTCGTCGAACTGATTGAAGGTGTAGCGCAGGATGCGGCCCGCCGCGCCGGATTTGACGAAGCTGTAGCCGCCGGCATTCTGGGTCACGATGGCGCCGTAGGCCGGGGAGCCCAGGTAATTGGCCCAGGGCATGGGCGTGCGGGGATCTGTGATCACGTATTCCCGCTTGTCATTGTCAAAATGGCCGTATTGCATGGGTGGATTCCTCCTTTATTCCAATAGAGAACTTTCATTCATTTTCAGTTTTTCTTCCTGCCATTCTTCAAAAATCACTGAAGATACTGCGAATGATGAATGCGGTGCATAGGTGATATCGTCAGATCACTTCCACCTTGATCAGGTTGGTGTTGCCGCTCTTTCCGTTGGGCAAGCCGCCGGTGATGACGATCTTATCCCCCGGCTGCAGGTTCAGGGCCTCCTTGGCCTTTTGGGTGGCCACGTAGAACAGCACGTCGGTGCTGGTATAGGCGTCGGCCAGCGCCGGCACCACGCCCCAGGACAGGGCCAATTTGCGCATGCTGATTTCGCTGGTGGTGAGGCCCAGGATATCGACGGGAGCCCGGAAGCGGGAGATCATGCGGGCCGTGCCGCCGGACAGGGAGCACACCACGATGGCCTTCGCCCCAATATCGATGGCCATGCCGCAGGTGGCGTGGGAAATGGCGTCGACGGTGTTGTGGGTGATGAATTCGGCGGTGCGGAAGCGCTCGGCATAGTTGATTTTCTGCTCGGTGGCCTCGGCGATCTTGGCCATCACCTTCACCGATTCCACCGGGTATTTGCCCGCCGCCGTTTCGCCGGACAGCATGACCGCGCTGGTGCCGTCATACACGGCGTTGGCCACGTCGGAAATTTCGGCGCGGGTGGGCCGGGCGTTGTGGATCATGGATTCCAGCATTTCGGTGGCGGTGATCACCCGCTTGCCGATCATGCGGCACTTGTTGATCAGGTGCTTCTGCACGGCGGGCAATTCCTCATAGGGGATCTCCACGCCCATATCGCCCCGGCCGATCATGATGCCCTCGCAGGCGGTACAGATCTCTTCGATGTTGTCGATGCCGGGCTGGTTTTCGATCTTGGCGATCAGGCTGATGCGCTGGCCGCCGTTGGCGTCCAGGAACTGGCGCACGTCCAGCAGATCCTGCTTCCGGGATACGAAGGAGCAGGCCACGTAATCAACTTCGTTTTCGATGCCGAACAGCAGATCCTGCTTATCCTGCTCGCTGAGGTACACCAGGTTCAGCACCTTGCCGGGGAAGGACATGCTTTTGCGGTTGCTCAATTCGCCGCCCACCGCCACCTGGCAGCGGATCTCCGGACCGACGATTTCCCGCACGTCCATGGCGATAAGGCCGTTGTTGATCAGCACCCGGTCGCCGGGGTTCAGATCGTCGGCCAGGCCGGCGTAATTGACCGACACCTGGGTTTCGTCGCCCTCCACGTCGTCCACCCGCAGGGTAAAGGTCTGGCCCTCGGTCAGCATCACCTTTTCATCCTTGAAGGTTTTGATCCGGTATTCGGGGCCCTTGGTGTCCAGCAAAATGGCCACCGGCAGGTTGAGCTTCTGCCGCGCCTGCTTGATCAGATCCATTTTGATTTTGTGCTCCGGATGGGTGCCGTGGGAAAAATTGACCCGAGCCACGTTCATGCCCGCCAGCATCATTTTTTCCAAAACATCCGCCTTATCGCTGGCCGGGCCAATGGTGCAAATGATTTTCGTTTTCCGCATGGATGATCCTCCCTTATCGTTCCTTGGCAAAGCAGGGATCCGTTTTTTATCTGAAAACCGCAGCGCGGATGAGGGCGTTGCCGCCCCCTGACGCAAAACCGGCCCGGAGCGCGCCGCGCCCCAGGCCAGGCAGCATATGCATTACTTTCCTAAAACTTCCTTGGCCGCCTTCACCGCGTTTTCCACCGTGAAGCCGAATTTTTCAAACAGGATCTTGGCCGGGGCGGACGCGCCGTAATGGTCGATGCCCAGCACCTTGCCATCCAGGCCGGTGAAGCGATACCAGGGCATGGTGGCCCCAGCTTCCATCGCCACCCGGGCGCGGACCGCGGCGGGGATGACGCTTTCCTGATACGCGCCGTCCTGCTTGAGGAACAATTCCATGCAGGGCATCGAGATCACCCGGGCGTCGATGCCTTCCTTTTTCAGTTCTTCCTTGGCGCCCATCACCTGCTCCACCTCGCTGCCGGAGGCCATCAGCAGCACGTCCGGGGTCTCCTTATCGGCGTCAGCCAGGATGTAGCCGCCCTTCATGGCTTCGCAGCCGCTGTTTTCATAGTTGGGCAGGGCCTGCCGGGTCAGCACCAGGCAGGTGGGCAGGCCGGCGGTCAGCGCCGTCAGCCAGGCGGCGGTGGTTTCCTTGCCGTCGGCGGGGCGGAACACCAGCAGATCGGGGATGGCCCGCAGCCCGGCCAACTGCTCGATGGGCTCGTGGGTGGCCCCATCCTCGCCCACGCCGATGGAATCGTGGGTCAGCACGTAGGTGACGGGGATCTTCATGATGGCGCTCATGCGGATGGCGTGCTTCATGTAATCGCTGAACACGAAGAAGGTGCCGCAGAATACCCGCAGCCCGCCGTGCAGGGCGATGCCGTTGCAGATGGCGGCCATGGCGTGCTCCCGCACGCCGAAATGCAGGTTGCGGCCCGCGCGGTTCTCCGCGGAATAATCGCCGCCTTCCTTGATGTAGGTCTTATTGGAGGGGGCCAGGTCGGCGCTGCCGCCCACCAGGTTGGGCAGCAATTTGGCGAGCCGCTGGATCATTTCGCCGGACGTATTGCGGGTGGCGTCCTTCTTTTCCCACTGCCACAGCGCGTCGTTCATCACCACGTCGTCGGGCAGATCAGCGCTGAACCAATCCTCCCATTCCTCCGCCAATTCGGGGTACGCCTTCGCGTAGGCGGCGAACAGCTCGTTCCATTCCTTTTCAGCCTGCTCGTTCTTTTTCATGGCCTCTTCGCAGTGCTGATACACCTCGGGCAGCACGCAGAAGGTATCCTCCGGCATGCCCAGGTTCTTCTTGGTTTCCTTCACGTTGTCCTCGCCCAGGGGCTCGCCATGGGCGGAGGGCTTGCCCTCCTTGGCCGGGCAGCCGAAGCCGATCTTGGTGGGGCAGATGACGATGGTGGGCCGCTCATCCCGTTTGGCGTCCTCCAGGGCGGCGATCACGGCGTCGACGTCGTTGCCGTCCTGCAGGCGGATCACCTGCCAGCCGTAAGCGGCGAAGCGGTCGCCCACGTTTTCCCGGAAGGCGATATCGGTGTTGCCCTCGATGGAGATATCATTGTCGTCATAGAGCAGGGTCAGCTTGCCCAGCTTCAGGGTGCCGGCCAGGGAGGCCGCTTCGGAGGAAATGCCCTCCATCAGGCAGCCGTCGCCGCACACGGCGTACACCCGGTGATCCACCACCGGGAAATTGGGGCGGTTGAAGTGAGCGGCCACCATGGTTTCGGCGATGGCGAAGCCCACGGCGTTGGCCACGCCCTGGCCCAGGGGGCCGGTGGTGGTTTCAATGCCCACGGTGTGGCGATATTCGGGATGGCCGGGGGTTTTGCTGCCCCACTGGCGGAACTGCTTCATATCATCCATGGTCAGGCCGTAGCCGGTCAGGTGCAGCATGGTATACAGCAGGGCGCTGGCGTGGCCGCTGGAAAGAACGAACCGATCCCGGTTCTTCCACTGGGGATCCTTCGGGTTATGCCGCATGGTGTTCACCCACAGGGCATATGCCAGGGGGGCCATGCCCATGGGCGCGCCGGGATGGCCGGAATTGGCCTTTTGCACGGTATCGGCCGCCAGGGTGCGGATGTTGTTGATCGTTTTCTGCCGGATATCCATCGTTCATTACCTCTCTTTATCGTTGATATAGCCGCGCAGCTTGCTCAAATCAATGCCCTCGCAGCCTTCCAGTACGTTCAGCAGCGCCTTGGCCATCTCAATCGCCCCGCCGGCCACGTCGCTTTCCAGGTTCAATGGCAGCACCGGATCGTGCACCGACAGGCGCAGCAGGAACCAGCCGTTGTTCATTTCCC
Source organism: Clostridia bacterium (assembly GCA_017470945.1). Taxonomy (GTDB): domain Bacteria; phylum Bacillota; class Clostridia; order Christensenellales; family Aristaeellaceae; genus RUG563. Next base: position 10,716 of record JAFUXH010000015.1, on the reverse strand, counting down.
CGTCCAGGTCGAAATTGATGCGCACCCCCTCCCGGTTATCGGGGGCGATGTGCCAGCCGGGGGCGAAGGCGGCGTGATCCATCACCTTTTCGATGGCGGCCTTGCCGGCGGTGCGGAAATCGGGATCGGTGATGCTCAGGCGGATCTCGGCGCTCTCCACCGGCTCCTTCAGGTCGGCGATCAGGGAGGAAAGGTCCTTCCCCTCCTGCTTGAGGCGCATGGCCTCGCAGATCAGCACCGTGACCAGGTACATGCCGTCATCCAGGAAGTGGTTTTCCCGCAGGGCGGCGTGGCCGCTGGTTTCGATGGCCAGGGGGCAGTCGATGCCCGCCTCGTTCAGGCGCTTGGCCTCGTTGATCACGTTGCGGTAGCCCCGCTTGTAGCGGTAATGCTCCCCGCCCCATTCCATGATGAACCGGGCCAGGCCGGAGGAGGTGACCGAATCGGTCACGATGGTCAATCCCGGCTGCCGGTTCAGCAGGATGGCGGAAATCAGGGCGATCAGCCGATTGCGGTTGATTTCCCGCCCCGTGTGATCCACAATGGCGGCCCGGTCGCAGTCGGTATCGAAAATCACGCCCAGATCGGCCCCCGCCTTCACCACCGCGGCGCTGATGGACGCCATGGCCTCGGCATTTTCGGGGTTGGGGATGTGATTGGGGAAGCGGCCGTCGGGCTCCAGGAACTGGCTGCCATCCACCCAGGCGCCCAATTCCTCCAGCAGGGTGGCGTAGAAGCCGCCGGCGCCGTTGCCGGCGTCCACCACCACGTGCAGGCCCAGCAGAGGCTTTTGCACGTCGGTTTCCAGGCCCTTGCACACCCGGTCCTTCAATTGCTGGCAATACACCGGCAGGAAATCCCGCTTCTGGATGGGGCTGCTGCCCCCCTGCAGGGGCGCGTCGCTTTCGGCGATGGTCAGGATCGCGTCCAGATCGGCGGTTTCGATGCCGCCCTCCCGGGTGAAGAATTTCAGGCCGTTCCGATCCGAAGGGTGATGGCTGGCGGTAATCATGATGGAACCGTCGCAGGCAAAGCCCTCGGTGATCAGGCTCATATACATGGCGGGCGTGGTGCACATCCCGTAGGATTCCACCTGGGCCCCCGCCTGACGGCAGCCGTTCGCGCAGGCCTCCAGCAGCATTTCACCGGTCAGGCGGGAATCCCGGCCCAGGGCCACGCGGGGATTATCGATCCCCCGTTCCTTCAGCCAGGCCACAAAGGCACCGCCGATCCGCCCGGCCACCGCCGGCGTCAGGGCCGGGTTCTCCCCCATGGCAACGCCCCGCACATCCGTGCCGCTTTTGAGACTACGCAAGTCCGTACTCATACATTCCCTCCCATGTCGTCCAGTTGATTCATTGCTTCTTCCACGCAGCCCCGGAAAATCCAATACAGGGGGGCAAGCGCTTCATAATCTTCCATCACCCGATTCACGATATCGGGCGATAAGATCCATTGCAAACGGGCGCCTTCCTTGCCGGCGTACACCTGCTTTTTCAGATACCAGGGGGCCAGCACGGGCGGCACCTCCGGCGGCACCGGCATTTTCTTCCACGCGTCGCCGTCCAGGGTGAAATTCCGCTGCTTCAGGATGGGCAATATCCTTTCAAAATCCTTCGGGCGGGCCAGGATCTTTCGGCGCATGGCGTCCATCACCGCCCGGTTCTCCCCCCAGATGCCCACGCCCCAGGTCACGTTCTCCGGCCTGATTTCAAACCAGAAAAACGGCGTGCCGTCGTTGGGCATGCCCTGCTGGCGGAAAGCCACCCACAGGTGATCCCGGTACGGGCTTTTATCCTTGGTAAAGCGGGTATCCCGGTTGATGCGGCTGAGGCATTTGTTGGGCCGCACCTCCAGATCCTCGCTGATTTTCTGCTGCATCAGCGGGCCCATGGCGCCGATAAAATCATAAAAAGGCTGGCGCACCTCCCGGTAATACCGTTCCCGGTTGGCATCCATAAACGATTTATCATTGTGAAACCGCAAATCCAGAAAAAAGGGAATCAACGCATCCCCAAAACCCTGAAACACTTTCGTGCCTCCTCAAGCTCCTTTTTCACCAGATTCTATTATATACGAAAACCGCCTTGAGTTCAAGGCGGAAAACAGCGAAAAACGAATGGATTCCCATCTCCCGGCAGTTTTTTTCTCCGGGGAGCCGGGATCACGCGGGATCCCCATCCCCCGCGGGCCGTTTTTCATTTTCAGCAAACCACGCCCGCGCCGAAGCGGCATCCCGTTCGACCTGCCGCTCCACCTCCCTAAGGGAATGCATTTCCCTGGTGGGCCGCAAATACAGCCAAAGGGTCAGCGCCATGGCCTTGCCGTACAGATCGCCGGAAAAATCCAATAGCAGCGTTTCCACAGTGGGCGCCGCGTCCCCATCGTGCAGGGTGGGGCGCAGCCCCACGTTGGTTACGCCCAGATATTCCTTTCCGTCGATTTCGGCCAGCGCCGCGTATACCCCGAAGGGCGGCAGCGCCGTCCCCTCCGTTACGCGCAGATTGGCGGTAGGCATGCCCACCGTGCGGCCATTTGCCCGGCCATGCACCACGACCCCGTGGAGACGATAAAGCGGCTGCGTCATGCCGTCACCCTTTCACTTTGGCGTGCAGAAGCGGGGAAAGCGGCTTATAGATCAGCCCGGTCACAATGCTGAGCACGACGCCCTTGAGCAGATTGAAGGGCCCGGTAATGAGCAGCAGCAATTTCCATTCGCTGTCCACGCCGCCCACATTGGCGTATTTCAGGATGCCTTCCATGCTCATGTGGTACGCGCCCATGTAGAAAGGCAGCATGATGAATTTATTGGCCAGCACGCCCACCGCCACCATGCACAGCGTGCCCGCGGCCATGCCGATCAGGGCGTTTTTCCGGGTCTTGCTGCGGTGATAGATCAATGAGGCGGGGATCACCAGGGCGGCGCCCATGAGGAAATCCGCCAGTTCGCCCACGCCGCCGCTGGATGAATGCAGCAGGCCGATCATGCTTTTCAGCGCCAAAATGATGATGCCGGGCGCCGTGCCCATGGAAAACGCCCCCAGCAGCACCGGCAGGTTGCTCAGATCCAGCTTGTAAAAAGCCACCACCGGGATCTCGATCATGAACAGGATGGAGGCGATGGCCACCAGGATGGCCATACGGGTCAGATTGGGGGTGGAAAACGTGGCGTTTTTCCGGTTGGCTTCGGTCATGGTTTTTTCCTCCTTTAATACGCACGCCCCTGAAGCATTTCGCATTCAGGGGCGGTATTGCGGGGGAAGGATTTTTCTCCGCGCTCTATGCCGATCTTCTCTCATCCAGACTGTCACTGTCGGCTTCGGAATTTCACCGAATCGGCTGAACGGATGTTCAGTTCGCGGGCTGTACCGCCGGTAGGGATTTACACCCTGCCCCGAAGATGCTTCCATGGGTCTGTGCAGTTTTCGGTGCTATTATAGCGCCGGGCAGGGCCGCTGTCAAGAGGGAACGCGCGTCGCGCAGCGATCCGTCGCATCTTTTTTTCGCGTCACTCGATCAAATTGTAATTGGGCAGGAAATCCCCGGGCAGGAATACCTCCCGGATCAGGATGTCGGGCTGGCTGCCCAGGATATACACGGCGGCCTTGTCGATCCCCTGCAATTCGCACAGGGTGTTCACCAGGGCGTACACCATCCGCCGCTCCGCCGGGGCATCGAAATCCTCGGCCAGGGCCTGCAATTGGGCGGAAAAATTCAGCAGCAGCGTGTTGTTTTCAAAGGATACGCCGATCAAATCAGCGTCCCGCAGGCCCTGGGGCAGCACGGCGGACAGGCCCAGCTGGCTGTCGTAGGGCTGTGGGCCCATCATCAGCTGCTGGATCAGCGCCCGGGCGTTGTGGGTTTCATAGAAGGGAATGGGCCGGTACACCCGGGTCAGCTTTCCCCGGCTGTTGGCGAAAAACAGGGTGCAGTGGGCCAGCAGGAAGGCGGAAAAATCCCGCCGGCGCATCAGCCCATCCTGGAACAGCATGGTGTCCCCCGCGCCAAAGTAGGTGCCGGAGGGCGTCAGGGAGGTCAGCAATTCCCCGCCGATGCGCATCTCGACCCCCTCGATGCCGGGCAGGAAGGTGGTGAAGGTATAGGTCAGCGCCGCCGCCATCACCGACCGGGTGATGCCGCTGTCGGTCAGGGCAGCGTTCATATCCTCGGAAAAGCGCAGCACCAGCCGCCGGGTGCCGCCGGCGTCATCCACCACCGGATCGGCGCTGAGCAGGCCCTTGAAATCGGGGCACCGGGGCACGCCGGGCAGGCTTTCCGCCCCGGCGGACAGCGCCTCCAGCAGCGTGACCGCCATAGCGGGCAGATCGGCCCCGGAGAAGGACAGCATCCGCGCCTCGCACAAAATCCCCTTGCCGGCGGGGGCAGGGTAATATAGCGCCGCGGCGAAGGAACGCCGGGCGGCGGAGGAGGGGGCGCTGGCCCGGGCCCACAGGGTGGCCAAATCTTCCCGGGTATTATTCTGGAAGCAGCCGGCAGGCAGCGTGGCGGCCACGTTGAGCCCCGGCTGCACCCCGGCGATCAGCACGTTCACATATTGCAGATCCCCAAACTGGCACAGGGTATTGGCCAGCGCCTGACCCACGGCGAACAGTTCCTCGTGGGACAGGCGCAGCGCCGACGCCCCCAGGCTGACCGTGGCCACGTTGCCGGATACCTCCACTGCCTCGGTGCCGGACAGCGTCAGCGTCACATCGCCCGCCACAGGCCGGGCGTTGTCCGTACCAGTATGGGCGAACAGCATTTCACACAGCGTTTCCGCCCGGTGCCGGGCGGCGGACAGGGTGGCGGTGACCGGCACGGCGATCAGCTGGCTGCCATCCAGGGAGGGCAGATACAGCAGCACCGTTTGCCGATAGCTTTGGTTGACGTCGTTTTCCGGGGCGGCGCGTTTGAGATTCACCGGCGGCAGCGTCAGCTGGGCAGCGGGCGCGCCCTCCGTATTGGAAGCACACCCCGTCAACAGCAGCGCCCCCGCCATCAGCACGCACAAAAGGCGCGCGAAACGATTCCTCATCGGTTTTCCTCACTCTTCCTGGATCATGGCCAGCAATTGATCGTAGCGGATCCGCCACAGCCCATCCTCCCGCACCAGGTGGATGGGATAGCCCGTGCGCGTCACATCGTCCCCGGCGGCCCGCAGCGTCAGATCGGCGCACAGAACGGCGCTTTGCCCGTCCATCGCCACCGTGCCGGCGGTCGCCTCGAACCCCGTCAGGATCCCGGCGGCGGCGAAGGCGGCGATGGCCGTTTGCTCCCCGGGGCGGGAATCCCGGGCCACCCAGCCGTACAGGCTGGGCCAATCCTGGCTCATCCACGCCTTCAGCAGGGCGGCGGCGGTGTTGTGGGGGGTCAGGATGCTGCCCTCGTTCCGCGTCAGGGGCGGCAGCAGCGTTTCATCTACGCCCCGGTCAAAATAACCCGCCTGCAGCCGCATGGAGCTGGCCGGGGCGTTGCTGCGGTAAATCAGCACCTGCACCTGGGTGCACAGCCCGGCCTCGGTCAGCGTGGCGGTCAGGGAATCCATGCACAGGTGGCGGCGCAAGGGCAATTCCGTTTTCCATGGCTCCGACGAAATATCCACCGGCTCATCGGCATAGCGGCCCAGCAGGGCTTCGTTGAAGGTGATGAACAGGGTGCCGTCCTGGCTGGTCACCGCCAGCACCTCCACGTCCGGCGGGAACAGCGGCGACAGGCTGGACGAGGTGGCCGCCGGCCCGTCGATCAGGGCCTGCACCAGCGCCTTTTCCGCCGTTTCGTTGCGCTGCACCGTCACATACCGCTCCTCCGGCGCCAAATATTCCGTATCCCCATAGCGGAAATACAGCGTAGCCTGCACGCTGTCCGGGGTCAGGGCGTCGGTATCGGCGCTGATCAATTGGGATCGGTCCGTATCGTTGCGGATGACGGAATCCGGCGGCGCGGCGGTGCACCCCGATAACGTCAGGCACAGGAGAAGCAAAACCAGGGTCCGTTTTTTCATTGCGGGTTGGGCTCCTCTCCCAGGCACCAGCCGTGCAGCTGGTTCACCGTCCGCTCCAGCGATCCCCGGCTGTCGCCCCAGGGCTTATCGGCGTTGCGGTAATCGAATTTCAAAGTAAAGCCCTCGATATCCGTTTCATTCTTCTGCATGGTTTTTTCGGTGGTATCGCACAGGTCCGTCACGAAATCCAGCAGCGTCTGGCCGGCCAGCGCTTCCTCCGCCATCTCCAGCAGCAGCGCCATATCGGGCAGGCACACGCCCTTCGACGCGGCGAAGGCCTTGCGGAAGGCGGTGTCGTTTTTGTACAAATGCAGCATCGTGTAGGCGTAGCGGCGGGTGTTTTCCTCAATGGTATCGCACAGGATGCACGTGGCGGTCAATTGGCGCACCGCCTCTGCCGCGGCGCGCAGATCCTGCTTTCCGGCGCTTTTGCCCAGCATGCGCTTCACCGCCGGGGTTCCGGCGCTCTTTTGCGCCGCCGCCCGGGCGTTTTCCAGCGCCGGGCTCACCCGGCGGATGGTTTCCTTTAAATGCGTGTGCATCATCAGGGCGTGGCCCAAGCGGTTGTTCTTCTGGTACAGCATGATTTGATGCCTGGCGCAGAAGCCCTTTTCGTTGACCTGGATGCGGGTATCCGGCTCCATCACCGAGCCGCCCAGAAAACGATCCACGTCCAGCAGCTCGTTCCGCCGCCGCAGGGCGCACAGGGGGCATTCCCCATTCAGCTTCACCGCGTCCCATACCGGGATGGTGTCGATGTGGTAGCGCATCAAAAGCTCCTCCTTGGCATATCTGTTTTTCCGCCCGCATACCATAGTTGCCGGAAGGGGGCGGCGCGTCATGCGAGCTGGCAGGCTGAAAACGCGAAAATACAAGATCCATCGGGGCGCGGGCGGCCGCTTGCTGCTGATCGCGCTGCTGATTGCCGCCGCGGCGGCGGGGGCATATGCGGGGCAGCAGAGCCTGCTGCCGCTGCACCGGGAGGTGCCCCTCGATCCCTCCCCCACCCTGACCCCGGAGGACGGCGCCCGGGAAAGCCGGCAGCTCGTGCTGCCTGGCAGCGCCTGGTACGCCTTGCAATTGGGGGCCTTCGAGGGAGAAAGCGCGGTCCAAACGGAGGCCGCAGCTTACCGCAGCCGGGGCGCGGCGGGTTACGTCGATCCCGGCGGCGCCTACCGCCTGCTGGCCGCCGCCTACGCCACCCGGGCCGAAGCCCAGGCGGTGCAGCATCAATTAAACGCCCAGCACAGCGTGGAAACCTATATCGTCGAAATTGCCCGGCCGGAGGTGACCCTGCGCCTGACCGGCCAGCGCGCCCAGTTGACCGCCCTGCAGGACGCCTACACCCTGATCGACCAGGCGGCGGAGCAGATGAGCGGCTTATCCCAGGGCCTGGATAACCACACCCTGACGGCTTCGGACATTCTACCCGCCCTGCGATCCCAGCAGGAAACGGCCGCCAGCCTGATCCATCGGCTGGATCAGCTGTTCGGGGCATCCGCCCCTCAGGAGGTGCAGGACGTGCGGGCGATCCTCACCGATTTTCAACAGCAGCTTGCCGCCGCGCTGACGGCCCAGGGCAGCACGGCCTTGGGGGCGCAGCTGAAATACTGCCATGTACTGTGCGTATGCCGTATGGCGGCCTACGCCGCCCGCCTGGCAAGCCGTTAACGGCCCGACACCCGGGCGGGGGGATTGCACTTGGGGCAGGCGATCAGCTTGGAATACGTGGCGCTGTTCAATTCCTCGTAGGTGAATTTGCCGGTGAGGGGCCAATACTGCTGATCCACGGCCTCGCAGGTGGCGGTGGAATGGTAATACTTGCCGCCGTTGGGGTTGTAATACAAGGTAATGCCGCTGGCGCCGGTATCCGGCGCGGGGGTGGGCGACGGGGCAATGGTGGTGGCGATGGCCGGCTGGTTCTTCTTCGCTTCCTCCGCCGCCTGATCGATGATCACGCCGTTGAGGGAGTTGGGATCCACATACCAGGTCTGGCCGCTGCGGCTGAGCAGCACCTGCATGCGCTTAAGCACCGGTTCGCTGCCGGCGTTGCGCTCGTTCAGGGTCACCCGGATCACGATCACCCGGGTGGTATCGCCGTCGCTGCCCTGCACGCTTTCGATTTCATAGCTGGTGGGCCGGCTGTCCTGGGTCAACAGCCACAGGGACGTTTCCGGGGAAGTTTGCTGGGTTTTCCACGCGGGCTGCACATATTCCAGCATTTCCGGCACGTTGCCCACCGCCCAGGCCGACAAAAAGCCCTCCAGCTGCTGCTGGGCAGCGGATACGGCGGCAGCCGCCGCGGCGGAATTGGCGTTGGTTTCCGGGGCGGGGGTGTTGATATTGGCCAGCACCGCCCCAAAAGCCATGGGATTGTTGTTGGCAAAGGCACTGCCCCCATCGCCCTGGGGGGCGGAGGCATTGCGGGTCTCGGGGGTCTGGCTGTTCATAAACAGGGCCAGGCCGATCACCACCGCCAGCGCGGCATAGATCACCGACAGCGTGCCCCGGGCGCTTTTGGCGAAGGCGTTCATGATCCACATGGCCAGCACGCTGATCACCACCGCGCCCAAAAATACGTAGCGCAGGATGTTGTTGGGAATGATCAGCGCCGCCAGAAACAAAATGGGCAGGCCCAGGCACACGATCAGCGACAGCATCAAATGCCGCTTTTCCTTGGGCTGCTGGGCGGATGGCTGGTTGGGATCGGCCTGCGGCGTCAGCACAGGCTGCGGCGCGGCGCGCCTTTTTTTCATATTGGCCAGCGGCGCGGAGGTATATTGACCGCGGTTTCCGTTCATAAAACGCTCCTTTCCACCAATCGGGCATACCGAAGCATGATATCATAAAGAAGAAAAATTGAAAAGATCAGTTGATCGCTTTCCATTATTCAACGGAAGCGCCTCGCCGTTTCATCCCGGGCGGGTCATTCGTCGATCTGCACCTTATCCCGGCCGAACATATCGATCAGGCCGTTCAGGTTGCTTTCCTGCCGCTTTTTTTGGGCCGGATCGACGGGGATCTCGGCGGGCAGCGCCTCGAATTTGGCGTTTTGGCCGCCGCACTGGTTCAGCGCGTTTTCGATTTTTTCCCGCCGTCCGGGGGCGGACAGCATGGTCATCATAAAATCCACCTCGGCGGTAAAGAAGGCCCGGAACGTACCGTCCTGATACCCGCCGTACTTGCCCTGGGACAGGGGACCGAAAATGGCTGGATCGGTTTTTTTCAGCATTTTCAGGGCGTCGTTCCAAATATCCTTGGGGGCCTTGCTGCCCGCAGGCACCGGCGTTTCGGTCACGGGGCGCAGCGCGGGCCCCGCGCTGGTACCGGCAGGCGCGGCACTCGCGGCGGGCTCATTCGTGGGCGCAGCCGCCGCACGCACGCCGTTTTTTTCCAGCTCCGCCAGGCGGCTTTCCAGGGTATCGATCCGCTCCAGCAGGGCCTGCACGTCCCTTTCCTCCGGCTGATCGCAGGCCCGCAGGGCGAAAATCTCCAGCACCGACCGGGCGGAGGAGGCCCATCGGGTGTCGGCCTCCGCCCGCATGCAGCCCTCTATCACCCGCAGCAGCTTTTCCTGGGAAAAGCCCGCCGCCTGATCGGCGTAGCGCCGGGTGTTTTCCGCGCTGGCCCCCGGCAGGGTCTCGTCGGGGCCGCACAGCTTCGACGCCATCAGCAGCCGCAGATGGGCGGACAGATCCTTCAAAAACACCTGCACATCCCGGCCGCCCCGCATCAATTCCTCGATCAGGCGCAGGGCCTCCGCCCCGTCGCGCCGGGCAATGGCGTCGGCAAAGGAAAACAGGAACGCCCGGTCCGCCGTGCCCAGGGCGGCGCGAACGGCTTCCTCGGTCACCGCGTCCCCCGCCCCCATGCACATATCCAGGATGCTCAGGGCGTCGCGCATGCCGCCCTCCGCCGCCCGGGCGATCAGGCTCAGCGCTTCCTTTTCCGCCTTCACGCCGCTGGCCTGGGCCACCTTGTCCAGGTGCCCGGCAATCTGATCCTCCGAAAAGCGGCCGAAATCGAACCGCTGGCACCGGCTTAAGATGGTGGCGGGCAGCTTTTGGGGCTCGGTGGTGGCCAGGATGAACACCATGTATTCCGGCGGCTCCTCCAGCGTTTTCAGCAGCGCGTTGAACGCCGCGTTGGACAGCATGTGCACTTCGTCGATGATATACACCTTGTATCGGCCGAATTGGGGCGGGTAATCCACCTTTTCCAGCAGCTCCCGGATCTCCTCCACCCGGCTGTTGCTGGCGGCGTCCATTTCATACACGTCGAAGGAGGCGTCGCTTTCGATGGTTTTGCAGCTTTGGCATTCCCCGCAGGGATCGCCGTTTTGCGGGTTCAGGCAGTTGATGGCCCGGGCCATGATTTTGGCCGCGCTGGTTTTGCCGGTGCCGCGGCTGCCGCAGAACAGGTAAGCGTGGGCGATGCGCCCCGTGGTCACCTGGTTGCGCAGCGTTCGCACGATGGCCTCCTGGCCCACCATATCCGAAAACGTTTTGGGCCGCCAGACCCGGTACAGGGCTTGATACAAGGCGCTCTTCCTCCTCGACGATAAAAAGTAAGGGACTATCCTGCGTTATTTGTTCAGCGCTTCCATTCGCCGCCTGAGCACGTCCGGGGCGGCCACGGAATACCCGAAGAAGCCCAGGGCGTTCCCCAGGGCATAGTAAACGCCATGGTTATAGGCCACCAGACGCGCCTTGCCG
>JAFUXH010000109.1 GCA_017470945.1 Clostridia bacterium | reverse complement strand
GTTGGTGAAATACCGCTCCATGGTGTGCATCATGATGTCGGTGCAGCCGCAGGCGGTCTGGTAATCGGGCAGGGTCATGGTCAATTCCGGGTTCATGATGGCGAATTTGGGGCGGCACAGGTCGCTGTTGTACCCGCGCTTCACCTGGCCTTCCTCCTTGGTGATCACGGAGGAATCGCTCATTTCGCTGCCGGTGGCGGCGATGGTGAGGATCACGCCCAGGGGCAGGCAGGCCGCGGCCTTCCGCTTGTAATCGTAAAAATCCCATACGTCGCCCTCATTGGCTGCTCCGTAGCCGATGGCCTTGGCGGAGTCGATGGCGCTGCCGCCGCCCACCGCCAAAAGGAAATCCACGCCCTCCTTTTTGCACAGGTCGATGCCCTGATATACCAGGCTCAACCGGGGATTGGGCACCGCGCCGCCCAGGGTCACATAGGGAATGGCGGCCCCGTCCAGCGTGTCCGTCACCTTTTTGAGCAGCCCAGAACGCACCACGCTGCCGCCGCCGTAATGGATCAGCACCTTTTTCCCGCCGAATTCCCGGATCAGCTCGGCGACCTTCTTTTCCGTGTCTTTCCCAAAAACGACCTTGGTGGGTGTAAAATAATTAAATGAATACATAGCGCAGCCTCCGTTCCATATTTTGATGCTACTATTCGATGGAAGCGCCAGGGTTTCCTTCTCACGATGCTTCCCGTGCGCCAAAGAGTTGGTCCGTCATGGAAACATACTGCGAATTGCTGCTTCTCCTTCCGAAATTCTAAATACTATTGCGAATTTCGGGTGAACGTGGTACAATACGTAATAGAATCTTGCGGGAGGGACGGCAATGATCTATCGCGAAAAATATTTGGCTGAGATCAGAGGTTTTTATCATGACGACTTGATCAAAATCATCACGGGGGTACGCCGGTGTGGCAAATCCTTTGTGCTCCAGCAAATCAGAGAAGAGATATCAAAATCTTCTGATAATATTATATCGTTTGATTTTGACGACCGTTTTGCGACGGCGGAAATTCAAACCTGGCAGGACATCGTTGATGCTGTTCAGAAAAACAGGAAAGAAGGGCTTTGCTATGTTTTCCTGGATGAAGTTCAGGAAATCGAAGGATGGTCTCATGCATGCAGAGCGCTTCGGAGGGAACAATGCTCTGTATTTATTACCGGCTCCAATTCAAAGCTATTATCAAAGGAATATACGAAAGAGCTATCTGGGCGGTATGTATCTTTTCGGATTCGGCCTTTTGTGTTTAGCGAACTGATGGAATACGCGCAGCAGCTCCACAGAGCGTGTTCTGTTACGGATTATGTGATCTGGGGCGGATTCCCAAAACGCCTTGAGTATGAAACACTCCCGGAGCAAAAACGGTATTTGAGCGACCTGAACGAAACGATCATCGTCAATGATTTGATCAACCGTTACAAAATCAGGAAAACAGAGGAATTTCGGAAAGTGATCAACTTTATCCTGATTTCCAATGGTCGAATTTATTCTGTAAAATCCATTTCGGATTATATGCTGGGAAACGGCACCCAGGTGACCCCAAACACCGTTCAGAAATGGATCACCTATCTTGAAAACGCTTTTATCATTGATGAAGTTTCCCGCTATTCGAGAAAAGCCAAAAAGGAGCTTGAGCAGAGCAAAAAGATTTATAACTGCGACGTTTCCCTGAATTCCATTCGCTGCAGGGACAATCGGTATGATTTGACGCATAATCTTGAAAACATCGTTTATAACGAACTCATATATCGGGGTTATGCCGTGACGGTGTATGATAATAATGGCCGTGAAATTGATTTCCTGGCTGAAAAAGAAGGAAAGAAATACTATGTTCAGGTTGCCTGGTCTGTGGTTGAGAGCAAAGCCTGGGAACGGGAATTTACCGCTTTTTCCGGCATCCCCGTATATGACCGAAAAATCTTGATCACCAACGACGAGGTGGATTATTCCACCAGCGCCGTTGAGCATATCCGGCTGGCAGATTTTTTGCGCAGGGATGCCCTCTGAGAACAAATCACGCACGAATGACAGGGGTAATGGACAGGATGATGCTTCCATTAAACGATCCCCCAAATGCGCTTGACAATCCAACGCTTGTGTGATAGTATATGTGTGTTAGCTAACCAATTTTACTATTGCGAGGTGAGCCGGTGCCGAGAGATAAAACCGCCAGTCATATCCGCCTGATGGCTGCCGCCAGGGAAGAATTCATGGAGTACGGCTTTGAGAAGGCCTCCATGCGGCGGATCGGGGACAGGATCGGCATGACGGCGGCGGGGGTGTATCGCCATTGCCGGGACAAGGCGGACCTGTTTGACCAGCTGGTGTCCCCCGCCGTGCAGGATATGCACGCCTGGCTGATGGGCCATATCCAGCGGAACTCGGAAGCCCTGCAAAACGGCAGCGCTCAGCTGTGGCAGGATACGGAGATCAACATGATGCGCGATCTCATCTATCCCCGCATGGACGAATACCGGCTGCTGCTTTCTAAAGCCCAGGGCACAAAATACGAAAACTTCCTGCATGAGCTGGTGGAGATGCACCAGCGGGAAATGGAAAAGTTCCTGCCGCTGCTGAAGCAGCAGGGCTACGCCGTGCGGGATATATCCCCCTCCGAATTGCATTTGCTGCTCAGTGCCTACACCACCGCGCTGTTTGAGCCCGTGGTGCATGGGTATGGCCTGGAGGAGGCCCTCCGATGCCTGGATACGGTGCAGGCCTTCTTCATGCCGGGATGGAAGCAGCTGATGGGCTTTTGATCCGGCCCGCATCCTCACTTTTCGCCTGTCCTTTAGGACGGGCTTCCTCTTTGATTAGGGGTTAGTTAATTCTAACACACAATCGTTGGCTAACGCCAAAGGAAAGGAGTTCACCAATGGAAAAGGAAAAGAAACAATCCGCCATGGGCTGGGTGCTGGGCCAGGCGGGGGCGCACCGGGGGCAGTTCGCGCTGAGCGTGCTGCTGGCGGTCATCGGCGTGGCCTTCTCCGTGGCGCCGTATTTTGCCATCGTGCCCGTGATCCGGGCGCTGATGGCGGGGGAAAAGGACTGGGTGTTCTATGGCGGGCGCTGCCTGCTGATCGCGCTGTTCTGGCTGGGTCGGGTGGTCTTTCACGCCCTGTCCACCGCCACCAGCCATCGGGCTACCTTCACGGTGCTGGGGGAGATCCGCAAGCGCTGCATGGAAAAGATGGCCCGGATGCCCCTGGGGGCGGTGCTGGCAAGAGGCAGCGGGGAACTCAAAAACGTCCTGATCGAGCGCATCGACAGCATCGAAACCACCCTGGCCCACATCGTGCCGGAGCTAAGCGCCAATCTGCTGATCCCCATCGTCATGATCGCCTACATTTTCACGATCGACTGGCGGATGGGCCTGGCCAGCCTGGCCACGGTGCCCATCGGGCTGTTCTGCTATGTGCTGATGATGACCGGCAGCGCCAAATACTACCCCCGCACCGTCAGCGCCACCAAAGCGCTGAACGATACGGCGGTGGAATATATCCACGGCATCCAGGTGATCAAGGTGTTCGGCAAAACGAAATCCAGCTACGACCGCTTCGTGCGGGACGCCAACGAGGCTTCCCACAGCTTCATCGACTGGATGCGGGCCAGCATCTTCCCCTGGATCTTCGCCATGGTGATCATGCCGGCCACCATGGTGTCCGTGCTGCCCATCGGCGGGCTGCTGGTGAAGGGCGGCACGCTTGCTCCTGCGGACTTTGTGACGGTGATCATCCTGTCCGTGGGCATGATCACGCCGCTGATCACCTGCATGAGCTATTCCGACGATATCCGCACCATGGGCACCATTTTCGGGGAGGTGCGCTCCATCCTGGACGCGCCTGAAATGGAACGGCCCGAAAAAGGAGAGACGCCAAAGGACAACAGCCTGACATTGCGGGACGTTCATTTCACCTACAAGGACAGCGAGGTGCTGCATGGGATCGACATGACCGTGCCGGAGGGCAGCTTTGTGGCGCTGGTGGGGCCTTCGGGCAGCGGGAAAAGCACCATCGCCCGGCTGATCGCCTCCCTGTGGGACATCGCCTGCGGCAGCATATCGCTTGGCGGCGTGGATATCCGGCAAATTTCCCAGGAGGCATACGCGGATAAAATCGCCTACGTTTCCCAGGATAATTATTTGTTTAACATGACCGTGCGCGAAAACATCCGCCTGGGCCGGGCAAACGCCACCGACGCGGAGGTGGAGGAGGCGGCGCAGCAGAGCGGCTGCCACGACTTCATTATGACGCTGGAGAAGGGCTACGATACCCTGGTGGGCTCCTCCGGCGGG
>JAFUXH010000108.1 GCA_017470945.1 Clostridia bacterium | reverse complement strand
GTGCTGCTGCAGCCCGCTTACAAGGAATATCATCTCGAGCTGGGCGAGGTTTCCTCCTATCCGCCGGGATACAAGGAGAATGCGGGCATCTTCTGCCACAACAATCCATGGATCATTGCCGCCGAAACCGTGGTGGGCCACGGCGACCGGGCCTTCCAGCTGTACAAAAAAATCGCCCCCGCCTATCGGGAGGAGATCAGCGATCTGCACAAGATGGAGCCCTACGTCTACAGCCAGATGATCGCCGGCAAGGACGCCCAGAATTTCGGCCAGGCCAAGAACAGCTGGCTCACCGGCACCGCCGCCTGGAATTTCTATGTGATCAGCAATTACATCCTGGGCGTCAAGCCCGATTGGGATGGCCTGAAAATCGATCCTTGCATCCCCCACGATTGGAACGGCTATCACGTCAGCCGCCGCTTCCGCAACGCGGTGTATGAAATCGAGATCCAGAACCCCGATCACGTGTGCCGCGGCGTGAAGCGCGTCACCGTGGATGGGCAGGAGATCGCGGGCAACGTGCTGCCCGTGTTCAGCGATGGAAAGGCCCATCAAATCAACGTTACGCTGGGATGATTCCCCGATTGCTCGCGGGGCCCTGCCGGCAGGCCAAGCCGGCGGGGCTCCCGCTTTTTTCATTGCCAAGAAAAAGGAACAATGATATAATAACGAGGAAATTGACCACAGGGAGAAAATTGACCACGGGTCAATTCTCCATCTCGGCGGCTCCCGGAGGGAAAGACGCCGAGCGCTATGGAAGCATAAAGAAGAAGCAGCGCCTTCCCCATTCCGGGCGATGGAGCGCTGTCCGCCTTGGATACGCACGGAAGGAGGGGGCTCATGGCCGCGCATCATCACAAGAAAAATAGTGCTTTTCATTCCTCCGCGCCGGAGAATATCCGCCGCCGGCGCATCGTCAGCATCGTGACGCTGATCGCCATCGCGGCAGTGTTTTCCCTGATCGCCTACTTCGTGGGCTGGCCCCTGGTGCGTCAATTCCGGGAAAGCCCCGAAACCTTCCGGGCCTACGTGAAATCCCACGGGCCCCTGGGGCCGCTGATGATGATGGGCATCATCGCCATGCAGGTGATCGTAGCCATCATCCCCGGGGAGCCCTTCGAACTGGGGGCCGGCTTCGTGTTCGGCTGGTTCCAAGGCACGGTCTGGTGCCTGCTGGGGTCCGCCGCCGCGTCGGCGCTGGTATATCTGGCGGTGCGCAAATGGGGGGTCAAGCTGGTGGAGGCCTTCTTTCCACGGGAAATAATCCTGCGTTATTCCCTTTTGCAAAATGAGAAGAAGCTGGATCTGCTGGTATTCATCCTGTTTCTGATCCCCGGCACGCCCAAGGATCTGCTGACCTACCTGGTGGGCCTGACCCCCATGAAGCTGCACACCTTCCTGATTCTGACCACCATCGCCCGCATCCCTTCGGTGGTATCCAGCGCCATGACGGGCAACTTTGCCCAGAATGAACGATGGCTGGCCGCCGTGATCACCTACGGCGTCACGCTGATCATCAGCGTGATCTGCATCATCTGGTATCGCCGCATTTCCAAGAAGGAAAAGGAACAAACCGACGAATGAAGAAAGAACTGTCCTCCGCCCTGCTGCTGTTTTTGACGGCGGCCATCTGGGGCTTCGCCATGGCCTTTCAGCGGGAAGGCAGCCGGTATCTGGGCCCCTTCGCCTTCAATGCCTGCCGGTTCGCCCTGGGGGCCGCGGCCATGCTGCCGCTGATGCTGCGGGAGAATCGAAAAACGGCCTCTCCCCTCCGCTCCAGCGAATGGCTGCCCGGCATCCTGCTGGGCGGGGTGCTGTTTTTCGCTTCGCTGCTTCAGCAAACGGCGGTGGGCGACGCGGGCGCCGGCAAGGCGGGCTTTTTGACCTCCCTGTACGTGGTGCTGGTGCCCATCCTGGCGATGTTCATCGGCAAAAAAACGGGGCTGTTCACCTGGCTGGCCCTGCTGCTGGCCATCCCGGCGCTGTATCTATTGTGCGTGCCCCGGGGGGAGGCCTTCACCCTGGCCCCCGCCGACGGGCTGCTGCTGTTGGGGGCGGTGTTCTGGGCGCTGCACATCCTGTGCACCGATCACTTCGTAGGGCGGGTGTCGGCGCTGAAGCTGTGCACGGTGCAGTTTGCCGCCGGGGCGGCGATGAATTTTCTGTGCGCCGCCCTGTTTGAAACGGTCACCTGGCAGGGCCTGCGCGGCGCGTTGATCCCCGTATTGTACTGCGGGGTCATGTCCACCGGGGTGGGGTATCTGTTCCAGACCCTGGGGCAATCCGGCGTCCGGCCGGCCTTTGCCGCGCTGATCCTGTCGCTGGAATCGGTATTCTGTGTTATCGCCGGGGCCCTGATGCTGGGGGAACGCATGGATGCCCGGGGGTACGTCGGCTGCGCGCTGATGCTGCTGGCCGTCACCCTCGCCCAGGCCGGCGCGCTGATCGGCCCCCGAAAGGAGAAGCATGCCCATGTTTGAAATGGATCAGGACGCCACCGCTTATGGCGTCACGGCCATCGAAAACCGCTTTTTGATGGATTACCTGCCCGCCGCCAAGGGGGATTTTGTGAAGGTCTACCTGTGGGGCCTGTTTGCCTGCGCCCACAAGGGATCGGATTACTCCCTGGAGGAAATGGCCCAGGAGCTCTTTTTGACCGTGCCGGAAATCGAGGCCGCCCTGCGCTACTGGGAGCGGCGGGGCCTGGTGTGCCGCGTCAGCGATCATCCGGTGCAATATCGCTTCTATTCCCCGGCCCAGCGCCAGCAATCCGCCGGCGCCCCGATGCAGGCCAGCAGCGAACAGGTGGATTTCGCCGAGGCCGTGTACGCCATTTTCAGCGACCGGCGGAAGGTGAACCCCGCGGAGATCGCCCTGGCGTGGGAATGGGTGCAGGATATCGGCCTGCAGCCCGAGGTGGTGCTGATGCTGCTGAGCCACTGCGCCGCCCAGCGGGGAACGCAATTTTCCTTTAAGAAGGCCGAGCCGCT
This sequence comes from Clostridia bacterium, assembly GCA_017470945.1. Taxonomy (GTDB): domain Bacteria; phylum Bacillota; class Clostridia; order Christensenellales; family Aristaeellaceae; genus RUG563. The sequence continues at coordinate 10,829 of JAFUXH010000108.1, read as the reverse complement.
GGCCGTGCGGATGAAGGAAGCCAACGTGGTCACCAGCGACGACGCCGACGCCTTCCTGCGCCACCAGCAGGCGGTGCACGACGGGACCCGCAAGGTGCTTTCCCGCATGGGCAAGCGCCGCCTGCCCAGCGACGATGAATTGGCCCTGTATCAAAAATGGCTGGACGAATGGGGCTACGAGCCCCAGGCCATCCTGGACGCCTGCAAGGAAACCACCAGCGGCGACCCCTCCTTCAAATATCTGGACGGCATTCTGAACGGCCTGCGCACCCGGGGGGAGGGGCGATCCGCCCAGCAGGTGCAGCAGCAATTGGCCCAAGAAAAGGACGAACGGCGATTGGCGCAGGAGGTATTCCACCGCCTGGGCGTCACGCTGGATACCCCCGCCGCCCTGCGGCTGTACCGGGAATTCACCGCCCTGCAGCCCCACGCCGTGCTGCTGCTGGCCGCCGACGAATGCAGCCGCACCAAGCGCAGCGCCAAGGCGGAGGATATGCTGAGCCTTCTGGAATCCTGGAAGAGCAAGGGCCTGACCACCGAGGAAGAGGTGCAGGCCTACCTGGAGGCGTTCCGGGAAGCCAATTCCGCCCTGCGGGAAATTTTCACCGCCTGCGGCCACCACGGCCGCCCCACAGCCGCCGACCGGGCGCTGTATCAAAAGTGGCGGGGCATGCTGGGGCACGATGTGATCCTCTTCGCCGCCGAACAGGCCCGCGCCGCCGAGGGCAGCAAGATCGCCTATCTGGACAAGGTGATCGAAAACTGGCACGAAGCGGGGATCACCGATCTATCCCAGGTGAAGGCCCAGAAAAAACCAACGGGCAAAAAGGGCGGGAAAACCGTATCCGCCCAGCAGTACGCCCAGCGCGATTACACCGAGGACGAATTGAACGCCATTTCCGGCGACATGATTGAGGAGGCGAGACAGCACCGTGAATAACCAGATCCTGCGCGCCGTGCTGGCGGATTACGAGGTGCTTCGCCGGCAGAACGAGCAAGAGGAGGCCCGCCGCCGGGCGGAAATCGAGCAGCGCTGCCCCGATCTGCACGCCCTGGTGCAGGGCCGCCACGATATGATCATGGCGTCCGTCCGGAGCGGGCTCAGCGGCACGGGGGGCGACCCGGAAGCGCGCATGCGGGCGTACAATGAAAAAATCGCCGCCCTGCTGCAAGAGAAGGGCTATCCCGCCGATTACCTGAATCCCGTGTGCCGCTGCTCAAAGTGCCAGGATACAGGCTTCGTATACGATGAAAATTCCCTGCAAAAGCCCTGTTCCTGCCTGCTGAGCGCCTACCAGGCCAAACTGACCCAGGCGGACCCCGCAATCGACGATCAGCCCTCCTTTGAGCGTTTCGACGAAAGCCGCTTCCCCGACGAGCCCCTGCCCAAAACCGACGTGACCCAGCGGGAATACATGCGCCTGGTGCGGGATAAATGCCTGGGCTTCGCCCGGCAAGTGCCCGACGGGCCGGTGAAAACCCTGCTGCTCCACGGCGGCAGCGGCCTGGGCAAAACCTACCTGCTGCGCTGCGTGGAAAAGCAGGCCGCCGACCGGGGCGTCGATACCCTGTACACCACGGCCTACGACCTGCTGATGGCCCTAAAAAACGCCTATTTTTCCCGCACCGGTGAAACCGCCTCGGAGTATTTCGACGCGGAGCTGCTGCTGATCGACGATCTGGGCATGGAGCCGCTGATGGAGAATATCACCGTGGAGCAAATTTACAACCTGATCAACGCCCGGCTGACCCGGGGGCTGTATACCGCCGTCAGCACCAACCTGAGCCGGGTGGAGCTGAAGGAAAAATACACCGAGCGCCTGTCCTCCCGCCTGTTGGATACCCGGGCCGCCCTGGCTATCCCTTTCCTGGGGCGGGATATCCGGCTGATCAAATGACGCCCAAACAACCAACACACGACACAAAACGCCCATGCCGCGCTTTCACGGGATGGGCGTTTCCAATTGATGAAACAGGATGCTTGAAAATGTGCGAGTTAGGTCAGCGGACTACTACACCCGAGCGTTCTTCCAGCCGCCCTGGCGAAAGCGCAGATACAAAAACAGGCTGCGCACCCCCAGATCAGCCACCATGCACCACCAGAACGCCGCCACGCCGCCGCCCAGCACGATGCCCGTCAGCCAGGCGAACAGGATGCGCACGCCCCACATGCTGAACAGGCCGCATAAAAAGGGCACCTTCGTATCCCCCGCCCCCCGCAGCGCGCCGGAAATCACGATGCTCATGGCGTTGAAAGGCTGCTCAAAGGCGCAGATGCGGATCAGCATTGCGCCGATCGCGCGCACCTGGGCATCCGGGGTCAAAAGAGAAATCAAAAACGGCGCGAAAAGATACATCACCACGCCCACCACGCTCAGCAGCGCCAAGCACAGAAAAATGGCCCGGTTGCCGCACTCCTGGGCATCCTGGGGCTTGCGGGCCCCCAGGCCCTGGCCCACCAGGGTGGTAGCGGCCACGCTGAAGCCGTAGGCGGGCATGTAGCCCAGGCTTTCCACCTGAATGGCCTGGTTGTGGGCGGCGAAGGTGGCCACCCCCACCGAGGACACCATGCGGGCAAACATCATCTGCCCCAGGTTGATGGCCGCCCGCTCCAGCGCGGCGGGATAGGCCACCCGCAGCACCCGCTTCGCCACATCGCCATCCCACGGGGCGGCCCAGCGCACGCGCAGCACGCTGGTTTTTTTCGTCAGGCTCAGGATGATATAGATCCCGGCAATGCCGGTGGCGATGGCGCTGGCCGCCGCCGCGCCGGTCACGCCCATGCCCGCCCCCCACATGGGGATCGACAGGCCCAGCACCGTGATGGTGCGGCGCTCGTAAATCAGCAGGAAATTCAAAATCACGTTGAGAAAATTGCTCATCAGCCCGGAAATCATGGGCGTGCGGGTATCCCCCGCCCCCCGCAGCAGGGCCCCCATGCAGATGCCGGTGTAATGGGGAATGAAGCCCAGGGCCAGGCAGCGCATGTACGCCGTGGCGTCCTGAACGATGGAGGGATCGGCGTTCATGATCACCGGCACCAGCGGCGCGCCGATCAGCATCAGGGCGGTGATCAGCGCGCTCAGGGTCAAGCCCATACGGAACACAATGCCGCTGACCCGGCCCGCCTCCTCCTGCTCCCCTCCGCCGATCAAGCGGGCCACCAGCGCCGTACCGCCCACGCCCAGGGCCTGCACGATGCCCCCCAGCAGCCAGCTGGGCGAGGCGTTGACCCCCACCGCCGCCGTGGCCGCCGGGCCCAGCACGCCGATCATGGCCGCATCCACAAAGGAAATCATGATCACCGCCAGGTTTTCCAGCACGCAGGGCCACGCCAGGCGCAGCACCTTTCGGTCCGCCGCCCGGTGGCCCCGAATCACGCTCGCGTTCATGAACATTCTTCTTTCCAACCATTCTTTTCCACCCGCATAAAAAACCGGCGGGCGGGCACACTGTATATCGAGGCAGGGAGCGCATCGCCAAAGCCGCAGGGCTGAAAGGATGTGCGTCATAAATGCCTTGGGAGAGCCCATCGAACGCGATGCGCTCCCCCTTTTTTCTTACGAAATCGTCGCCGTGGATTCCCGTTTTTAAGGAAAAGATCCGGATCAATCAATCCCCGTCGTCGATCAGCGGCAGATCCTGAAGCAGCGGCTCCACCCAGGGGGAAATATAGGCCAGGGTCTGCTCCATTTGGGCGGCCACCTCCCGATCCACCGTGCCCACGGTGCGGCTGCTGCCATTCATCACCAGCACCACCGCCGTGCGGCTGATGGGCTCGTAAAAAAGATCCACCAGCCTGCCGCTCCACCAGCCCTGATGGCCGTACCAGGTCACGCCGCCCAGCGGATAGCGATAGGTATTCAGCCCGTAGGGGCTTTCCCCCGTCACGCTGCTGCCGGCAAACCGGGCCTGATCCATCTGCATCAGGTGCACGCTGCCGGGCAGCAGCACCCGCACCCCCTGGTATTCCCCGCCGGCAGCCAGCATGGCCCCCAGGGTTTCCAGGCCCTTGACGCTGATATACAGGCTGCCCACCGCCGCGCGGTAATGGGCGGCCGGATCGCAGGTATCGTCATAATCCCGATCGGCGCGCAGATAGCTGGCGGAGGAGGTATTCACCGTGCCGTCCGCGTTGAAGCTGTAGGACAGCTGGCTGCCGTCGGGCAGCAGGGTGGACGCGTAGGCAGCGTTGACCCCCAGGGGGGAAAACACATGCTGGGCCATATAGCCGTTCAGGCTTTGACCACTGACGCGCTCGATCAGGCTGCCCAGCAGGCCCCCGTTCAAATTGGCGTAGGTATAATGGCTGCCGGGGGCGGAATCATCGAAATACTTGGCCGACCAGGCGGGGACGCCGGTATAATTGGCGGTAGGCAGAAGGGAGGAGGTGTGGCTCATCACCTGGCGCAGGGTGATGGGCTGATCGGGAAAGGCCGGGTTCAGGATAGGGGCGCCCGTCCCATCCGCCAGGGGATCATCCAGGCCGATCTTCTCCTCCTGCACCAATTGCATCACCCCGATGGCGGTGATCATTTTGGTCACCGACGCCACCTTGTACACCGTATCCTCCGTCACGGGGGTATCGCCCTTGCCGTAGCGGCCATGGAAGTAACTGTACAGGCGCTGTCCCCCCTGGTTGACGATCACCGCGCCGCCCACCGTATCCTTCCTGGCAAACAGACGGGCAAAAAAAGCGTCCGCTTCCTCCCGCTGCGCCGCATCGATCTGGGCGCGGGCGGGCCAAGCGGATCCTGTAAGCAGGGCGCAGGCCAGCAAAAGCGTCAGGGCCCGCCTCATGGCCGGCCCTCCAATTGCTCCATGCACTGGTAAATGCGTTCCAGTTCGTCCTCGTTGTAATACTGCAGGATGATCCGGCCGTGCTTGCGGTTGCCCTTGACGATGGTGCGCACGCCCATGACCTCCCGCATCCGGGTTTCCATATCCTGCAATTCCAGGGGCAGGGGCCTGGGCAGGGGCTTTTCGGGGGCGGGCACGAAGGGCTTGGCCGCCAATTGCTCCATGGCCCGCACGCTCAGCCCCTCCCGGATGGCCTGCTCGGCCAGGGCCAACTGCTGGGCGGGGTTATCCACCCCCGCCAGCACCCGGGCGTGGCCGGCGGACAATTTGCCCTCCTTCACGTAATCCTGCACCTGCTGGGGAAGCGTGAGGAGCCTGAGCAGATTGGCCACCGCCGGGCGGGATTTGCCCAGCCGTTTGGCCGCCTGCTCCTGGGTGTAGGAGCACGCGTCCATCAACTGACGAATGGCGGCGGCTTCCTCCATGGGGTTCAGGTCCTCCCGCTGGATGTTTTCGATCAGCGCCGCCTCCATCTGCTCTTCCTCGGTGAAATTGCGCACGATGCAGGGCACCTGCGTCAGCCCCGCCAGCCGGGCCGCCCGGAAGCGCCGCTCCCCCGCCACGATGCGATAGCGCCCGTTCTTCTCCACCACCAGCAGGGGCTGCAGCACCCCCGCCTCCTTCATGGATTCCGCCAGCGCCTGCAGGGCCCCTTCGTCAAAATCCCGGCGGGGCTGATCGGGGTTGCGGTCCAATTCCGTAATATCGATCATGCTCACCAGGTTGTCCAAATCGTTGCTTTCGGGCAGCAGCACGTCCAGCCCCCGGCCCAAACCGGTTTTTTTCATGTTTATTTTCACCTCGTCACGCGTTGCGCTTCAATACTTCCCTGGCCAGGGCCCGATACGCCTCCGCCCCGGTGGAGCGGGCGTCGTACTGGTGGATGGGCAGGCCGTGGCTGGGCGCTTCGCCCAGGCGCACATTGCGGGGGATCACGGTGTCGAACACCTGCTTTTTGAAATGCTTTTTCACCTCCGCCACCACCTGGATGCACAAATTGGTGCGCCCATCCATCATGGTCAGCAGCACGCCTTCGATCTCCAGCGCCGGGTTCAGCCCCCGCTTCACCCGCTGGATGGTGTTCATCAGCGCCGATACCCCCTCCAGCGCGTAGTATTCGCACTGAATGGGCACCAATACGCTTTGGGCGGCGCACAGGGCGTTCACCGTCAGCAGCCCCAGGGAGGGCGGGCAATCGATGACCACGAAATCAAATTGATCCCGAATAGGCTCCACCGCCGCCCGCAGGCGGTATTCCCGCCGCTGCAGGGCGGCAAGCTCCAGCTCCGCCCCCGCCAATCGGATATCGGAGGGCGACACGAACAGCTTTTTCTGCTTGGTTTTTTCAATGGTGCTTTCCAGCGTGCATTCCGCCAGCAGGGCTTCATACACCGTTTTCTTCCCGGCCTTTATCCCCAGGCCGCTGCTGGCGTTGCCCTGGGGATCCAAATCGATCAGCAAGGTTCGCTTTCCCTCTTCCGCCAGGCAGGCGGAAAGATTGACGGCCGTGGTGGTTTTCCCCACGCCGCCCTTCTGGTTGGCAATGCAGATCCATTTACTCAAAAAAACAACCTTCTTTTTTCTTCCATCACGCGTCCGCGGCCAGCCATTCCCGCCAGCGGAAGGGCGGATAGCATTTCTTGGTAAAGGAGGCGATGGCCCGCAATTCCTCCGGCGTATGCAGGGCGGCATAGCGGGTATACAGCACCCGCAGGGCGGACAAGCTGGCATGCTGCATGGAAAATTCCCGCAGCAGAAGCAAATGCTCCGCATCCACGGGCAAGGTGATCAACAGGGGATACAGCACGTCGTCAGCCATGGCGGCAAAATCCTCCAGCCGAATGCGCACCCAGCTTCCATCCTCCAGTTGCAACAGCATCCGGCCCCGGGTGACCTCATGCACGGCGCGGAACAGCAAGCTGTCGATCTCCTCCGCCAGCGCCTTCAGCTCCTGCCGGGGGGACCAGGCGTTCAGCCAGTGGGTGATTTCCTCCATCTGCGCCTCCAGCGCCGCCGATAAGGGGCCGCCCAGCCAGGGCCTGAGGGCTGCGATGACCTGCGCTTTTGCGATCACGGCTTTCCCCTCCCTCTTCCTTCCAAAGATACCACACTCTGCCTGGTTTGTCCAGTAAAAGAACGCCGATCCGGCAGTTTTTTCCCCTTTCCACCGCCGGAAGAGGGCACGCTCCACTTCCAGTCACCAGGCGTATATCCGTGCCGATTTGCAATTCTTACAGTTTCGTGAAATTTCTGACATTTTTCCATCTTCTTCAGGAAATATTTGCCATAAATATGCATTTTTATAAAATAAGTGAATATATATCCATTTCTGAATATTTGTTCCCGCCACGGCTTGTGGTGCCCCTGGCAGGGTTATACCATTGGTAGATTCGACCCAGTTATGAACATTTTTTCATCATGCAGCTGGTCGGCGGCTGCCCAACCCCTTGAAAAATGGCCCAAAATCTGCTATGATAGGGCCGTGGTCAGGGAAAAATGAAGTTTTCCCCAAAAAGTTATCCACAGCCCGCGGCGTTCATTCGTCTGTAGGGTGTTCTTTTTTCCGCCTTTTCGGCGGCCCGGTTTCCCCAATAAACATGCAAACGCCATGCATAAGAAGCGGAGCAAGCACATGGAGATACAAGCGCTTTGGGATCAGGCCTGCGTCATCATCCGGGAGGAAATGTCGCAACTCACCTACGACACGTGGATCAAGGCGGCCCTGCGGCCCCTGGGCTATGCCGACAATCAGGTTTATATCGAAGCGGTGACCCCCTTTTTCCATGAATACGTGGGGCCCCGCTACACCACCCTCATCAGCAATTCCCTGTCCCAGGTGACGGGGCGGCCCATGCGGGCCTGTTTGCTGACCCCCGCCCAGGCCGACGCGTACCGGGCGGGCATTTCGCCGGAGGCCAAGGTGGATAACGGCGCTTCCCTGAACCCCAAATATACCTTCGAAACCTTCGTGGTGGGCAGCAACAACCGCTTCGCCCACGCGGCGGCGCTGGCCGTGGCCGAATCCCCGGCCGAGGCTTATAACCCCCTGTTCATCTACGGCGGCGTCGGCCTGGGCAAAACCCACCTGATGCACGCCATCGGCCACTATATCCTGGCCCAGCGGCCCACGGCCCGGGTGAAGTACGTGACCAGCGAGGTGTTCGTCAACGAAATGGTGACGGCCCTGAACCAGAAGGCCCTGCCGGAATTCCGGGAAAGATACCGCAATATCGACGTGCTGCTGGTGGACGACATTCAATTCCTGGCGGGCAAAACGGCCTCCCAGGAGGAATTTTTCCATACCTTCAACGTGCTGCACACCGCCGGCAAGCAGATCGTGCTGACCTCCGATAAGCCCCCCCGGGACATCGCCAAATTGGAAGAGCGCCTGTGCAGCCGCTTCGAGTGGGGCCTCATCGCCGATATCGCCAAGCCCGACCTGGAAACCCGGGTAGCCATTCTGCAAAAGAAGGCGGAGGCCGAATTGCTGAAAGTAGATACCGGGATCCTGACCATGATCGCCGAGCGGGTATCCAATAACGTGCGGGAGCTGGAAGGCTGCCTGACCCGCCTGGTGGCGTTTTCCTCCCTCACCGGCCGGCCGGTGGACCAGCAATTGGCCGAGGAGGCGCTGAAGGAGATTTTCGCCCGCTCCGAGCCCCGGCACGTCACCTGCGACGACGTGATCGAGGCCGTGGCCACCTATTACAGCGTCACCGTGGCCGATTTGAAGGGCCCCCGCCGCAGCCGCGACGTGGCAGTGCCCCGGCAGATCGCCATGTACATCGCCCGGGAAACGGTGGGCGCGCCCCTGACCATGATCGGCGACGCCTTCGGCCACCGGGATCATTCCACCGTCAACCACGCCTGCCAGAAGGTGGCGGGAGAGCTGAAATCCTCCCCCAACCTGAACACCCTGGTCAACGACCTGATCCAGCAATTGCAGGAACGATAAAAAAGCAATTTTTTCGAGCACAATCGCGCAGAAACCACCAGATTTGTCACGCCTGCCTATTGCGCTCGAAAGCCATTTTTGGTATAATTTTTCAGTGATTGCCCTTTTAATGGAAGCAACGCGGCGAAAGGCGTGATTTTAGTTGCACTGGTTCTGGAAAAAAGCCCTGACGATCTTATTTTTTTCTGTCCTTTTGGCGGGGGGTGTTTTCACCTCCTCCCTGGCAGCCGAGGAAAAATTGACCCTGACTTATCAGGTGTATTTCGGCGATGGCAAAACCATTTCCGATAACGCTTTGAAGGAAATGCCGGCCGATCTGATCGCCCCCTTTTCCCCCACGTACAACCGGCAATATTACCTGGTGATCCCGCAGCACTGGAACGCTTCGAACCTGCGGGTGTTCTATACCGGCGTGCGGTCGCTGACCATCAACGGCAAGGAATACAAAAGCGGCGATAAAATTTCCCTGACGCTGCAAAAGCGCGTCACTGTGAAACCGCAAAAGGGCTCCCAGATCTATATCACCCCCCTGCAAACCGGGGGCCTGCCCACCCTGTTCATCAAAACGCAAAGCGGAAACAACAAATTGATCCACGCCGATAAAACCAATAAAGAACCGGGCTATTTGTATATGCTGAACGCCCAGGGCAACGTGGAATACGACGGGGAATTGACCGCCGTGCGGGGCCGGGGCAACGCCACCTTCAAATACGACAAAAAGCCCTATCAGATCAAGCTGAAGGACGGCGCGTCCCTGGCCGGAATGAAAAAGGACCGCACCTACATCCTATTGGCCAACGCCTTGGACCGATCCCAGATCCGCAACACCATCGCCCTGAGCCTGGCCCGTTACAGCGGGGCCTTCGCCTTTACGCCCCAGCTGCAATCGGTGGATCTGTATATGAACCACGATTACAAGGGCACCTACCTGCTGACGGAAAAGGTGGAGATCGACAAGAGCCGCATCCCCATCACCAATTTGGAGGACGCCATTGAAAAGCTGAACCCCGAATTGAATTTCGCCACCTTAAAGGCCAAGGGCGACGCCGAGGTGAAAAACGGGGCCCGGAAGTATTACGCCATCCCCTCCGTGCCGAAGGATGTCACCGGCGGCTACCTGCTGCAATCCAACGTGGAAACGCGCTACCCCACCGAGGCCAGCGGCTTCGTGACCAAGCAGGGCTTCCCCTTCACCATGCAGGAGCCCAAGTATGTGACCAAGAAGCAGGTCAACTACGTGGCCGATCTGTTTCAGCAAATCGAAAACGCCCTGTTCAGCAAAAACGGCGTGGACCCCGCCAGCAAAAAGCATTACGCCCAGCTGCTGGACATGAATTCTTTCGTCAACCGCTATCTGCTGGCCGAGGTGGTGGATGATTACGACGGCCAGCGCAGCTATTTCTATAAGGACAGCGACAGCGTGAACCCCACCGTGTATGTGGGCCCGGTGTGGGATCAAGATAATATTTTAGGCGCTTATTCCCGCCAAAATAACGCGGCGGAAATTCACATCGCCAACGACAAGAGCAAGCCCTACTACTGGTTCACCCAGGCCACCAAGCACGGTGATTTCCGCTACGCCGCCATCACGGCCTATCAGGATATTTACGCCCCCGCCCTGAACATCCTGCTGGGCAAGGCCAAAGACCCCGCCGGGGTGCTGAAATCCATCGACCAGTACGCCGCCGAGGTCAAGCGCTCCGCCACGATGGATCTGATCCGCTGGCCCAACAGCCTGCGCAATACCTACAATTACATCAACCGCAACACCGGCAGCAATTTTGAGGAGCAGGTCAAATACCTGAAAAATTACCTGCAAAAGCGCAAAGCGGCCCTGGATAAGGCCTTCGCCGTCTCCGGCCGGAAGGGCCTGACCCCCGGCCCCGCTGCCCGCACCCCCGCGCCTACCGCGCAGCCAACGGCGGCTCCCACAGCGGCGCCCGTCAAGATTGCCGTCGCCGTTTCCACACGGCAGCCCACGGAGGCCCCCACCCCCGTGCCGACCGCCGTACCG
>JAFUXH010000107.1 GCA_017470945.1 Clostridia bacterium | reverse complement strand
TTTTGCACCGGGATGCCTGCAATCTCAAAAATATGGCAGCCAAGATATTCACAGATGCAGCCATTGGCATAGCTTATATCCTTAATTTTCCTGGCGATGCCGGGGAACTTGAGCATATACAGCTCATCCTCGTACATCACCGCGATCTTGCTGCCGTTCGCACCGGCATAGGTTTTGTTCCGCCGGGGCAATGTGCCAAAATCAATCATGTGTTATCAGCCTTTTCCATCCGCAGATATTTCCGGCGAAGATACCAGGCTTGGTCGCTGGAAATCTCCTGCTCCGTTTCCGCGCTGTTGATATCAGCGTTCAATTCGCTCCAATAAATATCCCAATGCAAATCCTTCCCGCCGCCATCGATGATCGCCCAGGATGCTTGCATCGCCGCGATAGACTTTTGAAGATAGGCAGGAAGCCCCTTTTCCAGATAGCGTTCATCCTTGGGTAGCCCAGTTGTGCGGTCATACCTCGCATTGTCGATCTGCATCAATTCTTCCATGGTGCAGCCCAGCGCCCGGGAAAGCTGCATGACTGTCTTGGCGGTGCAGCCTTCGATATCGCTCTTGCCAGAGCAAATATCAATCACGGTCGTCTTGGGCACGCCGCTGATCTGCGAAAGACGATACATGGACATGTTCTTCTCGCGCAGCATAGATTGCATCGTCATGTTCATCCCTTCTTTCTTCCCTTCTATTATATCGGTTGACCGACCATCCGTCAAGATATAATTCCTTCCAAACGAAAATACCCCGACATAAATGCCGGGGTGGGTGGTAGGGATAATCAGCAGATTCATTCGTATACGATTTCCGCTAAAATGATCTCTTCCACACGGTTGTGAATGCTGTTCATTCGTCGCACCCATTCCATCTGATCTGCTGCTTTGAGTGCTTCCGTGACGCCTTCCGCCGCTTTCATCTGCGGGATCATCCGATCCAGCGCGCCTGACAGGTTTGCTCGATCTCACCCAGGTGGGTGTATAGCTTGCCGGACAGGATCAGCTGATTGTAGATGACAGGCCAGTGCTCTTTCAGGTAATCCAGCCGTATCCGGCCATATTTTCCGATGGGCCGTTGTTCTGCATCTGGCAGGGTCAGGTCAGGAATCAGGTAATCGCCGCTCTGCACATAGCGCCCGCCCATTTGCTCAAAGATCGTATTCATTTCTCGTTCCTCCTCTGTGTTATTCACCTATATAGGCTACATGATGGGCTTTGCATAGCCGCAATGCCATCCGCCACAGATGAGCAGCCGCAGCTATGCTGTATTTAGGTGGTGATGATTACCACCCTTTACAGCATACCTCTTACCAGGAAATGAGCCAGGAGGAGGTGGCCCAGGCGCTGGGCACCACCCCATCCACCGTATCGAAACGATTGAAACACGCCCGTGAAAAGCTGCGGACGATCTTGGAAAGGGGGCAATTTCATGCATGACGATGCGATCAAAGCGCAAATCCAGCAGGCGGTGGATCACCACGCGCGGCATTTGCGGCCTGATCCCTTTTTGGCGCAGCGGATCACGCGCCGGGAAAGGACGGAAACAAACATGAAAAAACGATTGCCCATCGGTTTGGTTTTTCTCATCGTGCTGCTGTCGATGATGGCCACGGCGCTGGCGGCGGTGCTCCTCTCGCCCAAGGAGGTGGTGGAGCAGGTGGCGGTGCCGCTGGCACAGCAAAACGATGGTGGAGAAGCGCGTCAGGAATCATTCACCAATGAAGAATTGGCACAACTAATCAAAACGCTCGGCGAAAACGGCATCACGATGGAAGCGGATAGCCGTGCTCTGCGAGCGTTAGAAAGTGGCCAGGACTATTGGGAAGAAGAAACAATCATTGAGATATGCCAGCAGGCGTTTGGCGGCCCCATCAACGTATGGTCGATCGAAGAGAAGCATTGGTTTGAGGAGATCATGATAAAGATCGGCTTTGCCGAATATAACTGCTATCTTGTCCCTTCGGAGGGAGATATGACGACAGCGGAAGCCAGGGCGTATGCCGCAAAGCAATTCAAGCAGGAATACGGCGTCGATTTGCCTGAAGCATCCAATGAAAACTGGCGAATTGAGGAATGGTTTTTCCAGTATCGGGACGAAGAAGGGAATCTTCAGCCTGCCAGATGGCAATTTGAATATGTCAATAGAATTACCGAAGAGGGAGAATACATCGTTGAATTTACCCGGGATGGCGATGTGGTGGATATCAGCGAAGCCGGTTTTCACGGGGTGCCACTCAGCTGAATTCATTTTTTCCGGAGAATCGGACCATGGGCAGCAAAGCAAATCATCGGCTTGGATAATTGAATGGGACTATCCTGTTATCAATAAAAGCTCAAAGCCCTTCTTGTTTGACGAAGGCGTAAAAGGCGTCCTCCGCCGCATGATCCTCGGGGCGGACGGCGCCCACCGGCATGGCGTAGAAGATGGATTCCTCCCGCCCGTCCAGGCCGAAGGCGGCGTTGGCGCAGGCGGGCTCCACCGCGGCCACGGCGCAGCCGCCCAGGCCGATGGAGGCGGCGGCCAAATACAGGTTCTGGGTGATGTGGCCGCTGTCGATCAAAACGACGGGGTGGGCATAGACGCCGTAACGCCATTCGGCGCGGTAAAACACGCAGCTGAAATAAAACACGGCGTTGGCCTTGGCCCCCCAGCTTTGCCCGCACAGGGAGCGGGTGATGAACGCGGCCCGGTCCGCCGCGTCGGGCAGGCGCTCGATTTGGTGGGTCATGGGCAGGTAATGGTACAGACCGTCGGGCAGGCCGGTCACGCCCTGCAGCGCCAGGTAGCATTCAAATTCGTGCCGGGCCCCGCCGCAGGCCACGGTGCGCAGCGTGGCGTAGCGCTGGCCCCGCACCGCCTTGACCCCCTGGGCGCACCACAGCAGGTAGCTCAGCGCCGTCAGGGCGATGGGTTCTCCCGTGTAAACCCGGCAGCTTTTGCGGCTGTTGATCACGTGAAGAAAATCCCGGTCGATGGGCAGGGATGAAAAATCCGTGGGCAGATCGTACAGTTCGCCGCCCATGGGCGCTTTTGCCAGGGGCGGCTGGGGGCGCTTCAATTCCTGGTCGGTCAGGTAATCCGCATCCTCCGGGAAGGCCTTGGTGATAAAATCTCGCCCCGCCTGGATGCGGCGGGCGATTTCCTGCTCCGTCATGGGGCGTCAACCTCCTTGATCAGCACGATGTCCGACAGCCTGCGGCCGTTTTTGAAGGGCGTGGAATGGATCTTTCCGGCGAAATACATCAGGGAGGACTGCCCCCCGTCCAGATTGTAGGCGGCCTTGCAGCCCAGGCTTTCCATGAACAGGGATAGGTCGGTCAGCGTCAGCCCCCGGTTCTTCTTGCCCTTTTCGAGGGCGCTGGCGGTGCGGCGGCCGTCCACCTGCACGAAGCAATAGTGCCCCGGCGCGTAATACCCGATCACCGACCGGGGGTTCACCGGGCCCACGTTGGAATTGAATTTGGTCATGGCCTTGCCATCCTGATCCAGCAGCATGGGGCCGAACAGGAAGGTTTGCCAGATCTCGCCGGCCTCCGCCGCGGCGGCGATGGCGCCGTGGTCGATCTCCTGGGCCGGGATGGTCACCATTTCGCCGGTGGTATACAGGATGCCGATATCCCGCTTGCGGTTCACCTTATCGCGCAGCACCTGGCCGTTCATGATCACCCAGCCGGCGGAAAAATTGTTGGCGCTGTCGCCGGTCATGCTCAGGATGGCGTTTTGGCTTTCGCTGAGGGTGGTGATGCGCTGGGCGGTTTTGCCCCAGCGCGTTCCGGGGTACGCCCGCTGGAAGGAGCGCACGTCCTTCACGTAAATATCGGCCACATACACGTCGGTGTTGCTGCAGCGCTGGGCGGTGATGGTGATGGCGATCTGCTGGCTCCGATAGCTGTTTTTCGTGATGACCGGGGTCTGGCCGGGGGCCAGGTAAGGCTCGGCGGTGGGCTTGGGGGTTTTCGTTGGTTTGGGGGTTTTCGTCGCCTTGGGCGTCTTGGTGGGCTTGGGCGTTTTCGTGGCCTGAAGCGCGTCGCCGCTCGGTACCGTCGTGGCGGGGGCGGCGGTGGATTTGGCGCAGGCCCCGGCCCAGGGCAGCAGCGCCGTCAGCAGCAGGGCCAGGCACAGCGAAAGGCGGATCGTTTTCATCGGTGTTTCCTCGTGATCGAATAAATCAGGTGAAATGAACGTTTCACCGCGTCAAGGTGTCAAAAATCCCCCGGGATGCATTGAAGGGCCCGCCTGGCAAGCCGCCCGGGGCCTTCCGGCCCGGCCTCCGCTGAAAATATGCCAAAGGGCATATTTTCCGGGCGCTTCGGCCCCTTCGATTTCATTCCGCAGGCGGCGGCGCGTACGTCGCCGAGGGCCGGAATCTGCTGCCGCCCGTGGCGGATACAGGCAGATGAAGGCCCCATGAGGCACAGAGCCCAGGGGTCTGCCTTGCGCTGACCCCTGGGCGACAATGCCGAATTGCGAGGTTCGGCTGGAAGCCGCTTTCGCTATCCATTTCCGGCTGCGAAAACCCATTTTTGCAGGAAATGGATGCTTCGAGGCGGTGAAAGCGCATTTCACCGCCCTTGTATTTTATTATACAGGAAAATGGAAACCGTGGCAATGGGAAATTTTATCAGTTCTCCGACGTGATGACGGCGCTCATACCGTAGCGGATTTCATCCACTGGGTTGAAGGCGACGTACACCAGGTAGTACGCTTCGTCGGTGCTGCCGGCGTCCTCCTCGGTGGCGTCGGGGTTGGTGCCGTCGGCCAGGAAGGAGATGCGCTCCACCGTGCCGCTGACGGTCACGGTATCATCCCGCAGGTAGGGGAATTCCACCGTCACCTTGCTGCCCACCGACAGGTAGCGCAGGCTGGCTTCGGATACCGAAGCTTCGATGCGCATGGCGCTGTCGGGGTAGATTTCCACGGTGCTGGCGCCTTTTTCAATGGCGGTGCCGGGGGCGACGGACACTGAGGCGATGATGCCCGAGGCAGTGGCGGTGATCTGGTTGCCGGTCATATTCAGGAAATCGAATTCGCCGGTGAGGGTTTCAAACAGCGCGTCGCCCTTCTTGACGGAAGCTCCGTTTTCCACCGCGAAGCGCACGATGCTGCCCTCCCCGGTGTAGGCCTTGGGATCGGTGTGGGCCACGCTGCCCCGGCCCAGGCGGGAGGCGGCGGTGTAGGCGCTGTCGCGGAACACGTTCACCGATTCGCCGCTGGAGAAGGAGCCGCTGGTGATTTCCACCGTGAAGGTGCTGCCCGACACCTGGGTCACGATGCCGCGGCCGGTGTGCTTCACGTCGGTGTAGCCCTTCAGGTACACGCTTTCGCCGGGATGGATGACCCGGTTGTTTTCATCATCGTAGGCGTATTTGGTGGAAACGGAAATGGTGTAGCTGTAATCGGGCTCCACGTAGGCCACCGCGCCGTAGCGCTCGGCCACGGATTCGGTCTGGTCGCCCGGCGCGCCGAAAATGCGCACCACGCCGCTTTCCTGGGCGTATACCACGGTGGTGTCCAGCGTCACCAGGGGATCCCCGGCGGACACGTGGGTGCCGGCGGTTTGGATGATCTTGCTGACCGTGCCGCCGATGGGGGCGGTGACGATTTCGCTTTCGGTGGAGACCACCTTGCCGCTGACGGTCACGGAATCGGCCAGGGCGGCGGGCAGAAGCAATGTCAGGGTGAGCGCCGTCAGGATCAGGCAGGACATGAGCTTTTTCATCGGAATTCCTCCTTGTGTAGCATGGGTTTCCGGGGCTTTTCAGCCGCCGGCCCCCTGAATCAGGGTACGCCGTACCCCGGATTTTTGACGGAAAGGCGGATTTTCTTGTTCGTTTTCATGCGAAAGGGCAGAAAACCCGGAAAGAATGATTTTTTCGCCGCGGAGGCAAGCGCCCGCCCCGCTTTGATCACATGGCCCGCAGGGCGTCGATGGGGTTCAGTTTGCTGGCCTTCCGGGCGGGGGCCCAGCCGAAAATGATGCCCACGGCGGCGGAGAAGGTGACGCCCAGAATGATGGCGCTGGTGGAAAGGGTAAAGGTCATGCCCATGACCTGGCACAGAGCGAAGGATAGGGCCAGGCCCAGCACCACGCCCAGCAGGCCGCCGATCATGGACAGCAGGAAGGATTCGATCAGGAACTGGATCTGGATCTGCCAGGGGATGGCCCCCAGGGCTTTCTTCAGGCCGATTTCAACGGTGCGCTCGGTAACGGTGGTGAGCATCATATTCATGATGCCGATGCCGCCCACAACCAGGGCGATGGAGGCGATGCCGGCCAGCAGGGTGCTGACCATGGACATCATGGAGTTCATGGTATCCTCGATGCTGGACATGGTGGTGATGGTGAAGCAATCCTCCTCGAAGCTGAACATTTCATCCAGCCGCTCCTCCAGGCGGTCGCTGGCCTCCTCCGAATCCACCCCGTCCTTCAAATACACGGTGAAGGAGGTGACCACGTTTGCGCTGTTCATTTTCAGGGCGGTGGTGTAGGGGATCAGGATATCGGCGCTGCCGCTGAGCAGCTGCACCAATGATTCGCTGCTGTCGTCGCTGAGCAGGCCCACCACCAGGAAGGGGATGCCGTTGATGTGGATGGAATTGCCCACCGGATCGACGCCGAAGAAGAATTCATCCACCATGTCCTGGCTGATCAGGCACACGGGGGACATGTTGTCCTCATCCACGACGTTCAATTTCCGGCCCCGGGCCACGATTTCACTGTTGCGGTAGAAATAATAGGCGTTTTTGCCGGAAATGGTGATGTTGGTTTCGTATTCGCCGCCCCGGGCCACCCGGGTGCGGAAATTGACGGTGGGGGTCACGCCCTCCACGATGTCCAGATCGTCCACCAGCGTTTTCAAATCGGCGGCGTCCAGGCCGCTTTTCAAGTCGCTGCCGGTGACCGATACGGTCAGCGTGCCCGCGCCCATGCTGAGGAAGGAACTGGAAAGCGTGCCCGAAAAGCCGGACACCGTGGTGATCAGGGCGATCACGGCGGTGACGCCGATCAGAATGCCCAGCACCGTCAGGAAGGAGCGCACCCGATTGCTCAGGATGTTGCGCAGGCTCATGGCGAAGCATTCCTTGATCATCACCAGCGTGCCCCGGAATTTTTTAAGCATCGTGCGTGTCACCGCCTTCGGTCAGCTCCCCGTCGATGATGTGCACCACCCGCCGGGCGTTGGCGGCGATGTTCATATCGTGGGTGATCATGATGATGGTGTTGCCCTCCTCGTTTAATTCCTGGAACAGGGCCATCACCTGGCGGCCGGTTTTCTGGTCCAGGGCGCCGGTAGGCTCGTCGGCCAGCAGGATCGAGGGGGCGCCCACCAGGGCCCGGGCGATGGCCACGCGCTGCTGCTGGCCGCCGGAAAGCTGATTGGGGTAGTGGCCCATCCGATCGGAAAGCCCCACCCGCTCCAGCATGGCGACGGCCCGCTTTTTCCGCTCCCGGGGCGGCACCCCGGCGTAAATCAGGGGAAGCTCCACGTTTTTCTGGGCGGTCAGCCGGGGCAGCAGCTGGGAGTTCTGGAAAATGAAGCCGATTTCCCGGCTGCGAATGGCGGCCAATTCCTTTTCATTCAGATCCTCAATTTCCTGGCCTTGCAGCACATACCGGCCGGAGGAAGCGGTATCCAGGCAGCCGATGATGTTCATCAGGGTGGATTTGCCGCTGCCGGAGGGCCCCAGCACCGACAGATATTCCCCTGCCTGGATGCTCAGATCGATATCCTTTAAAATGTGGGCCTGCTCGTCGCCCATGGGATAAAACTTATTGATTTTTTCCATTTGGAAAAAGATGCTGCTTCGTTCGCTCACCGCTGACCACCACCGCCGCCATAATTCCCGCCAGGGGCGTTGCCGTTCTGCCGGTTTGTGTTGTTCCGGAAGCCGTTGTTGGTGCCGGGGTTGATCCGCTGCCCGCCGAACATGCTGGAGAACAGGGAGGTCATGGTGCTGGCGGCGGCGGATTTTGCCGCCACGTACACCGTATCGTTGGCCTGCAGGCCGGATTTGATTTCCACGTAATTTCCGTTGCTCACCCCGGTTTCCACGTACACGGGGGTCAGCTCCTCGCCGGCGCCCATCTGGTATACGAAAGCTCGGTTGGTTTCATCGAAGCTCAGGGCGTCCATTTTCAGGATCACCACGTTGCTGGCCTCCTCCTGGGGGATGGTCACCGTCACCTGCATGCCGGGGTAAATGCCGTCCCGCACGTCCACGTAGGAGGTGGCGGTGTAATAGGCCACGGAGCCGGTGGAGGAGGAAATATAATTGATGGAAGCGATGGTGGATTCGTATTCCTGGTCGGTGGCGGTGGTGGTGATGCGGCAGCTTTCGCCCACGGTCACGTCGGAAATATCGTATTCATCCACCCGGATGGATACCTTCAAATGATCGAAATCGGCGATCTGCAATAGCTCCTCGCCGTTGGATACGTCGTCCCCCACGGCCACGTTGATCACGTTCACCCGGCCGTCGAAATCGGCGGTGAAGGTTTTGCCGTTGGTCAGGGTGAGCAGCCGGTCGCCCTTTTTGACGGCTTGTCCCTCCGTCACATACAAGGCGCGCACGCCGGTGGACGAGGAGACGGTGTAGGTTTTGCTGTCGATCAGCTGCAGCGTGCCGCTGAAGGACAGGGAATTCGAGATCGTGCCCACCGTGGCGGTGTAGGTATCGTAGGTCACGGTGTATTCCTGCTGCAATTTATCATAGGCATACAGCCCGCCCAGACCCAGCGCGACGATCAGCACCAGGGTCAGGATGATCTTGCGCAGGATGTGCCGGGGCTTTTTGCTTTTGCTGCGTGATTTGGCCATGCTGACATCCTCCCATGAGCGATTTTCACGAAACCATCTTATGCCAGGATATGGACTTTGAAGTGGCAAAACTATGAATGAAGCATGAATTTTTGAACTGAAAATCTCCGGCGGAAAGTTGACAAGGGGCGGGAGGAATGATTTAATAGGAAAGGAAAAAACGCGCCAAGTATCCGCGCAGCCTTCCGGCTGGAAGGGGGCGGAAGCGCTTGTGAGGAAGGAAAACGAAGGATGCTGAAAAGGATTGCGGTGTTTTGCGGGTCGTCCCTGGGGACTCCGGAAAAATACGATATCGCCGCCCGGCAGGTGGGCCGGGCGATCGCGCGGCAGGGCCGCACCCTGGTGTATGGCAGCGGCAGCCGGGGGCTGATGGGGCAGGTGGCCATGGCCGCCCAGCGGGAAGGCGGCTACGTGGTCGCCGTCAACGTGGAGCGGTTCCGGGATAATCCCTACACCCTCGATACCGACGAATACACCGTGGAGGCTACCATGCAGAGCCGCAAGGTGGCCATGATCGAAAAAAGCGACGGCTGCATCGCCATCCCCGGCGGGATGGGCACCTTTGACGAATTGACGGAGATTTGCTGCATGAATCAGATCGACCTGGCCGATCTGCCGGTGGGCATCCTGAATGTGGACGGGTATTTCGACGGGCTGCTGCTGCAATTGCGCCGGGCGGTGGAGGATGGCTTCATGACGCCCCAGGATCTGGGCCGCATCCAGGTGGCGCAGGATATCGAAACGCTGCTGGCCCTGCTGGATCAGGCGGCGGAGAAAAAACAATAAAGCGGAAACGTCAACCAGGGAACGCTGAAAGAGGAAAGGATTCTTCCGGCGTTCCCTCTTTTTGCGTAAAGAACGCGCCGCGGGGGAGGGGAGGCAACCGCGCGCCGTCCGGGGAAAGATCGGGCCTTGTGTGGTACACGGGGCGAGGCAACAACATCTTGTGCTTCCCAAGAAAAAGGCCGCCGGTCGGCGGGGGAAAGGCCCGGACCGGCGGGAGCGGAAGCTCCCGGGCATGTGCAGAATGGTTACCGGATCGCGCATCGAGATACACCCGGAAAGGTTGTCACGGTGTATTTAGAAAAATGCCGGGAAAACGCCCGTTTCAGGCGGGTCAAAAGCAAAAAAAGATGAAAAAAATTCGAAATCAGGGCGGAAAAATACTTGCAATTATCAGAAAGATGCTTTATAATATGTCTGTTGTCTGTTTATGGGATGAAGCGGTAAGTTGCCGTTCCGGCCAGAACGGGTAATTATCGTGGACCAGCCGGGGCGTGACCCCGACGAACGGACTCGAAATGCGGTATCCCCGCAGAAGGCGACGGGCTTCCCCCGGGCGGCGTATCCTGCGAAACGCTTTCGCCCGGATCAGCGGAAGGCTCCCCCCGTGACAGCCAAGAGTACGAAATCAAGGAGGAAAAACCATGGCCAACCAGAAAATCCGCATCAAGCTCAAGGCGTACGAGCACAACCTGATCGACCAGTCCGCCGAGCGCATTGTGGAAACCGCCAAGCGCACGGGCGCCCGGGTCTCCGGCCCGATCCCGCTACCCACTGAAAAGGAGATCGTAACGATCCTCCGCGCCCCTCATAAGTACAAGGACAGCCGCGAGCAGTTTGAGCGCCGCACCCACAAGCGCCTCATCGACGTGCACAACCCCAACCCCCGCACTGTGGACGCCATGATGAAGCTCGATTTGCCGGCCGGCGTTGAAATCGAAATCAAGCTGTAAGGCAGGAGGTCAGTTATGAAAAAGGCAATCGTTGGCAAAAAGCTGGGCATGACCCAGATCTTCCTGCCCGACGGCCGTCTGGTTCCCGTGACGGTCATTCAGGCAGGCCCCTGCACCGTGGTGCAGAAGAAAACCATTGAAAAGGACGGCTATGAGGCCATCCAGCTGGGCTTTGACAAGGTGCCCGAAAACCGCGTGGCCAAACTGGTCAACAAGCCCGACGCCGGTCACTTCAAGAAAGCGGGCGTGGCCCCCATGCGCAAGCTGCGGGAATTCCGCCTGGATGATTGCGCTTCCTATGAGATCGGCCAGGAAATCAAGGCGGATATCTTCGAAGCCGGCGAATCCGTGGATATCACCGGGATCACCAAGGGCCGCGGCTACACCGGCGCCATCTACCGCTGGAATCAGCACACCGGCCCCATGGCCCACGGCTCCAAGTATCACCGCGGCGTAGGTTCTATGAGCGCCAACTCCGATCCTTCCCGCGTGTTCAAGAACAAGCATATGCCCGGCCACTACGGCGTGGAACGGGTGACCATCCAGAACCTGAGCATCGTTCAGGTGGATGCCGAGCGGAGCCTGCTGCTGGTGCACGGCGCCGTGCCCGGCCCCAAGGAAGGCCTGCTGCTCATCCGCAATACCTGCAAGGCCTGATGAAGGAGGAAGACAATTATGCCTAACATCGATGTCGTCGACATGCAGGGCAAGAAAGTGGGCAGCATGGAGCTGAGCGAAGAAATCTTCGCCGCTCCCGTGAATGTTCCCGCCATGCATTTGGTCGTTCGCTCCATTTTAGCTGCCCAGCGTCAGGGCACCCAGAGCGCCCTGAGCCGCGGCATGGTCCGCGGCGGCGGCCGCAAGATCTATCGCCAGAAGGGCACCGGTAACGCGCGCCATCATGGCAACCGCGCTCCCCAGTTCCGTCACGGCGGCGTGGTCTTTGCGCCCCAGCCCCGGGATTATGTGATCAAGGTGCCCAAGAAGGTTCGCCGCCTGGCGATGAAGAGCGCCCTGACCAGCAAGTTCAACGACGGCAGCATCATCGTCGTGGACGAAATCAAACTGGCCCAGGCCAAAACCAAGCTGATGGCCGAAGTGCTCAAGAACCTGGGCGTGGAAGAAAAGGCCCTGCTGGTGCTGCCGGGCAAGGATGAAGCCGTCATTCGCGCCGGCAAGAACATCCCCACCCTGAAGGACGCCTATGTGAACACCATCAACGTGTATGACCTGCTTAACGCCGGCAAGATCATCGTGCTGAAAGCGGCCATGGAAAGCATTCAGGAGGTGTACGCATGAAGAACCCTCATGATATCATCCTGCGCCCCGTCCTGACCGAAAAGGGCTACGACGGGATCGCCGACAAGCGCTATGTTTTCGAAGTGGCCATCGACGCCAACAAGATCGAAATCAAAAAGGCGCTGGAAGCAGTGTTTCCTTCCATTAAAGTAGCGCGGGTGAACACCCTGCGCACCCTGGGCAAAATCAAGCGCCAGGGCGTCCACGCCGGACGCACCCCCGAGGTGAAAAAAGCCTACGTCATCTTGACGGAAGATTCCAAGCCTATCGAATTCTTCGAGGGCATGGTGTAAGGGAGGAGAAGCAAAATGGCCATTCGAGTATATAAGCCTACTTCGTCCGCCCGCCGCTTCATGTCGGTGCTGACGTTCGAAGAAATCACCAAGAAGACCCCTGAAAAGGCCCTGACCGAGATTCTGAAAAAGAACGCGGGCCGCAATAAGCAGGGCAAGATCACCGTTCGCCATCAGGGCGGCGGCAACAAGCGGAAGTACCGCATCATCGATTTCAAACGGGATAAGAAGGATGTGCCCGCCACCGTGGCCGCCATCGAATACGATCCCAACCGCAGCGCCTTTATCGCCCTGCTGAAATACGCCGACGGCGAAAAGCGCTACATCCTGGCGCCCCTGGATCTGAAGGTGGGCGACACCGTGGTGGCCGGCGAAAACGCCGACATCAAGCCCGGCAACGCCCTGCCCATCGCCAATATTCCCGTTGGTACCCTGATCCACAACATCGAAATCAAGCCCGGCAAGGGCGGCCAGCTGGTCCGGTCCGCCGGCGCTTACGCCCAGCTGATGGGTAAAGAAGCGGATTACGCCCAGGTGCGTATGCCCTCCGGCGAATACCGCAAGATCCCCATGAAGGCCATGGCCACCATCGGCACTGTCGGCAATACCGACCACAGCAACGTGCGCATCGGCAAGGCCGGCCGCACCCGGCACATGGGCATCCGTCCCACCGTCCGCGGCGTGGTGATGAACCCCTGCGATCATCCCCATGGCGGCGGCGAAGGCAAGAGCCCCGTTGGTATGCCCGCTCCTGTGACTCCGTGGGGCAAGCCCGCCCTGGGCCTGAAGACCCGCAAGCACAAGAAGTATTCCAACAACCTGATCGTAAAGCGTGCCAGCAAGAAGTAAGGCGCGGATAGGAAGGAGGAAACCCCATGAGCCGTTCCGTAAAGAAAGGCCCGTTTGTACAGGAAGCGCTGTACAAGCGCATTGTCGATATGAATAAAACCGGCGCCAAGCAGGTCCTCAAGACCTGGAGCCGCGCCTCCACCATCTTCCCCGAATTCGTCGGCCACACCATCGCGGTGCACGATGGCCGCAAGCATGTGCCGGTGTACATCACCGAGGACATGGTCGGCCACAAGCTGGGCGAATTTGCCCCCACCCGGACGTTCCGCGGCCACGCGGGCGAAAAAGCATCCGGCCGTAAATAAGGGAAGGAGAGAAGAAATAAGATGGCTACTCGTACCCGTGAAAAGGGCGCAGCCCGTGCCGAAAG
This sequence comes from Clostridia bacterium, assembly GCA_017470945.1. Taxonomy (GTDB): domain Bacteria; phylum Bacillota; class Clostridia; order Christensenellales; family Aristaeellaceae; genus RUG563. The sequence continues at coordinate 4,880 of JAFUXH010000107.1, read as the reverse complement.
CCGGGATAAGCGGCCCCAGGCGCACGCCAAGCACATCCGCCTGTCCTCCCGCAAGGCCAAGATCGTTCTGGATCTGATCCGCGGGAAGAATGTGGATCAGGCGCTCGCCATCCTGATGTACACCCCCAAGGCTGCTTCCCCCGTGATTGCGAAGGTGCTCAATTCCGCCATCGCCAACGCGGTGAACAACCAGGATCTGGACCGCAGCACCCTTTATGTTGCCGAGTGCTACGCCAATCCCGGCCCGACCCTCAAGCGCTATGTTGCCCGCAGCCGCGGCAGCGCTTCCCCCATGCTCAAGCGCACCTGCCATATCAGCGTGGTGCTGGACCAGAAGAAGTAAAGGGAGGATTAAGATGGGTCAGAAAGTAAATCCCCATGGCGCCCGCGTTGGTGTGATCTATGATTGGAGCACCCGCTGGTACGCCGGGAAGAAAGATTTTGCCAACAACCTGAACGAAGATTTTAAACTGCGCAAAATGCTGAAGGAAAAATATTATTCCTGCGGCATCAGCCGGATCGATATCGAGCGCAGCGCTTCCCGCATGACGGTGACGCTGTTTGCCGGCAAGCCCGGCATGATCATCGGCCGCAGCGGCAAGGGCATTGAGGATCTGACCGCGGAAGTGGAAAAGTTCGTGGGCCATGCCGTGAACATCCGGGTGCAGGCTGTGGCCGCCCCCGATGCCGACGCGCAATTGATCGCTGAAAACATCGCCCAGCAGCTGGAAAAGCGCATCGCTTTCCGCCGGGCCATGAAGCAGAGCATCCAGCGCGCTTATAAGGCCGATACCCGCAACGTGAAGGGCATCAAGATCGCCATCTCCGGCCGCCTGGGCGGCGCTGACATCGCCCGCACCGAGCATTATCACGAAGGTTCCATCCCCCTGCAGACCCTGCGGGCCAACATTGACTACGGCTTTGCCGAAGCCAAGACCACCTATGGCCGCCTGGGCGTGAAGGTGTGGGTATACAAGGGCCAGGTTTTGCCGAAGCCCAAGAAGGCCGCGCAGCCCGCTGCCGCTATCGAAGGAGGCAAGTAATCCTATGCTGATGCCGAAAAGAGTGAAGCACCGCAAGCAGTTCCGCGGTCGCATGAAGGGTGCTGCCCATCGCGGCAACTTCATCGCCTATGGCGATATCGGCCTGATGGCCATGGAGCCCTGCTGGGTCACCTCCCAGCAGATCGAAGCCGCCCGTATCGCGCTGACCCGTTATACCAAGCGCGGCGGCCAGGTTTGGATCAAGATTTTCCCCGATAAGCCCGTGACCGAAAAGCCCGCCGAAACCCGCATGGGTTCCGGTAAAGGTACGCCGGAATATTGGGTGGCCGTGGTGAAGCCCGGCCGCGTCCTGTTCGAAATCGGCGGCATTGAAGAGAGCATCGCCCGGGAAGCGCTGCGCCTCGCCTCCGGTAAATTGCCCCTGAAGACCAAGATTGTGAAGCGGGAAGACGCTCCCAATCCCAACGATATTGAAGCGGGTGGTGAAAGCAAATGAAGGCCAAGGAATTCGCAGCCATGAAGCCTGAGGAATTGACCGCGAAGATCGCCGAGCTCAAGGAAGAGCTTTTCAACCTTCGTTTCCGGCTTGCCACCGGTCAGCTCGAGAACACCATGCAGATCACTGCCGTCAAGCGTGACATCGCCCGTGCGATGACCGTTCAGACCCAGCAGCGCAAGGCGTGACCGATAAGCCGTGAAAGGAGTCAATACACATGTCTGAAGTAAGAGGCATTCGCAAGACCCGCATTGGCGTGGTCGTCAGCGATAAGATGGATAAGACCATCGTTGTGAGCCTGTCCACCCGCGTGCGGCATCCGCTGTATGGCAAATTCATCACCCGTACCAGCAAAATCAAGGTGCATGATGAAGAAAACGCCTGCGGCATCGGCGACACGGTGAAGGTGATGGAGTGCCGTCCCCTGTCCAAGGATAAGCATTGGCGGTTGGTGGAAATCGTCGAAAAGGCGAAGTAAGCGCAGTCGCTCAAGCAATTTGTGACGGCGGCTTGCCCCGCCTCCGGGCGATCTTTCCCCTCTGTGATCCTTGCGGTAGCGCTGCTACAGCGGCGGATCACATCAGGGAAATCTCATCCCGGATGCGGCGCAATCCATCCGTCCCGCATTGCTCTCGCTCCTGCCGGGGAGTGAAAACCCCGGAAAGGGGAGCGCAGTCAAGTATCCGACCTCTCATGGGGGCACAGAACCCACCATGAATGAGGAACCTATAAAGGAGGAAACCCCTATGATTCAGCCGCAAACGCGACTCAAGGTAGCCGATAACTCCGGCGCCAAGGAAATCATGTGCATCCGCGTGCTGGGTGGGTCCTTCCGGCGTACCGGATCGATCGGCGATGTGATCGTCGCCTCTGTCAAATCCGCTACTCCCGGTGGCCAGGTGAAGAAGGGCGATGTGGTGAAAGCCGTTATCGTTCGCGTGCACCAGCCCCAGCGCCGCCCCGACGGCAGCTACATCCGCTTCGACGATAACGCCGCCGTCATCATCGGCAACGACAAAATGCCCCGCGGCACCCGCATCTTTGGGCCGGTCGCCCGTGAGCTGCGCGAGAAGGACTACATGAAGATCGTGTCCCTCGCTCCCGAAGTGCTGTAAGGAGGACAATGAAGATGTTTGTAAAATCCAAGGATCAGGTCGTTGTCATCTCCGGCAAGGACAAGGGAACCAAAGGGAAAGTGGTAACCGCTTCCCCCAAGACCGGCAAGGTCGTTGTGGAAGGCGTGGCCATGGTGACCAAGCATCAGAAATCCCGCGCCCAGGGCCAGCCCGGCGGCATCATCAAGAAGGAAGCCTTCATTGATGCCAGCAACGTGATGCTGATCTGCCCCAAGTGCGGCAAGGCCACCCGCGTCGCCCACAAGGCCGTGGAAGTGACCGGCAAGGACGGCAAGACCGCCACCAAGAGCGTCCGCGCCTGCAAAAAGTGCGGCGCCCAAATTGACTGATAAGGAGGACACAGGAAAATGGCTACCCGTATTAAGGAAAAGTACCTGGCCGAAGCTGTGCCTGCCTTGCAGCAAAAGTTCGGCTATAAGAACGTGATGGAAATTCCCCGGCTGGAGAAGGTCATCATCAACATGGGCCTGGGCGATTGCAAGGACAACGCCAAGGCGCTGGAATCCGCCGTGTCTGAATTGACCCAGATCGCCGGCCAGAAGCCCCTGGTCACCAAGGCCAAGAAGAGCGTGGCTAACTTCAAGCTCCGTCAGGGCATGAACGTCGGCGCGAAGGTGACCCTGCGCGGCGCCCGGATGGAAGAATTCATGGATAAGCTGGTCAACATCGCCCTGCCCCGCGTGCGCGACTTCCGCGGCGTATCCGCGAAGGCCTTCGACGGCCGCGGCAATTATGCCCTGGGCATCAAGGAACAGCTGATCTTCCCTGAAATCGACTACGATAAGGTGGAAAAGATCCGCGGCATGGAAATGATTTTCGTCACCACCGCCAAGACCGACGAAGAGGCCAAGGAGCTGCTGCGGCTGCTGGGCATGCCCTTCGCGCAGTAAGTGAGGGAGGAGAAATAAAATGGCAAAAACCAGCATGAAGATCCGTCAGGCGCGGCCTGCCAAGTTCTCTACCCGCGCTTACACCCGCTGCCGTCTGTGCGGCCGTCCCCACTCCGTCCTGCGGCGGTACGGCATTTGCCGCATCTGCTTCCGTGAATTGGCCTATAAGGGCCAAATCCCCGGCGTGCGCAAAGCGAGCTGGTAAGTTAGAGGAGGTAAAACAATGGTTGTCAACGATCCCATCGCCGATATGCTTACCCGCATTCGCAACGCTCAGATCGCCCGTCATGACAGCGTGGTGATCCCCGCCAGCAACATCAAGAAGAGCATCGCCAAGATCCTTCTGGACGAGGGTTACATCAAATCGGTTGAAAACATGGCCGACGGCCTACAGGGCAGCATCAAAATCGGCCTGAAGTATCAGGAAAAGAAGCAGCCCGTCATCGTGGGCCTCAAGCGCATCTCCAAGCCCGGTCTGCGGGTGTACGCCACCTGCGAAGAGCTGCCCAAGGTGCTGGGCGGCCTGGGCATCGCCATCGTTTCCACTTCCAAGGGCCTGATGACCGATAAGGCGGCCCGGAAGGAAAACATGGGCGGCGAAGTGCTCTGCTACATCTGGTAATCGAAATCGTCAGGAGGTAGACAACTATGTCTCGTATCGGAAGGCTCCCGATTGCCGTTCCCGCGGGCGTGACGGTTACCATCGATGATAACAATCTGGTGACCGTAAAAGGCCCCAAGGGCACGCTTTCCCAGCAAGTGAACCCGGATATCACCGTTAAGCAGGAGGGAGCCGAGATCCTCGTTTCCCGTCCCAGCGACGATAAGCAGCACCGCGCCTGGCACGGCCTGTATCGCGCCCTGATCCACAACATGGTGGTGGGCGTGACCGAGGGCTTCGCCGTGACGCTGGAAATGGTGGGCACCGGCTACCGTGCCGCCGCCGAGGAAAACGGCAAGAAGCTGAACATCGCCATCGGCTTCTCCCATCCCGTGATCCTGGACGCCCCCGAAAACATCACCTTTGAAACGCCCGTGCAGACCAAGATCGTGGTCAAGGGCATCGATAAGCAGCAGGTTGGCAACCTTGCCGCCGATATCCGCGCCATCCGGAAGCCTGAACCCTATCTGGGCAAGGGCATCAAGTATGAGGGCGAGCATATCCGCCGCAAGGAAGGCAAGGCCGGCAAGAAGTAAGAAAGGGAGTGAACGCAAATGTTCAATAAGCGCGACCGTAATGAAGTGCGCGTGATCCGTCACGCCCGCGTCCGCAAAAAGATCAGCGGCACCCCCGAAATGCCGCGCCTGTGCGTGTATCGCAGCAACAAATCCATTTATGCGCAGGTCATTGACG
>JAFUXH010000106.1 GCA_017470945.1 Clostridia bacterium | reverse complement strand
GGCCGTGATCCTTGGCCCCGGAGCGCACATAGCCCATGGGCAGGTCCATCAGGTGGGCGGTAATGGCGGCGTGGGCGATCCCGGCGGTGGAGGTGCCCATCAGCACTTCCGCTTCAGGGTAGTTTTCCCGGATCAGCTGGGCCAGGCCCTGCTCCACATGCAATCGCACGGCGGGGGCGGTCAATGTCAAGCGGTTATCGCAGTACACCGGGCTTTTGATGCCGCTGGCCCAGGTAAAGGGCTGATCGGGCCGAAAAAACACGGCATGGATGGACAAAAGATCGTGGGCGATCTGCTGGGAAATGGGCATGACAGTTTTCCTCCTTATGATTGCTGGGTCAGCATGGCCAGGATCAGCATGCAGGTTTCGGTGATCTTGACCCCGTCCTGCCGCAGCAGCTGATCGATTTGGCGCAGCGACATTTTGTGTGATGTGATTTCTTCGTACGCTTCGTCGCAGGGCCGCATCGTTCCCCGAACGGTGACGAAAATGGGCACGATGATCTCGTCCGTCAGGCCGACAGCGTAGCAGGCAGACGGAAGAATTCGGTCTGTTTTCACCAATTCCAGGCCGGTTTCTTCCTTTAATTCCCGGGCGGCAGCCTGCTGGGGCGTTTCATTCCCCTCGATGATGCCGGTGGGGAATTCCCACACGTAGTCGTTGACGGCGAAACGAAATTCACGGCACAGAAGGTAATCCCCATCCTCAAAGCGGGCAATGATTTCCACCGCCGTTTTGCGGCTGGCCAGATCGGCGGCGGTTTTTAGCTCGTTCAGGGAAATGACCTCCCAGCACACGGGCTGGCCGTCGGCGTCATAATGTAATTCGTATTTTTTTAGAAAGCCGCCGCCTGCAGGCTTGATTGCTTTCAGCGTTTTCATCCCAGGAACTCCCGCACGCAGCGCGCGTAGGCGGCTACAGGATCAGCCGCCGCGGTGATGGGGCGGCCTACCACGATATAATCGGAGCCGATTGCCTTGGCCTGGGCCGGGGTCATGATCCGTTTTTGATCTCCCGCGTCGCCATCTGCAAAGCGGACGCCGGGAGTCACAGTCAGGAAATCCTGCCCGCAGATAGCGTGCACCTGGCCGGCTTCCAAGGGGCTGCACACCACGCCGTCCAGACCCGCCTCCTGGGCGGTTTTGGCGTAGTGCATCACCACCTGATCCATCGGCGCGTGGATCATCAGGTCCCGCTCCATGCTCTCCTGATCGGTGGAGGTCAGTTGCGTGACAGCGATCAGCAGCGGCCTTGTGCCATCTGGCCGGGTCAGGCCCTCTAAAGCTGCCTCCATCATGCGTTTGGTGCCGCCCGCGTGCAGGTTGCAGATATCCACGTCCAAACGCGACAGCACAGCCATGGCCTTTTTCACCGTATTGGGGATATCGTGCAGCTTTAGATCCAGAAAGATCCTGTGCCCCCGGCGCTTGATTTCCCGCACGATTTGCGGTCCTTCGGCGTAGAACAGCTCCATGCCGATTTTCACAAAGGGCTTCCGGTCAGTGAAGCGATCCAGGAACGCGTAGGTCTCCTGCGCGCTGGAAAAATCACAGGCTACGATCACGTCTTTTCCCATCAGTGGGCACCTCCAATGATATCTTGCAATTTATGAATATGGTAACGATCCATGGTTTCCGGCAGGGCGGCGATGATATCCCGGCAGACGAACGGATTCACCAGGTTTTCCGCGCCGATCTCCACGGCGGTGGCCCCGGCCAGCATCATTTCGATCACGTCCTCGGCCCGGCTGACGCCGCCCATGCCCACCACGGGGATTCGAACGGCCCGGGCGACCTGATACACCATTCGCAGCGCCACCGGGAAAATGGCAGGGCCGGAAAAACCGCCCATGGTGTTGGCGATCACGGGACGGCGGCTTTTCAAATCGATGCGCATGCCCAGCAGCGTGTTGATCAGGCTGATGCCGTCGGCCCCGGCGTCCTCGCAGGCCCGGGCGATGGAGACGATATCCGTCACATTGGGCGACAGCTTGACGATCACCGGCTTTTTCGTCACGCGTTTGACCGCAGCCGTCACCTCCGCCGCCGCCTTGGGGTCGGTGCCGAAGCTCATGCCCCCGCCGTGCACGTTGGGGCAGCTGATGTTGACCTCCAGCCAGCCCACCTGCGCCTGCTGATCCAGCTTTTCACAGGTATACGCGTAATCCTCCACCGAAAAGCCGCTTACGTTGGCCATCACCGGCTTGTGAAAGCACGCTTTCAGCCGGGGCAATTCCTGCCGGATCACGGCGTTGACCCCGGGGTTTTGCAGCCCCACGGCGTTGATCATGCCCGCCGTGCATTCGGCGATGCGGGGGGTAGGATTGCCAAAACGGGGCTCCCGGGTGGTTCCCTTGAAGGAAAAGGTGCCCAGGCAATTGATGTCATACAGCGAGGCGAACTCATACCCGTAGCCGAAGGTGCCGCTGGCGGGGATCACCGGGTTATCCAACGGGATGCCGCACAAGGTCACATTCAGTCTGCCCACAGCAGATCCTCCTTTCGGAACACAGGCCCCTCCTTGCAAATGCGCTGGGGGCCCTTCGCCGTCTGTATGCTGCACCCCATGCAGGCCCCAAAACCGCAGCCCATGCGTTCCTCCAGGCTGTATTGGCCGTCGGTATCCGTCGTCCGGTGCACCGCCTTCAGCATGGGCAGGGGCCCGCAGGCGTAAACGTGGGTATACCCCTTCGGCAGCGCGTCGGTCACGAAGCCTTTGACGCCGTAACTGCCATCCGCCGTGGCGACGGTCACATGCGTGCCCAGGGCGCGGAACTCCCGTTCATAGAATATTTCCGACCGGGTGTTGAAGCCCAGCACGGCGGTAACCTGCCGGCCCTGATCGATCAGCGCCTTGGCCAGCCAGTACAGGGGCGGCACGCCCACGCCGCCGCCCAGCAAAAGGGGCCGATCACCGCTGACGCTCAGGTCATAGCCGTTCCCAAGGCCGGTCAGCACGTCCAATTGCTCCCCGGGGGCCATCCGGGCCATTTGCTCCGTGCCCCGGCCCACCGTTTTATATAAGAGGGTCACGGCGCCGTCGCTCCTGTCGCACACCGAAATGGGGCGGCGCAGATACAGCCCCGGCACCAGCACGTTGACGAATTGACCGGGGGCGGTCACGGCGCTGACGTCGCCCTGCAATGTCATCCGGTACACCGTTTCGGTCAGTGGGATGTTTTCCGTAATTTCAAAGATTCCTTGCTTCATGTGGTCCGCTCTCTCACGCGTCGATGGTGGAAATGGTCAGGGTGGTTTCTTCCAGCACGTCCAGCAGCACCCGCACGGTATCCAGTGAGGTGAAGATGGATACGTTGTTATCGGTGGCCAGGCGGCGGATGGCGATGCCGTCACTGGCCTGGTCGGCGGAATCGATCCGGCGGGTATTGATCACATAGGCAATGTGGCCCTGGCGGATGGCCTGGGGAATCTCGTCGCTGCCCTCGCTGATTTTTTTCAGGATGTGGGTGCGGATGCCGTTTTGCTTGAGGAACAGGGCGGTGCCCTCGGTAGCCTGGATGTTGAAGCCCAGGTTGTAGAAGCGGCGGATCAGGGGCAGGGCCTCCTGTTTATCCTGATCGGCCAGGGTGGCGAACACCGTGCCGTAGTTTTGCAGGTGCATGCCGCCGGCCTGCAGCGCTTTGTACAAGGCGCGGTTCAGCTTGTCGTCGTAGCCGATGGCCTCGCCGGTGGATTTCATTTCGGGGCTCAGGTATACATCCAGCCCTTTGATTTTATTAAAGGAAAATACCGGCACCTTGACGTAGAACCGTTTCTTTTCCTCGGGATAGAGGCAGAAGATGCCCTGCTCCTTCAGCGTTTTGCCCAGGATCACTTCGGTGGCGATATCGGCCAGGCTGTAGCCGGTGGCCTTGCTCAGGAAAGGCACGGTGCGGGAGGAGCGGGGATTGACCTCGATGATATACACGTTCTCCTGCTTATCCACAATGAATTGGATGTTGTACAGGCCTCTGATGCCGATGCCCAGGCCCAATTTCTTGGCGTATTGCAGGATCACGCCCTTCACCCTGTCTGATATGGAGAAGGCGGGGTACACGCTGATGGAATCGCCGGAATGGATGCCGGTGCGCTCCACCAATTCCATGATGTCGGGCACGAACACATCCAGCCCGTCGCAGATGGCGTCGACCTCCACTTCCTTGCCCTCAATGTATTTATCCACCAGCACCGGCTTGTCGGCGTCGATTTCCACGGCGGTTTTCAGGTATTTGCGCAATTGGCTTTCGTTGCCCACGATCTGCATGGCCCGGCCGCCCAGCACGAAGGAGGGCCGCACCAGCACGGGGTAGCCGATGTCGTTGGCGGCCTTGACGCCGTCCTCGATGTGGGTGACGGCCTGGCCCTTGGGCTGGGGGATGCCCAATTCCAGCAGGATCTTTTCAAAGCTGTCGCGGTTTTCCGCCCGTTCGATGGCGGCGCAGTCGGTGCCGATGATGGTCACGCCCCGGTCCATCAGGGGCTGGGCCAGGTTGATGGCGGTTTGCCCGCCCAGGGAGGCGATGACGCCCTGGGGCTTTTCAAAATCGATGATGGCCATCACGTCCTCGGGGGTCAGGGGCTCAAAATACAGTTTATCCGCCGTGGTATAGTCGGTCGATACGGTTTCGGGGTTGTTATTGATGATGATGGCCTCGTAGCCGGCGCGCTTGATGGTCTGCACCGCGTGCACGGTGGAATAATCGAATTCCACGCCCTGGCCGATGCGGATGGGCCCCGCGCCCAGCACCACGATCTTCTTTTTGTTTGTCAGGATGGAATCGTTCTTTCCCAGATAGGAAGAATACAGGTAAGCGATGTACTTGCCGGTGTGCAGCGTATCCACCATGCGGAACACCGGCACGATGCCGTGGGCCTTGCGCTTGCTGTAGATTTCTTCTTCCTCCAGGTTCCACAATTGGGCGATATACCGGTCGGAAAAGCCCATTTGCTTGGCGGCCTTGAGGGTTTTGAGGGAATTGATGTTGACCTTCAGCAGATCTTCCATTGCCACGATCCGCTGGAAGGCCTCCAGGAACAGCTCGGTGATCATGGTTTTTTCATGCAGCGCGGCGATGGATACGCCCCGGCGCAGCAATTCGAAAATGGCGTAAACGTTGTCATCCCGGAATTCGGAGATGTAATCCAGCAGTTCTTCCTCGGTTTTTCCATCGAACTTCGCCAGGCGGAAATGGCAGGCCCCCGTTTCCAGGGAACGCACCGATTTGAGCAGGCATTCCTCCAGCGTGCTGCCGATGCCCATCACTTCGCCGGTGGCCTTCATTTGGGTGCCCAGGGTGTTGGGGGCGGAGGAAAACTTATCGAAGGGGAAGCGGGGGAATTTGGCCACGATGTAATCCAGCCGGGGCTCGATGGCGGCGGTGCCGCCGGCCACGGCGATCTCCTCCAGGGCCATGCCTAAAGCGATCTTGGCGGTCACCCGGGCGATGGGGTAGCCACTGGCCTTGCTGGCCAGGGCGGAGGAGCGGGATACCCGGGGGTTCACCTCGATCAGGAAGTATTCGGAGGAGGCGGGGTTCAGGGCGAACTGCACGTTGCACCCGCCCTCGATCTTCAATTCCCGAATGATCTTGATGGCGCTGTCGTTGAGCATCTTCAGGTCGTGGTCGTTCAGCGACAGAATGGGAGCCACCACGATGCTGTCGCCGGTATGCACGCCCACGGGATCGATATTTTCCATGCCGCAGATGGTGATGGCGGTGCCGTTGTGGTCCCGCATCACCTCGTACTCGATTTCCTTGTAGCCCTTGATGGATTTTTCCACCAGCACCTGATGCACGGGGGACAGGGCGAACCCGTTTCCGGCGATATCGATCAGTTCCGCTTCGTCGTTGGCAAAGCCGCCGCCGGTGCCGCCCAAGGTAAAGGCGGGGCGCAGCACCACGGGATAGCCGATGCGCTGGGCCGCCGCCTTGGCCTCGTCAACGCTGTAGGTGATTTCAGAGGGGATCACCGGCTCGCCGATCTTCTGGCACATTTCCTTAAAGAGCTCCCGGTCCTCGGCCCGCTCGATGGAGGTGCTGGACGTGCCCAGCAATTCCACCCCGCACTCCTTCAAAACGCCTTTCTTTTCCAATTGCATGGCCAGGTTCAGCCCCGTTTGGCCGCCGATGCCGGGCACGATGGCGTCGGGCCGCTCGTAGCGCAGGATCTTTGCCACGTATTCCAGCGTCAATGGCTCCATATACACCTTATCGGCAATGGCGGTATCAGTCATGATGGTGACGGGATTGGAATTGCACAGAATGACCTCGTAGCCCTCTTCTTTCAGGGCCAGGCAGGCCTGGGTGCCGGCGTAGTCAAATTCCGCCGCCTGGCCGATCACGATGGGGCCGGAGCCGATGATGAGCACCTTTTTCACATCCGTACGCTTTGCCATGGTTGCATTCCTCCTGTTATTGGTGATACGCAGCGACGCCGTCTTTTTGCGTCAAAACGCAAACGCCGTATACGTTCCGGCCGGCAAAGGGGGTCGCTTTGCCCTGGGATAAAAAATCATGGGGATCGATGGTCGTTTGTTGGTTCAGGTCCCACACCGTGAATTCGCGCCCAAGCGGGATGCCGAAGCGGCGGCGGGGGGCGGTGGACAAAAGGTCGATCAGCCTTTCGATGGAAATCACCTGTTTTGTCACCAGCTCAGTATACAGCAGGGGAAAGGCGGTTTCGATGCCCACGATGCCAAAGGCGCTTCCGGCCAGGCCCTTGCTTTTCTCCGGAGCGCTGTGGGGGGCGTGGTCGGTGGCGATCATGTCGATGGTGCCGTCGCAAAGCCCCTCCAGCAGCGCCTCCCGGTCCGCCCGGGATCGAAGCGGCGGGTTCATTTTGAAGCGTCCATCCTCCTGCAGATCGTTTTCGTCCAGCAGCAGGTAGTGGGGGGCCGTTTCGCAGGTCACGTCGACGCCCGCCTTTTTCGCCTGGCGGATGATCTCCACGCTTTCCTTGCAGGAAATGTGGCACACGTGATACGCGCTGCCCGTTTCGGCGGCCAGCTTCACGTCCCTGGCGATGGGGCCCCATTCACTTTCGGCGCAGATGCCCTTGTGCCCGTGGGCTTTCGCATAAGCCCCGTCGTGAATATAACCGCCGCGGAGCAGGGAATTATCCTCGCAATGGGCGGCGATCAGCTTGTTCAGCTTTTTGGCCGTTTCCATGGCGGATCGCATCATGCTTTCATCCTGCACGCCACGGCCATCGTCGGAAAAGGCGATCACGTGAGGGGCCAGCTCCTCCATCCGGGCCAATTCCCGCCCTGCCTCATTCACCGTGACGGCCCCGTAGGGATACACGGCGATACAGGCGGTATCCCGGATCAGGTCGAGCTGGGGCTGCAGGTGGGCCAGGCTGTCGGGCACAGGATTTAAGTTGGGCATGGCGCACACGGCGGTATATCCGCCCCGGGCCGCCGCCCTGCTGCCGGAGCGGATGGTTTCTTTATAAGAAAAGCCCGGCTCGCGAAAGTGCACATGCACGTCGCAAAAGCCGGGAAAAACGGTATATGCTCCGTCAGGGGACGGCAAGGGAAGGGAAGAGAATTCTTCCTTTGTCAGGGAAGTATCCTGGGGAAACCCGATCAGGCGAAGCTGTGGCATGTGTCCGCTCCTTTCAAGGAAAAAGCCCTGCCGATGCCGGCAAGGCTGCATGCGCACAAAACAAAACGCGTTTCCCGCATAAGCGCACAGCATCTTGCCGACCTCGCTGGATCGACTTAAAGATCCGTGATTCCAGGGAATTATAACGCACAAAAAAATGAAAGTCAATAGATTTGTTCGCCTTTTTGGCCCCAAAAAGCGCAACTCGTCAATATGTCCTAAAAATTTCAGGCGATTTTCTGCTTTTTTGCCGAATATTTTGTTCTTGACAATTTTTGCATCACAATGCTACACTTAAGGAGCGTTGGATACGCCATTCCCTGCGACTGACGGATGAGTGGAGCACCACAAAGAAACAAGGAGTGAATGAATGCCGACCGTCTGGGCGCACTTGACCATCAAAGTCCGAGTGCGCTCTTTTACTTTTTTTGAAGGAGGTCATTCCATGAAAAAAGTAGGGATCGTGATGGGCAGCGACAGCGATCTGCCCGTGGTTCAAAAAGCGGTGGATATCCTGAAGGATTTCGATATCCCGTATGAGGTGCACGTGTATTCGGCCCACCGCACGCCGGATCAGGCCCGGGATTTCGCCCGCGCCGCCCGGGAAAAGGGCTTTGGCGCTCTGATTGCCGCCGCCGGCATGGCGGCTCACCTGGCCGGGGCCATCGCCGCCAATACCACCCTGCCGGTGATCGGCATTCCCTGCAAATCATCGGTCCTGGAAGGGGTCGACGCCCTGCTGTCCACCGTGCAGATGCCCACCGGCATCCCAGTGGCCACCGTGGCCATCAACGGCGGGGCCAACGCCGCCCTGCTGTGCGTTCAGATCCTGGCGGTGGAGGATGAAGAACTGGCCCGGAAACTGGACGAAAAACGGCAAAGGGATGCGCTGGCCGTGCTGCAAAAGGACGAAGCCATCCTGGCCCGCCTGTGACAAATTTGTTGATCCTGTAATTTAAATAAAGGAGTGCATGACCATGGAACAGAAGCTCGTCTACACCGGAAAAACCAAGAACGTTTACGCCCTGGACAATGGCAATTACCTGCTCAAATTCAAGGATGACTGCACCGGCAAGGACGGCGTGTTCGATCCCGGCGAGAATTCCGTGGGCCTGACCATCGACGGCGTGGGCGACGTGAACCTGCGCATGAGCATTTATTTCTTTGAAAAGGTCAACGCCGCCGGCATCAAGACCCATTATGTCAGCGCCGATCTGAACAACACCACCATGGAAGTGCTGCCCGCCAAGGTGTTCGGCCACGGCCTGGAAGTGATCTGCCGCCACAAAGCAGTGGGCAGCTTTATCCGCCGCTACGGTGAATATATCGCCCCCGGCACTGATCTGCCCGCCTATGTGGAAATGACCTTTAAGGACGATGCCAAGGGCGATCCCCTGGTAACCAAGGACGGCCTGGTGGTGCTGGGCGTGATGAGCGAAAAGCAATACGACGATATTAAAGAAATGACCCAGAAAATCACCCAGATCGTGGCCGACGATATGAAGGAAAAGGGCCTGGTGCTCTACGACATCAAATTTGAGTTCGGTTACGACAAGGACGGCAGCGTCATGCTGATCGACGAGATCGCCTCCGGCAACATGCGGGTTTACAAGGACGGGGAATATATCGATCCCATGACCTTGTCGAAATTGTTCTTCGCCTGATTCCAACAGAGGAGGATTACTTGCCGTGGGTGGTTTTTTCGGCATAACATCCAGGAAAGATTGCCTGGCCGACGTTTTTTTTGGCGTGGATTATCATTCCCATCTGGGCACCCGGCGGGGCGGCCTGGCGGCCTACGATCCCCAAATCGGCCTGCAAAGAAAGATCCACAACATTGAAAACGCCCCTTTCCGCACCCGGTTTGAACGGATTTTTGAGGAAATGAAAGGCGTCAGCGCCATCGGCTGCATCAGCGATTCCGATCCCCAGCCCTTGCTGGCCCGATCCCGCCTGGGTACCTACGCCATTTGCATGGTGGGCGTGATCAACAACGCGGACGAGCTGATCGAGCGCTATCTGTCCCAGCCCGGCAGCTATTTTGATTCCATGACCGGAGGACGGGTCAACGCCATCGATCTGCTGTCCGCCCTGATCAACCAGAAGGACAGCTTTGTGGAGGGAATCCGCTTCGCCAACGAGCAGATCGACGGCACAGCTTCGATCCTGATCCTGCAGGACGACGGCAGCATCATCGCCGCCCGGGACCGGGTGGGCCGCCTGCCGGTGCTGGTGGGCAAGAACGAGGATGGGTATGCCGTCGCCTTCGAATCCTTCGCCTATCAGAAGCTGGGCTACGAGGACGTGAAGGAACTGGGCCCGGGGGAGATCGTACGCCTTCATCCGGACGGGATGGAGCAATTGGCCGCGCCCGGGAAGAAAAAGCGCATCTGCTCCTTCCTGTGGAGCTATTACGGCTATCCCACCTCCACCTATGAGGGCGTCAACGTGGAAGCCATGCGCTACCGCAACGGGGCCATCATGGCATTGAATGATCGGGTCAGCCACCCCGGCGAGATAGAAACCATCGATTACGTGGGCGGCGTGCCCGATTCCGGCACCCCCCACGCCATCGGCTACGCCAACCAAAGCGGTCGGCATTTCGCCCGGGCTTTCATCAAGTATACGCCCACCTGGTCCCGTTCCTTCATGCCGGCCAACCAAACCGCCCGGAACCGCATCGCCAAAATGAAGCAGATCCCGGTGCACGAACTGATCAAGGATAAGAACCTGCTGTTTGTGGATGATTCCATCGTGCGGGGCACCCAGCTGAAGGAAACGGTGGATTTCCTGTATGAAAACGGGGCCAAGGCGGTGCACATGCGGTCCGCCTGCCCGCCCATCATGTATGCCTGCAAATACCTGAATTTTTCCCGCTCCAACAGCGAAATGGATCTGATCGCCCGCCGGGTGATCATGGAACTGGAAGGGGAAGAGGGCTTCGAGCATTTGGAGGAATACAGCGACGGCGCCACCCAGCGGGGGCAGAACCTGCGCCGGGCCATCTGCAATAATTTCCATTTTTCCTCCCTGGAATTCCAATCCCTGGAGGGCGTGGTGCAGGCCATCGGGCTGCCGGAATGCGAATTGTGCACCTATTGCTGGAATGGAAAGGAGTAAGGAAGATATGAGCGTTTCCCATTCCGCGTCCTACGCGGCGGCCGGGGTGAATATCGAGGCGGGCTACGAGGGCGTGAAGCTGATGAAGAAGCATGTGGAGCGCACCTTCATCCCCGGCGTGGTATCCGGTATCGGCGGCTTTGGCGGCCTGTTCGCCCCCGACGTTTCGGGCATGAAGGAGCCTGTGCTGGTATCGGGCACCGACGGCGTGGGCACCAAGCAGCGCATCGCCCAATTGATGAACCGGCACGACACGGTGGGCATCGACTGCGTGGCGATGTGCGTCAACGATATCATCTGCTGCGGCGCCAAGCCCCTCTTCTTCCTGGATTACATCGCCATCGGCAAAAACGAACCCGAGAAGGTGGCCACCCTGGTATCCGGCGTGGCGGAGGGCTGCGTGCAGGCCGGCTGCGCCCTGATTGGCGGCGAAACGGCGGAGCATCCCGGCACCATGCAGCCCGATGACTACGACCTGGCGGGCTTCTCCGTGGGCATCGTGGACAAAGAACGGGTGATCGACCGCAACCGCATGCAGGCGGGGGACGTGGTGATCGCCCTGGCATCCAGCGGCGTGCATTCCAACGGTTATTCCCTGGTGCGTAAGGTGTTCGATATCGAGCATGCCGATCTGGGCCGCGTGATCCCCGCTATCGGCCAATCCCTGGGCGATATCCTGCTGACGCCCACCCGGATTTACGTAAAGCCGGTGCTTGCCGCCCTGCAGGAATGCGATATTCACGGCATCAGCCATATCACCGGCGGCGGATTTTACGAAAACATACCGCGTTCTATTCCTGACGGTTTGGGAGCCAGAATCGAAAAGGCCGCCATCCGCACCCCGGAAATCTTTTCCCTGATCGCAAAGATGGGGCAGATCCCGGAGCGGGATATGTTCAACACCTTCAACATGGGCGTCGGCATGAGCGTGATCGTCAAAAAGACCGACGCCGACCGGGCGCTGGCCATATTGCGGGAGCAAGGCGAAAATGCCTATGTGATCGGCGAAATCGTGGCCGGTGAAGAAAAGATCGAATTATGCTGAAGAAAATCATTTCCGGTGTGTCAGCCGGGCTGCTGATCAGCATCGGCGGGGCTGTGTTCCTGGCCTGCGATAATCGCTACGTCGGCGCGGTGCTGTTTTCTGTGGCGCTTTTGTGCATCTGCCTGAAGGGCTATTCCCTGTTTACCGGCAAGGTGGGTTTTCTTCCCGAAAAGCACGGGAAAGAAGAGATTTCCGTGTTGCTGCTGGGGCTTGCGGGCAACGTGATCGGCACGCTGATCGGCGGAAAATTGATTCGCCTGGGGCTGCCCGCCTTGGGCGCGGCGGCGGACGCGCTGTGCGCCGCCAAAATGGCCGGGCAGACGCTGCCCCAGTGCTTCGTGCGGGCGCTGTTTTGCGGCATACTGATGTATCTGGCCGTCAGCATTTACCGGGATCAGAAAACGGTGGTGGGCATTCTGTACTGCATCCCGGTGTTTATTTTGAGCGGGTTTGAGCACTCCATCGCCGATATGTTTTATTTTGCCGCTTCCGGCCGGCTGCTGTGGGGCGATATGGCCCTGATCATCGTGGTGATCCTGGGCAACGCGGCAGGCGGCATGCTGCTGCCGGCGCTTGGCATGATGGGAAAGAAGGAGAAGGAACATGGCTGATCGAAAAGCCAGGGTGGCCGTACTGGTATCCGGCGGAGGCACCAATCTGCAGGCCATCATTGACGCGGAAAAGAGCGGCGCGATCCACAGCGGGCACGTGTGCCTGGTGATTGCCAACAACGCCGGCGCTTACGCCATCCAGCGGGCCCAGGCCGCAGGCATCCCCGCCCTGGTGATCCTGAAAAAGGAATGCGGCAGCCAGCAGGCGTTTGAAGAACAGATCGCCCGGGCCATCGAGGAAAACAACATCGACCTGATCGTGCTGGCGGGGTTTATGGCGATTTTGAGCGAAAGTTTCACCAGCCGCTTCGATCATCGGATCATCAACGTGCATCCCAGCCTGATCCCCTCCTTCTGCGGGGCGGGATTTTACGGCCTGCGGGTGCATGAAGCGGCCCTGAAAAAGGGAGTGAAGGTGACGGGGGCCACGGTGCACTTCGTCAACGAGATCCCCGACGGGGGAGAAATCATTCAGCAGAAGGCAGTGCGCGTTTTCCCCAACGATACGCCGGAAACCCTGCAAAAGCGGGTGATGCGGCAGGCGGAGTGGAAGATCCTGCCATCCGCTGTGGAAATGCTGTGCGCGAATATGATCGATCAGTGAAAAGGAGACGGAAAACATGGGCATTTATCAGATTCACGGGATATCCGACCTGCTCAAGGGCAATCGCTACCCCGGCCGGGGCATCGTGATCGGCAAAAGCGACGATGGGAAAAAGGCCGTTGCGGCATATTTCATCATGGGCCGCAGCGCCAACAGCCGCAACCGGATCTTTACCAAAAAAAACGGCGAGGTGTTCACCGAACCCTTCGACGCATCCAAGGTAGAGGATCCCAGCTTGATCATCTACGCCGCCGTTCGCTCCTACGAAAATCACCTGATCGTCACCAACGGTAACCAGACCGATACCATCTATGATGGCCTGAAAGCGGGCCTCAGCTTCAACAAGGCCCTGGAAAGCCGGGAATTTGAGCCTGACAGCCCCAATTTCACCCCCCGTATCAGCGGGATGCTGACCTTCGATCATGGGGATTTCACCTATCAAATGAGCATCCTGAAAAGCATCGACGAGGAAGGCAGCGCCTGCGCGCGGTATGGCTTTTCCTATCCCGCCAAGGCTGGCTTGGGCCATTTCCTGCATACCTACGTGCAGGACGGCGATCCCATTCCCACCTTCCAGGGGGAGCCGGAGCGGGTGGCCATCGGCAGCGATATCGACCAGGTGACGGCGGATATCTGGAACGCCCTGGATGCAGATAACAAAATTTCCCTGTACGTGCGCATGATCGATCTGGAAACCGGCAAAGAAGAAAACCGGCTGGTCAACAAAAATCAGTGAGGTGAACGACCGATGAAGGAATTTGAACTGAAGTACGGCTGCAACCCCAACCAGAAGCCCGCGAAAATCTATATGCACGACGGAAGCGACCTGCCCATCGAAATCCTGAGCGGACGCCCCGGCTATATCAATTTTCTGGACGCCTTCAACTCCTGGCAGCTGGTGAAGGAATTGAAGGCCGCCATCGGCCTGCCCGCCGTGACCTCCTTCAAGCACGTCAGCCCCACCTCCGCCGCCGTGGGCATCCCGCTGCCGGAAAAGCTGAAAAAGGCCTGCTTTGTGGATGATATCGAGGGGCTGGATGATTCCCCCCTGGCCTGCGCCTATGCCCGCGCCCGGGGCACCGATCGGATGTGCTCTTTCGGCGATTGGGTGGCCCTCAGCGACGTGTGCGACGTGACCACCGCCAAAATGCTCAAGCGCGAGGTGTCCGACGGCATCATCGCCCCGGGCTACGAGCCCGAAGCTTTGGAAATCCTGAAAACCAAGCGGAAGGGCAATTACAACATCGTGCGCATCGACCCCGATTACGTGCCCGCTGTGCAGGAGCGCAAGCAGGTGTTCGGCATCACCTTTGAGCAGGGACGGAATAACTTCAAAATCGACCGGGAGCTGCTGCAAAACGTGGTCACGGAAAACAAGGATCTGCCGGAAACCGCCGTGCGGGATCTGATCGTGGCGCTGATCACGCTGAAATACACCCAGTCCAATTCCGTGTGCTACGCGGTGGATGGCCAGGCTATCGGCGTAGGCGCCGGTCAGCAAAGCCGCATTCACTGCACTCGCCTGGCTGGCAGCAAGGCCGATACCTGGTTCCTGCGCCAGGCGGATCAGGTGCTTTCCCTGCCCTTCCGGAGCGACCTGGGCCGGCCCGATCGCGACAACGTGATCGACGGCTACATCAATCAAAACGAAGAGGACGTGTGCGCCGACGGCAACTGGCAAAAGTATTTTACCACCCAGCCCGCGCCTTTTACGAAGGAGCAGCAGGCCGCCTATCTGTCCTCCATCCGCGGCGTGGCCCTGGGCAGCGACGCTTTCTTCCCCTTCAGCGATAACATCGAACGGGCCCACCGCAGCGGCGTGCAATACATCGCCGAGCCAGGCGGCTCCATCCGGGATGACGCGGTGATCGATTGCTGCAATCAGTATGGCATCGCCATGGCGTTTACCGGCATGCGCCTGTTCCACCATTGATTCGAACCATGGATTCTCTTGGAAGGGAAGGGATACCAATATGAATATTCTGGTCGTCGGCGGCGGCGGGCGGGAGCACGCCATCATCAAAAAGCTCAAGGAAAATCAAGCGGTGGAGACCATCTATGCCCTGCCCGGCAACGGCGGCATCGCCAGGGACGCCGTGTGCGTGCCCATCGGGGCCACGGATATCGAGGGCATCGTCGCCTTTGCCCGGGATCACGCGGTGGATTACGCCGTGGTCGCGCCGGATGATCCGCTGGTGCTGGGGTGCGTAGACGCACTGGAAGCAATCGGCGTTCCCTGCTTCGGGCCCCGGGCCAACGCCGCCATCATTGAGGGCAGCAAGGTGTTTTCCAAAAACCTGATGAAAAAATACGGCATCCCCACCGCTGCCTACGAAACCTTTGACGAGATGGACGCCGCCCTGGCCTATTTGGATCAGGCACGGGATTTTCCCATCGTGGTCAAGGCCGACGGCCTGGCCCTGGGCAAGGGCGTGATCATCGCCAACGACCGGGCGGAAGCCCGGCAGGCGGTGACCGATATGATGCAGGATAAGAAATTCGGCAAGAGCGGGGAGCATATCGTCATCGAGGAATTCCTGACCGGGCCGGAGGTATCCGTTTTAGCTTTCACCGACGGGGAAACGGTGGCGCCCATGGTATCCTCCATGGATCACAAACGGGCGGGGGATAACGATACCGGCCTCAATACCGGCGGCATGGGCACCATTGCCCCCAATCCCTATTACACGGCGGATGTGGCCAAGCAGTGCATGGATCAGATTTTCCTGCCCACCATCCACGCCATGAAGGCCGAGGGCCGCCCCTTCAAGGGCTGCCTGTATTTCGGTCTGATGATCACCGAAAAAGGCCCCAAGGTGATCGAATACAATTGCCGTTTCGGCGATCCGGAAACGCAGGTGGTGCTGCCGCTGCTGAAAACCGATCTGCTGACCGTGATGCGGGCGGTAACGGAAGGAAAGCTTCGGGATACCCCCGTCGCGTTCAGTGATCAGCACGCATCTTGCGTGATCCTGGCGTCGAAGGGCTATCCGGTATCCTACGAAAAGGGCTATGAAATCACTGTGCCGGACGCTGTGTGGCCCAACGTTTACGTAGCCGGCGCCAAGGAAAGCGATGGGAAATTGCTCACCAGCGGCGGCCGGGTGCTGGGCGTGACGGCGGTCAGCGATACGCTGCAAAACGCCGTTGACCAGGCCTATGCCTTGGCAAAGCAGATTCATTTCGACAACATGACATACCGCCGGGATATCGGCGCGCGCGCCTTGCGGGCGGGGGAGAAATAAGCATGGTATACAGGATCTACGTGGAAAAGAAGCCGGAATTGGCCAACGAGGCCAAGGCCCTGCTGGGCGACGCCCGGGGGCTGCTGGGCATCGATCGGCTGACTGACGTCAGGGTGATCAACCGCTACGACGCGGAGGGCATGGAGAAAGCCCTGTTTGATTACGCGGTGAAAACGGTGTTTTCTGAGCCGCAATTGGATATCGCGGCTGAGGAAATCTCGCTGAATGGCGCGCGGGTGTTCGCTGTGGAATATCTGCCCGGCCAGTTCGACCAGCGGGCCGATTCCGCCGCCCAGTGCATCCAGATCATTTCCCAGGGGGAGAGGCCCCTGATCCGCAGCGCCAAGGTGTACGCCCTGTACGGGGATTTGACGGATCATGACGTGGAAGAGATCAAGAAATACGTGATCAACCCGGTGGAAGCCCGGGAAGCGGACCTTAAGAAGCCTGAAACGCTGAAAATCCAATACGAGATCCCCACCGAGGTGAAAACGCTGACCGGCTTTACCGCCCTTTCCCGGCAGGAATTGGCCCGGTTCGTTTCCGATTACGGCCTGGCCATGGATTTGGATGATATCGCCTTCTGCCAGAAATATTTCCAGTCGGAGCGGCGGGACCCCACCATTACGGAAATCCGCATGATCGATACCTATTGGAGCGATCATTGCCGCCACACCACCTTCCTGACGGTGATTGACGACGTGAAATTCGAGGACGCGCTGCTGCAAAAGGCCTATGAGGATTATTTGGCCGTGCGGCGGGAATTGGGCCGGACCAAGCCCATTTGCCTGATGGACTTGGCCACCATCGCTGTGCGCCAATTGAAAAAGCAGGGCAAGCTGGAAAAGCTGGATGAATCGGAGGAAATCAACGCCTGCACCGTGAAGATCGACGTGGAGATCGACGGGGTGAAGGAGCCCTGGCTGCTGCTGTTCAAAAACGAAACCCACAATCACCCCACTGAAATTGAGCCTTTCGGCGGCGCGGCCACCTGCATCGGCGGGGCCATCCGCGATCCCCTCAGCGGGCGTGCCTATGTGTACGGGGCCATGCGCGTCACCGGCGCGGCGGACCCCACCGTGCCCGTCAGCGAAACGATCCCCGGTAAGCTGCCCCAGCGGAAGCTGGTCACCACCGCGGCGGCGGGCTATTCCTCCTACGGCAATCAGATCGGCCTGGCTACCGGTATCGTGGATGAAATCTATCATCCCGGCTATGCCGCCAAGCGTATGGAAATCGGCGCGGTGATCGCCGCGGCGCCCCAGGAAAACGTGCGGCGGGAGCGGCCCGCCCCCGGGGACGTGGTGATCCTGCTGGGCGGCTCCACCGGTCGGGACGGTATCGGCGGCGCCACCGGGTCCTCCAAGGCCCACAACGCTCATTCGGTGGAAACCTGCGGGGCGGAGGTACAAAAGGGCAACGCGCCGGAGGAGCGCAAATTGCAGCGCCTGTTCCGAAATCCTCAGGCCACCCGCATGATCAAGCGGTGCAACGACTTTGGGGCGGGCGGCGTATCCGTGGCCATCGGCGAATTGGCCGACGGGCTGGAAATCGACCTGAACGCCGTGCCCAAAAAATATGACGGGCTGGACGGCACCGAGCTGGCCATCAGCGAATCCCAGGAGCGCATGGCCGTGGTGGTGGAGCCGGAATATGTGAACGCTTTCCTGCGTTTGGCCGAAGAAGAAAACCTGCAGGCCTGCCCGGTCGCCACGGTGCAGGCGGAGCCCCGGCTGGTGATGCGCTGGAACGGGAAAAAGATCGTGGATATCAGCCGGGAATTCCTCAATTCCAACGGCGCGGAGAAGCATATTTCCGTCACCCCCGAAAAGCCCCGTTGGGCGGAAAAACAGGTGGGCGGCTCCTTTGCTGAAAACTTTACGGATTTGGCCCGGGATCTCAACGTGT
>JAFUXH010000105.1 GCA_017470945.1 Clostridia bacterium | reverse complement strand
GGCAAGCTGCACCTGCGGGAAAGCGCCTCCACCAGGGCGCCCTCCCTGGGCCTGTTCCCCAACGGCACTAAGGTGAAGGGCATCGATCTGGGCAACGGCTGGGTGCTGGTCAAGGTCAACGGCCTGTACGGCTATATGATGCGGAAATTCCTGGTCAGGGATAACGGGAAAGACCCGACGCCTACCCCCACGCCCAAGCCCGGCGGAAAATACCAGGATATGCAGGTGTGGACCGGCAACTCGGGCAAGCTGCACCTGCGGGAAGCGCCCACCACCCTGGCGCGATCTCTGGGGTTGTATCCCAATGGCACGCTGGTGAAGGCCCGCAGCGTGGGCAACGGCTGGTCCCAGGTCAAAGTGGCCGGGGTGACCGGGTATATGATGAGCAAATATCTGATTCCCGCGTATGACGACGAGGATGACGAGCCCACCAAGAAACCCACCAAGAAGCCCACGGAAGAACCGGAAAAGACGCCCAAGCCCAAGCCCAGCGAAAAGCCGGACGAGAAGCCCAGCGAGAAGCCGGACAAAACCCCAAAACCGGAAAAGACCCCCAAGCCGACGCCTACCCCCACGCCGAAGCCCACCAAGAAGCCAACGGCTACGCCCTTGCCCATGAAGGCCAAGACGTACCAGAAGAACGGCTCGTACGTGAATTTGCGCTCCAGCATCGGCAGCATGAACAATAAAAACGTGATCGCCCAGATCCCCAGCGGCACCACGGTCACCGTGCTGGAGTGGGGGAAAACCTACACCAAGGTGAAATATAAGAAATTGACGGGCTATATCATCACCAGTTATCTGATCCCGAAGCCGTAAAAAAGGACGGGCCGGATACGGGGCCCGTCGCCCCTCAAATCGTCCCCCGCGGAAGCGCGCGCTGCCGCGGAGGATTTTTTTGCGTTTTTTCTGTGGAAACCCCACGAAAAAGAGACGGAAAATTTTCGTGGATTTTTGTCGAAAGAATTTAGAAAATCTATTGACAACACGGCCTTACTGTGGTTTAATGTTTCCTGTTTGAAAGTTTAGTGATTCTAAACTTCCGAATGGCATCGAAGGTTTAGTAAAAGTAAACAGCACGAGCGGGAGGGGGAGACGGATTGGATATCGGCGATAAGCTGCGCAAGCTGCGGCTGCAGCGCAATTTGACCCAGGAGGAAATGGCCGATCGGTGCGAATTGAGCAAGGGCTTCATTTCCCAGGTGGAAAGGAACCTGGCGTCGCCCTCCATCGCCACGCTGACCGATATGCTGGAGGCCCTGGGCAGCAATTTGACCGAGTTTTTTTCGGAGAGGGGCGACGAAAAAACGGTGTTTTCCCAAAGCGATATGTTCGTCAAGGAGGACGAGGAAACGCTGCGGGGCAGCATCACCTGGCTGGTGCCGGACGCCCAGAAGAACCGTATGGAGCCCATTCTGGTGGAATTGGGCGAAGGGGGCCGCACCCAGGATATGCCGCCCCACGAGGGGGAGGAATTCGGCTACGTGCTGCAGGGCACGGTGACGCTGCACCTGGGCGGCAAGCGGCACCGGGTGCGGACGGGGGAAAGCTTCTGCCTGCACCCCAAGGAGGCCCATTGGATCTGCAACGACGGCAAGCGGGAGGCCCGGTTCGTGTGGGTTTCCACGCCGCCAAATTTCTGATGATACGGGAGGATCGCGGCCATGGAAGAACAGCGCCTGATCAGTTTGGAAAATATTTCGAAGCAATACGATGGAGTGACCGTTTTATCCAATATCGACCTGTACATACGAAAAAAGGAATTTGTGACCTTACTGGGTCCCTCCGGCTGCGGGAAAACCACCACGCTGCGCATCATCGGTGGCTTTGAAATGGCGGATTCCGGCCGGGTGATGTTCGACGGTCAGGATATCACTGCCCTGCCGCCCTACAAACGCCGGGTGAATACGGTGTTCCAGAAATACGCGCTGTTCCCGCATCTGAATGTGCAGGATAACATTGCCTTCGGCCTGAAGCTGAAAAAGCTGCCCAAGGATGAGATCGCCCGCAAGGTGGATTACATGCTGGACCTGGTGAACATGACCGGCTACGGCAAGCGCAGCGTGGATTCCCTGTCCGGCGGCCAGCAGCAGCGCATCGCCATCGCCCGATCCCTGGTGAACGAGCCGGAGGTGCTTTTGCTGGATGAGCCCCTGGGCGCGCTGGACCTGAAGCTGCGCAAGGAAATGCAATTGGAGCTCAAATCCATGCAGCAGCGGCTGGGCATCACTTTCCTGTATGTGACCCACGATCAGGAAGAGGCCCTGACCATGAGCGATACCATCGTGGTCATGCGGGGCGGGCACATTTTGCAGATCGGCACGCCCAAATCCATTTACGACGAGCCCAAGAACGCCTTCGTGGCGGATTTCATCGGCGAAAGCAACATTTTCTCCGGCACCATGATCCGGGACGAATTGGTTCACTTCTGCGGCACCGATTTCCCCTGCGTGGACTCCGGCTTCGGCGAGGACCAGCCGGTGGACGTGGTGATTCGACCGGAGGATATCCTGCTGGTGGGCGAGGACGTGGGCCAGGTGACCGGTACGGTGAAGAGCGTGCTGTTCAAGGGCGTGCACTATGAAATGATGATCGACGCGGGCCATTCCATTTGGAAGGTGCATTCCACCACCATGCAGCCGGAAGGCAGCCGGGTGGGCCTGGCGGTGGTGCCCTTCAATATTCACATCATGCATCCCATGCAGGAGGAAAACGCGCAATGACCGATTTTCAGGTGCCCGTGTGGGGTTATTGGCTGATGGGGATCGGGCTGGCGGCGTTCGTGGCCACGCTGATCATCTACGTCCGCCGGAACAGGGGGTTCAAGCGGCCCTTGTTCGCCTCGCCCTACGTGCTGTGGCTGGTGGTTTTCACGGTGATCCCCTGCCTGCTGGTGGCGTATTTTTCCTTTACCGATTGGCAGGGCAATTTTACCTTGGATAATTTCAAGGATTTCTGGGACAGCAATTATACCGCCCGGAAAACCATGGACCCGGACGAAATGCAGATGTATATGGATATGGGCCTGACGCTGGAGGACCTGGGCCTGGAGCGGGGCACCATCAATATCAACACCCTGGTGTTTTCCCTGTGGATGGCTTTCCTGTGCACGGCGATCTGCCTGCTGCTGGGGTATCCGGCGGCGCATATCATGGCCGACAGGGAATTCAAGCTGGGCCCCACGCTGGTGATCCTCTTTATCGTGCCCATGTGGATGAATTTCCTGCTGCGCACCATCGCCATGATGACGCTGCTGGAGGATAACGGGGTGATCAACAACCTGCTGGAATGGATCGGCATCGGGCGGCAAAAGCTGCTGAACAATACCGCCGCCGTACAGCTGGGCATGGTGTATAACTTCCTGCCCTTCATGGTGTTCCCGATCTACAACGTGCTCAACAAAATGGATTACAAGCTCAGCGAGGCCGCCATGGATCTGGGCTGCGACAAGTGGCGCACCTTTTACAAGGTCACCTTGCCCCTCAGCGTGCCCGGGGTGGTCAGCGGGATCACGATGGTATTCATGCCGGCGGTCACCACCTTCTATATTTCCCGGCTGCTGGGCGGCGGCAAGGTGCAGCTGTTCGGCGATCTGATCGAATCCAAATTCCTGTCCACCAGCCTGCGGGAGTGGAACGTGGGCAGCGCCCTGAGCCTGATCATGATGGTGCTGATCCTGATCTCCCTAGGGCTGCTGCGCAAGGTGGACCCGGAAGGGGAAGGGGGCGGCATCGTATGACCAAGATCATCAAGCGTTTTTACCTGGGCCTGATCCTCCTTTTCCTGTATGTGCCCATCGTGGTGCTGATCGTGCAATCCTTCAACGCCGGGAAAAGCCGGGCGAAGTGGGAGGGCTTCTCCTTCACCTGGTACGGGGAACTGTTCAAGGATTCCAGCATCATGCACGCCTTGTGGATCACGGTCAGCATCGCCGTGCTGGCGGCGCTGATTTCCGCGGTGCTGGGCACCCTGGCGGCCATCGGCATCCACGCCATGCGCAAGCGGCCCCAGGCCATCATGCTGACGCTGAACAACATCCCCATGACCATGCCGGATATCGTGACCGGTATTTCCCTGATGCTGCTGTTCATTTTCACCCGGGTGGAGCGGGGCTACATGACCATGCTGCTGGCCCACGTCACCTTCGACGTGCCGTACGTGATCCTGTCGATCATGCCCAAATTGCAGCAGATGAACAAAAATACCTACGAAGCGGCGCTGGACCTGGGGGCGACCCCCACCTACGCCCTGCTGCATGTGATCCTGCCCCAGGTGATGCCCGGCGTCATTACCGGCGCCATGCTGGCCTTCACCCTGAGCCTGGATGATTTCACCATCAGCTACTTTACCACCTCGCCCCTGGTGCAGAATCTGTCCACCCTCATTTATTCCCAGGCCCGCCGTGGCATCAAGCCCACCATGAACGCCCTGAGCGCCCTGATGTTTGTGGTGCTACTGGTGCTTCTGCTGGTGGTGAACCGGCGCACCGACAACGAAAAGGCCTGATCAAAACAACGCTGAAAAACGCCTTGCGGGCGTTTGGATCAAGAATCCAGATTGGAGGGAATCGCAATGAAAAAAATGGTATCCCTGGTCACTGCTTTGGTGATGGCCCTGTGCCTGCTGCCCCTGAACGGCGCGTTTGCCGCCCAGGAGGAAGTGAACGTGTACAATTGGGAAGATTATATGAACCCCGAAGTGTTCAGGATTTTCGAGCAGGAAACGGGCATCAAGGTCAACGAAATGTTCTTCACCACCAACGAGGAAATGATGATTTCCCTGCGGGTGACCCCCGGCGCGTACGACCTGGTGTTTCCCTCTGATTACTGCGTGGAGCGCATGATCAGCGAGGAATTGATCACCGAGATCAATTTCGACAACGTGCCCAATTTCAGCAACATCGAACCCTGGATGGTGAACCCGGATTACGACCCGGAAAACAAATACAGCGTGCCCTTCATGTGGGGCACCGTGGGCATCCTGTATGACACCACCAAGGTGGATGACCCGGTGGATTCCTGGGGCATCCTGTGGAACGATAAGTATGCCGACGATATCATCATGCTGGATTCCATCCGGGATACCATGGGCATCACCCTGAAATATCTGGGCTATTCCATGAACACCCGGGATCGGCTGGAATTGAAGGCTGCCAGCGATAAATTGATCGAGCAGAAGCCCATTGTGAAGGCCTATTACGTGGATGAAACCAAGGATGAAATGGTGGCGGGCAACGGCGCGCTGGCCCTGATGTGGAGCGGCGACGCCCTGTACGCCATGGAAAAGAACGAAAACCTGGCCTATTCCGTGCCGCAGGAGGGCAGCAACGTGTGGATCGACCCCATGGTGATCCCCACTACCGCCCGGAACAAGGAAAACGCGGAAAAGCTGATCAACTTCCTGTGCCGCCCGGATATTGCCCAGATGAACTGCGAATACATTTGGTATTCCTCCCCCAATACCGCCGCGATCGAACTGATGGGCGAGGAGTACACCGAGAATCCCACCATCAATCCGCCCCAGGAAGTGATCGACCGGTGTGAATTCTTCCACGATATTCCTGATCAATACCTGAATGTATACACTCTGTTCTGGGGTCGTGTAAAAGATGCGAAGTAAATGGAAGCGTGAAGGAACGCAAATGATTCTCGCCGGGCTGATGTGCGTTTTACTCATCAGCCTTTGCGCCGTTGCCCAGGCCGATGATTACCGCACCCTGAAATACGGCATGGAGGGGCGGGATGTGACCCGGCTGAAACCCGCCATGTACTGGCTGGGGTATTTCAAAGACAAAAAGGTGTCCGATCAATACAACGCTGTGATGGTGGAGCGGGTGAAGCAATTGCAGGCCGCCAACGGATTGGAAGAAACGGGCGTCGCCGACGAGGCGCTGCAGGAATTGATTTTCTCCGGCAAGGCCATCCCCACCGATACGGCCCCGTCGCCCTCGCCGGTGCCGCCGCCCACCAAGGTGCCCACCCCCAAGCCCACGCCCAAGCCCACCAAAACCCCCACACCCACCAAAACGCCAAAACCCACCCCCGAGCCGCCCCATGGCGCCCGGAAAAAGGTGAAGCTGCCCAAATTGACGGAGGAGGGATTCCTTGCGGAAAACGCCGGCATGGAGGAATTCATCCACATCGATACCGACGACGGGCACTGGATCTACATTTCCACATCTATTCACATCGATTTGCAGAAGTGGGTGGATGAAAAAAACAAGCTGGTGTGGTACGAGGGCGACGTGCAGTGCAGCCCCGAATCGCCCCTGGCCGCCTATGTGAATGGCAAAAACCCCGGCCATACGGCGGTGAGCCCCATCACCACGGCGCAGAACAACCAGATCGTATTGGCCATGACCGACGATCATTTCGGGTTCCGGATCGTGGAAAAGAACAATTTTATCCCCCCGGGGATCATCATCCGCAATCAGAATGTGATCGTGGAAAAAACCTGGGATCGGGATAATTCCTTCCCCAACCTGAACGTGCTGGCGGTATTTGGCGACGGCAGCATGAAAACCTACCTGAGCAAGGATCACACCGCCCAGGAATACCTGGAGATGGGGGCGCTACATACCTTTTCCTTTGGCCCCATCCTGGTGCAGGAGGGAAAGCTGAGCGAATACATGCTGCGCACCGAGTATTACACCTACAAGGAGCCCCGCATGGCCCTGGGCATGATTGCCCCCTACCACTATTTCGTTCTGTGTGTGGAGGGGCGCATGACCGCACAGAATAACGGCGGCGCGTACCTGACCTGGCTGGCGGACAAAATGATCGAAAAGGGCGTTGTCGAGGCCATGAACCTGGATGGGGGCGGCACCAGCTGTCTGCTGTTCATGGGTAAAAAGATCAACAAGTCGGCCAACAGCACCCGCAGCGTGTACAGCCTGATCGGCTTTGGCAATTCGGAGCAGGTGGAAGCGAAATAATTTTTATAAGAAAAGAAGCCGGTACAGCGCCTGATCAGGAGGCTGTACCGGTTTTTGCGCGGGATCAATTTGAAAAATTATAATTCCACAATGTCAAAGGCCGCCGCCCGGGCCATGCGGTTCATCACGGCCAGGCCCTCGCCCTGGGCTTCCCACCCCTGGGCCAGGATCAGGGTGCAGCCCGTTTCATCCATTTCCCGCAGCCGCTGAAACAGCAGATGCGCGCTTTCCCGGGGGCTGTTTCCCAGGCCGAACGCCCGGCGGGGGCCGAAGGCGGGCAGCAGGGAATCGTGGGCCAGGATCACGGCGTTTTCCGCCGCGTCATACCGGCGGATCATTTCCGCCGTTACGTTTTCATCGGGCCCCACCAGCACGGTCATCTTGGCCCGGGGGGCGTAATGCCGGTGCTTCATGCCGGGGGAAGGGGCGCGCTCGCCCTCCTTCAGGGGGCGCATCACGCTGGATGCCACGGTGCAGTTTCCGGCCACGGCGGCGATATCCTGGGGCGTGATGGCGCCGGGGCGCAGCACGCAGGGGATATCGCCCGTCAGATCCACCACGGTGGATTCCACGCCCACCTGGCAATTGCCCCCATCCAGGATCATGGGGATGCGGCCCTGCATATCCTCGTACACATGGGCGGCGGTAGTCGGGCTGGGCCGGCCGGAGCGGTTGGCGCTTGGGGCGGCGATGGGCACCTTGCAGGCCCGCAGCAGCGCCAGGGCCACCGGATGCCGGGGGCAGCGCACTGCCACGGAGGGCAGCCCCGCGGTGGTAACGTCGGGCACCCGGGAGGTTTTCATCAAAAGCAGGGTCAGGGGACCGGGCCAGTAGGCGTCCATGAGCTTTTTGGCGGTATCCGTAACGTGGCACAGCCCCTCCAACTGGCCCTGCTCCGCCACGTGCACGATCAAAGGATTGTCGGCCGGCCGCTCCTTGGCGGTAAAAATGGCCCGCACGGCTGCATCGTTCAAGGCGTCGGCCCCCAGGCCGTACACCGTTTCAGTGGGGAAGGCCACTACCTGGCCCCGACGAAGCAAATCAGCGGCGGTCTGGATCGATTCAGGCCCCGAGGGCACGCAAAGGGTATTCATCAGGTCGTTATGCTCCTTTCCGGACGGACCGGGAAATTATGCATCGCCGGCCGCTGCACTATGATAGGCGGTTGGAAAGATTTTGTCAAGTAAATGCGGAAAAATCCTGTTTCTTTTCCTTTTACGGCTTGTGAATTTTTCGTGAATATGGTATGATGATATGCAGAAATGGAGGAATGAAATGAAGCCCGCTTTCTTCTTCTATGCGAATCCTTATCAGCCCCGGGGCATCATCGCGGCCCAGGCGCTGGCGGCCAGTTTGTCCCGGCGCGCGTGCGATGTGTATACGGAGCCCTGGCTGGCCCGGCAGGGCGTGGGCCGGGCGGCGGATCATGTGCCGGACGGCGTGCAGGCGCTGGTGGCCTTCGGGGGCGACGGCACGCTGCTGAGGGCGGTGTCCGGCGCCATCGCGGGCGGTGTTCCGCTGTTTGGGGTCAATGCCGGTACCGTGGGCTTTTTGATGGATGGCAGCGCCGATCAGCCGGAGGAAACGGCCGATATGCTGCTGCAAGGCCGCTATCGCCTGGCCCATTGCCCGCTGCTGGCGGCCCAATATGAAGGAAAAAGATACCTTGCGCTGAATGATTTATCCCTGACCCGGGGGGAACACCCCGGTGTGATCGAAACCACCGTCATCGCCGATGGGGAACGGGTGCTGGGCGCTCATGGGGATGGCATCGTGATCGCCACGCCCCTGGGCTCCACGGCCTATGCCCTGTCCTCCGGCGGGCCCATCGTGCGGCCCGACGTGCAGTGCCTGACGGTGACGGCCATCGCTGCCAGGGAATTGCTGCTGCGGCCCGTGCTGCTGCCGCTGAACACCCGGGTGACCCTGATTGCCCACGGGCGGGACAGGCGGCGGTTGCAATTGGCCATCGACGGGCAAACGCTGCTGCCGGTGACGGAGGAAGCCCAGGTGGATATTGCGCTGGCGGAGGAGGAAATGCTGCTGATCCGCCCGCTCGATCACCAGTTTTTCAGCACGCTGCGAAGGAAGCAAAAAATCTGGAATCAAGATGAGGAACAGGAGTGAATACCCATGAAGAACGCTCGGCAAACGGCGATTCTGAGCCTGATTGAGCAAAACGATATCGAAACCCAGGAAGAATTGGCGGCCAAGCTGCGGGAAATGGGCATCGTGGTCACCCAGGCTACCGTGTCCCGGGATATCAAGGAATTGCGCCTGCTGAAGGTGCTTTCCAGCAAGGGCGGGTATAAATACGCCACCGCCGATAAGGCGGAGCATGGGCTGACCGATCGGTTCGTGCGCATGTTCAAGGAATCGGTGCTGAGCATCAATTCCGCCAGCAACATCATCGTGATCAAAACCCTGTCCGGCAGCGCCAACGTGGCGGCGGAGGCTATCGATTCCATGCGTTTGCCCGAGATCCTGGGCACCATGGCGGGGGACAATACCATCCTGGTGATCGCCCAGAACGAAGCGGAGGCCGAAAAGGCCGTGATCAGCTTCCGGGAATTGCTGAAATAAGAGGAAATCAATATGCTGCTTTCCCTATCGATCCGCAATATCGCGCTGATGGATCAGATGCAGGTGGAATTCTCCTCCGGCCTGCACGTGCTCACTGGCGAAACCGGCGCGGGCAAATCCATCCTGGTGGACGCGGTGGTGCTGCTGCTGGGTGGGCGCGCCCAGAAGGAATTGATCCGCAAGGGAGAAGAAAAGGCCCGTGTTGAGGGCCTTTTTGACGTTTCGGATTGCCCGGCGGTGCAGAAAATGCTGAAGGAGCAGGAATTGGATGAGGGCAGCGAGCTGATCCTTTCCCGGGAAATCACTGCCCAGGGCCGGTCCTCCTGCCGGGTCAACGGCACGCTGATGCCCCTGTCCCAGTATCAGCAATTCGCGGCGCTGCTGATGGATATCCACGGCCAGCACGAGCATCAATCCCTGATGGATGAGAAGCGCCACCTGGGTATGCTGGACGCGACCGGCGATGACGCCCACCGGCAGCTGATGGCCGCGGTGCAGCAGGATTACGCCGCCTGGCGGGATGTGAAGCGCCGCCTGGATCAATTGCAGAAGCAAAGCGCCCAGGCGGGGGAACGCATGGAGCTTTTGCGCATCCGGCAAAAGGAATTGAAGGGCGCGAAGCTGACCGCCGGGGAGGAGGACGACCTGGCCCGGGAGCGGGACCGCTTCCGCCACGCGGAAAAGATCGAGAATGGGCTGCGGGAGGCCTTCGAATCGGTGTACGACGGCGGCGCGCCGGCGGTGGAAGCGCTGCGCACGGCCATCGACGCCCTGCGGCCTATTGAAAATTTGGATGAGCGCTACGCCGCTCTGCTGGCCCGGCTGGACGGGGCGTATTACGAGGTGGAGGATATCGGCTTGACCCTGCGGGACATGCTGTCTCACCTGGACAGCGATCCCGACCGGCTGGAGCAGGTGCAGGCGAGGCTGGATCTGATCCGGCGGCTGAGCCGCAAATACGGCGGCGCGTCCACCGGAGAAATGATCGAAAAATTGAAGGAGATCGAGCGGGAACTGGCTGGCTTTGAGAGCCTGGATGACGATATCGACGAAGCGGCCCGGCAGGAAAAGGCCCTGGGCGCGCAATACCAGCGCTCCGCCCAGGCGCTGACGGCCTCCCGGCAAAAGCTGGCCCGGAAATTCGAAGCCGATATGGAAACCCAGCTGCGGGATTTGAATATGGCCGGCACCCGATTCCAGGTATCCCTGACGCCCTGCCCGCCCGGCGCTTTGGGCAGCGAAACGGCGGCCTTCCTGATCGCCCCCAACCGGGGGGAGGAATTGCAGCCCCTGTCGAAAATCGCCTCCGGAGGCGAATTATCCCGGCTGATGCTGGCCATCAAATCGGTGGCGGCCCAGCGGGAGGGGGTGCCCTCCATGATTTTCGATGAGATCGACACCGGTATTTCCGGCAAAGCCGCCCAGGTGGTGGGCGAAAAAATGGCGGCCATCGCCCGGGAGCATCAGGTGCTGTGCGTCACCCATTTGCAGCAGATCGCCGCCCTGGCCGATCACCATTACCTGGTGGAAAAATATTTTGACGGCCAGCGCACCCATACCCGCCTGACCCCGCTGACGGGGGAGGCCCGGGTCAACGAGATCGCCCGTATGCTGGGCGGCGACCCGGAAAGTGCCCGCAGCCACGCCAGGGAAATGCTGCGGCGCTGAATCATCACGCAATTTATCCTGAACGCATTTTAGAATTGTAACAAAATACCAGGCAATAAAAACGCAGTCATCCCGACCGAAATGGAGCTGAAGGCGGAAGGAAGCGGAGGGATCTGGCGCGGCTTGTACAGTCAACTGATAGATCCCTCGATTCCGCTTCGCCTTTGGCTCCGCTCCACGCGGGATGACAGAAGCCTTCAAATTTCGCGTGAATCGTTTTATTTGAAAACAGGATCAAAAAACAGGAGCAAATTCGCTCCTGTTTTTGTATGCGCGGATCAATCGTCTTTCTTCTCGTACGGTTTATCCCACGATCCGATTTCGATCAGGTTGCCTTCCGGGTCGGCGATATAGCAGGTCCTTTGCCCCCAGGGCTCGGTGGTGGGCGCCATCACCGGGGCGACGCCGCGGCTGATGGCTTGGGCGTAGAACGCGTCCACCTCCGCAAAGGTGTCAACGTATAAGGCCAATTCGAAATGTCCGTTGAAGCCCTGCACGTACTGGTACGTGTGTCCGGTCATTTTTTCGAAATCCTTCCGGTCGTAAAGCAGGAACAGCGTGCCGTCCTTGATCAGATACACGTTTTCCGCGCTTTCATCTTCCTTGATCTCAAAGCCCAGCGCGTCCCGGTAAAACCGGATCATGGCGGGCATATCATTGACGAGCAGGCCGAATCCATCCAGGCGCGGCACGGATGATCGCTCCTTCTGGCGGTCAGTCGCCCAGGGCTTCCTGAAGCACGGCCAGGTTTTTGCGCATCACGTCCTGATAGGCCGTTTTTTCGCCCTCACCGGTGACCAGGGGGTCCAATTCGAATACCGGCGCGCCGGTTTCCTGGGCCACCGCTTTCAGGGCGGCGTTTTCATATTGCGGCTCGGAGAACAGGGGCGGGTTGTCATTTTCCTTCACCGCCGCGATCACCTCCGCCAGCATGCGGGGAGATACCGGCTCCTCCGGCTCCAGCGCCACCACGGCCACCACATCCAGCCCGTAGGCCCGGGCGAAATAGGGGAAAGCCTCGTGGAAGGTGACGATCTTTTTCCGGGGCAGCTGAGCGATGGCCTCCCGCAGCTCCGCGTCCAGATCGGTCAGCAGCTGGGTGTACGCTTGGGCGTTTTCGCGGATCTGCCCGGCCCGATCGGGCAGCAGGTCCGTGAAGGCGGCGGTCATGTTGTTCACCATCTGGATGGCGTTTTGCGGGTCCAGCCAGATGTGGGCGTTGAATTCGCCGTGGTCGTGGCCCGTTTCTTCCACCTCGTCATGATCCTCCTCGGCCAGCAGATCCACGCCCTGGGAGCAATCCACCACCTGGAGGGAGGCAAACTGCTTTTCCACCTCGGGCAGGAAGCTTTCCATGCCCGCACCGTTGATCAGCAGCAATTGCGCGGTCGCCAGGGCCCGCATATCCCGGGGCAGCAGCTGATAATCGTGCAGGCACCCGGTGGAGGGTGTGGTCATGGACAGCAGGGTCACATTTTCCACGCCGTCCAGCACGTTTTCCGCCAGGATGTACAGGGGATAGAAGGTGACCATCACGGTCACGTTTTCCGCTGACGCGGCGCAGCCCCCCAGGGGCAGCAGCATCGCCGCCAGCAGGCATACGGCAAGCAATCTTTTCATGGGCGATCCTTTCATCAGATATTGGCGGAACCTTCCGCACCGAACAGTATACCGGGTTTTGCGGGATTGTAAAGAGGATCAAGTGAAAAAAATCTGTAAATTTTAAAAACTGTCGTGCCTTGGGAGGCACGGCAGCACAGATTATCGACAAACCCCAGGGATGCATCGAAGGGACCATATAGTCCCTTCGATTTCATTCCGCAGGCGGCGGCGTGTACGTCGCCGAGGAGCGGCTGAAAGCCGCTTCCGCTATCCATTTTCCGGCCGCGAAAATCGGGTTTTTGGCCTCCTTGGAGGTCGAAAACCCATTTTTGCAGGAAATGGATGTTCCGAATCAAAGCGGAATTTTTATTCCGATTTGATTCGCAGGTTGTCGAAAATACTTTTTCGACAACCTGAACTGCCGTGCCTTGGGAGGCACGGCAGCGGTGGTTATTTGAATTTCAGCGTCGCAAAACGGATAGCGCCTTATTTCCGATCCTTGATATCCTGCAGGATCTTGGCGGCGAACGCGTCCAGATCGTACACGTTGGTCTGATCGGTTTCCCGATCGCGGACGGAAATATTGCCTTCGGCGATTTCCTTTTCGCCGATGATGATCATGTAGGGCACCCGGTCCACCTGGCGGGCATAGCGGATTTTGTAGCCGATCTTTTCGTTCCGATCGTCCAATTCCACCCGGATGCGCTGCTTTTTCAGGGCTTCGTACACCTGCTCGGCGTAATCCATGCTCTTGTCGGATACCGGCAGCACCTTCACCTGCACCGGGGCCAGCCACAGGGGGAACACGCCCTTGGTTTCTTCGATCAGGTAAGCCATGAACCGATCCAGGGAACCCAGGATGGCCCGGTGCAGCACCACGGGGGTCTTTTCCACACCGTCTTTATCGATGTATTTCAGGTCGAATTTAGCGGGCAGGCAGAAATCCAGCTGGCAGGTGCTCAGGGTGTATTCCGCGCCAACGGCGGGCTTCACATTCACATCCAGCTTGGGGCCGTAGAAGGCCGCTTCTCCGATCTCTTCGGTGAAATCGATGCCCAGCTCGGTCAGCACTTCCCGCAGGGCGGATTCGGCCTTTTCCCACATTTCATCGTCCTGGTGGTACTTCACCTTGTCCTCGGGATCGCGCAGGCTCAGCACGCAGCGGTAATCGGTGATGTTGAAATCCTTGTAGGTGCTGAAAATCAGATCGACCACCGAACTGACCTCGTCCTTGATCTGATCGGGGGTGACGAACAGGTGGGCGTCGTTCTGACAGAAGTGGCGGCCGCGCTCGATGCCCTTCAGGGTGCCGCTGGCCTCAAAACGGAAATCGTGGGCGATTTCGCCGATGCGGATGGGCAGATCGCGGTAGGAATGTGGCCGGTTGGCGTAGATGCGCATATGATGGGGGCAGTTCATGGGCCGCAGCACGAAGCTTTCGCCCTCCACCTCCATGGCGGGGAACATGTTATCCTTGTAATGCTCCCAATGGCCGCTGGTTTTGTACAGATCCACGGTGCCCACACAGGGGGTCAGCACGTGCTGATAGCCCAGCATGCGTTCTTTATCCCGGATATAGTTTTCCAGCTCCTGCCACACGGTGTAGCCCTTGGGCAGGAACATGGGCAGGCCCTTGCCGATCAGATCGTCGGTCATGAACAGCAGCATATCCCGGCCGATGCGGCGGTGATCCCGGGCCTTCGCCTCTTCCACCTGCTTTTCGTATTCCTTCAGCTCGTCCTGGGTGCGGAAGGCCACGCCGTTCAGGCGGGTGAGCATCTTATTCTTCTGATCGTTCTTCCAGTACGCGCCGGACAGGGCGGTGAGCTTGAACGCTTTGAGGGCCTTGGTGTAGGTCAGGTGCGGGCCCACGCACATATCGATGTAATCGCCCTGCTGATAGAAGGTGATGGTGGCGTCCTCCGGCAGATCGGCGATATGCTCCACCTTGTAGATTTCGCCCCGCTCCTGCATCAGCTTCACCGCTTCCTCCCGGGGCAGGGGATAGACCTTGAAGGGCAGGTTTTCCTTCACGATCTTCTGCATTTCCTTTTCGATGGCGGGCAGATCCTCGTCGGTGAGCTTCACGTCGCCCAGATCAATGTCGTAGTGGAAGCCCTTTTCGGTGGCGGGGCCATAGGCGAAGTGCGCGCCGGGATACAGCCGCTTCACCGCCTGGGCCATGATGTGCGCCGCGGAATGGCGGATGACCTCCAGTTCTTCCTCCACGGGGCATTCCGCCACGTGACCGTCGTTGTAGATGATTTTCATGGTTCTTCCTCCTCTTTTCTTGTGGGAGGGGCAAATGAAAAGCCCGTCCCGTCATATGAATGAAGGGACGAGCGTGAATGCATATTCTTTGCCCGCGGTTCCACCCTTGTTGCCCGGCTTTTCCCGGAAAATGACGCTTCCCATGAGCGCTGACGATTTTCCATGCACACCGGACCCCTTGATGCCGCGCTGTAACGGGCGCGGGCCGCCGCCGGTCAGGAGGCGGTATTTCCGCCGCGGCTCCCGTGCTCGCACCAACCGCACGTTCTCTGACAGCCGTTGAGGGGGAAACGTGTTCTCCGTCATCCCGGGGATGATGGCAGTATTATACGCCCGGGAGCAAAGGAATGTCAAGGGTTTCTTTTGCGGGATGGACCGCGAACGAAAGGCGTTTCAGGGTTCAGGCCAGCAGGCTTTTGGCCAGATCGTCCATGCTGTATTCGCCGGGGGCCTGGCGGGCAATGAAGGCGGCGGATCGCAGCGCGCCCCGGGCGAACAGGGATCGATCCTGGGCGGAATGGGTGATCATCAGCGATTCGCCGGGGCCGTAGAAGCCCACCTCGTGCACCCCGGCTACGGTGCCGCCCCGGATGGCGTGCAGGCCGATTTCGGTATTCTCCCGCTTCTGGGTGCGCCCGTTGCGGCCAAACACCGGCACTGAATCCTGGCGGCGGATGGCGTCGTACAGCATCAGGGCGGTGCCGCTGGGGGCGTCGATTTTTTGATTGTGGTGCTTTTCCACGATTTCGATGTCAAAATCGGGCAGCAGCCTGGCGGCTTGCGCGGCGATGGCCTTGAGCACATACACGCCGATGGACAGGTTGGCGCTGCGGAAAATGGGTATTTCCTTGGCCGCGGCCGCGATGGCGGCGACATCCTGATCGGTATACCCGGTGGCGGCCAGCACCACGGCGGTGCGGTGCTCCCGGGCGTATGCCAGCAGGGGCGGCAGCGCTTCCGGGCGGGAAAAATCCACGATCACGTCGGCTTCCTCCCGCACCAGGGAAAAGGAGGGATAGACGGGGAAGGGGAAATCCTGCCGGGGATTCACGTCCACGCCGGCCACGATGGCCCCCTCCTCCGCCAGCGCCGCCACCTGGCGGCCCATGCGCCCGCAGGCGCCGGATAGGATGATTTTTGTTGTCATGTTACAGCAATCCTGCCTTTTGCATTTCGTATTTCAATTGCTTTTGATGCTCCCGGGACAGGGGGATCAGGGGCAGCCGCACTTCATTTTTGCACAGGCCCATCATGGCCGCCGCCGCCTTCACCGGGATGGGGTTCACCTCGCTGAACAGGGCGTTGATCAGCGGCAGATACTGCAGGTTCAATTCCGCCGCCCGCTCGATGGGGGCGTGGGCCATTTCGGCCATGATTTGCGGGGCAATGTTGGCCGTCACCGAAATGACGCCTTTGCCGCCCACCGCCCGGATGGGGGCGGTCAGCTCGTCGGACCCGGAATAGAGGGCGATCCTGTCGCCGCACAGGCGGATCATTTCCATGATCTGGGTCAGGCTGCCCGACGCTTCCTTGACGGCGATGATATTTTCCTCGTCGGCCAGTTCATGCAGGGTTTGGGGCAGCATGTTCAGCCCCGTGCGGGACGGCACGTTGTACACGATCACCGGCAGGCCGCTTTCCCGGGCGATGGCGCGGTAGTGGGCCGCCAGGCCGGCCTGGGTGGTTTTGTTGTAATAGGGGGTGACGCAAAGCTGGGCGCTGGCCCCCAGATCCTTGGCGACGCGGGCCTTGCGGATCACGTCCATCGTATTGTTGCCGCCGGTGCCGGCAATGACGGGCACCCGACCCGCCGCCTGCCGGATCACGAAGGCCAGCACGCTTTGCCATTCCTCTTCCGTCATGGTGGCGGGCTCCGCCGTGGTGCCGCAGGCGATCAGCGCGTCGACGCCGCCGGCGATCTGGGCGTCGATCAGCCGCGCCAGGGCGGGATAATCCACCTGATTTCTTTTGAAGGGGGTCAGCAGCGCGGTGCCGCACCCTTCAAACAGCGTTGCCATGCTTCCTTACTCCTTTCGCTGGATATACCCCTGGGCGCACAGCAATTCGGCCGACAGCACGCCGCCGCCCGCAGCGCCCCGCAGGGTATTGTGGGAAAGACAGACGAACTTATAATCGAAAATGGGATCGGGCCGCAGCCGCCCCACGGTCACGCCCATGCCGCGCTCAAAATCCCGGTCCAGCCGGGCCTGGGGACGGTCGGGCTCCTGCATGTATTGGATGAAGGGGGTGGGGGCGCTGGGCAGGGCCAGCTGCTGGGCCACCGTGCGGTAATTGGCCCAGCGGTCCAGGATCTCATCCATGCCGGGCTTGCGCTCAAAGGACACGCTGACGGCGGCGGTGTGTCCATCGGAAACGGGCACCCGCAGGCACTGGGCGCTGATCACCGGGGCGGTCGCCAATTCAATGGCGTCGCCGGCGGCGTTCAATTCGCCCCAGATTTTCAGGGGCTCCTGCTCGCTCTTTTCCTCTTCGCCCCCGATGTAGGGGATCACGTTATCCAGGATCTCCGGCCAGCGCTCGAAGGTTTTGCCCGCGCCGCTGATGGCCTGATAGGTGCACACCGATACGGCCTTCAGCCCAAAATCCCGCAGGGGGGTCAGGGCGGGCACGTAGCTTTGGATGGAGCAATTGGGCTTAACGGCGATGAAGCCCCGCTTGGTGCCCAGGCGCTTGCGCTGGGCCAGGATGATGGGGGCGTGGCCCGCGTTGATTTCGGGGATCATCATGGGCACGTCGGGCAGCAGGCGGCAGGCGCTGTTGTTGCTGACCACGGGAGTTTCAGCCTTCGCATAGCTTTCTTCCAGTTCGCGGGTGGCCTTTTTATCCATATCCACGGCGCAGAACACGAAATCGCACATTTTCGCCACGGCCCGCACGTCGGAAGCATCCAGCACCGTCATGCCGGCTGCTTTTTCCGGAATGGGCCAGGAAAAGGCCCACCGGCCTGCCACCGCTTCCCGGTAGGTTTTGCCCGCGCTGCGGCTGCTGGCGGCCAATACCGATAAATCAAACCAGGGATGATCCTGCAGCAGCGTAACAAAACGCTGGCCCACCATGCCCGTGGCGCCGATGATGCCTACGCGATACTTTTTCATGTTTGTTCATCCTTTCTCCATCGATATCATCATTATGCTGAAAACACGATTTCGTTCAAAAGTGCACCCGACGGCGCACCTCCTCCCGCACGGGGCGGTTGGCGTTGATAAAGAAAAGCACCAGGGATAAAAACACGCAGGGGGCCAGCACGTAGGGCGACCAGAGGAAGCGCGTTCCCTCGCCCCGGGCCAGGGAGCGCAGCCATTCCACCCCCACGCACTGCACGGCCACGGCAGCCAGGGCGGCAGCCAGCAGCGTCAGCTTGTTCAGGGTGCCCCGCCGATAGAGGAAAATGATCAGGGCAATTTGCAATGCGGCCAGCGTCAGGGCGGGCAGAACGATGAGGAAGAACCATCCTTCGCTGTGGCTGATTCGCTCCACCAAGAACAAATACCCGCTCAGGCTCAGAAACGCCGTCAGCAGCGACCAGTAGGTTTTGTGCCGGGTAACCAGCAGCGGCACGGCGGTGCTCAGAAAAATCAGCACCAGCGCCCCGGCGGCATAGATGCTCCAGCTGACGCCGCCGGTCAGCGCGTCCAGCAGCAGGCACAGCCCGGCGGGCAAAAGCAGCAGCAGGGCGGCCCAGGCAAGCAGATAGCGCTTGCTTTTCTTCAGCTCCTGCTCCGGAAGCCGAACGGGGTAGGCCCGGGGCGCGTTGGGATCCAGCGGCTGGGCGGGATCGACGGCGATCGTGCCGCACAGGGGGCAGCGTCTTTCGCCCTCGCCCAATTTTACGCCGCAATGCACGCAGTACGCCATGTTATTGCTCCTCCATATTGCTTTCCACGGCGACCGGTACGCCGCTTTCCACCAGGAAGCGCAGGGTTTCCCTGGGCAGGGTGGTTTCCCGGATGTTGCTGGAAAAGATCAGCCGCAGTTCATTGCCGTTGGTCACCGCCGCCGCGTTGCACAGGGGCGTGGAGGGGGACCCCAAGTGGAATTCAAAGCGCCGCACCAGCTTTTCCGCCCCGCTGGGCATGGGCGTTCTGCCCAGGTTGGACAATGTGGTGGTGATCAATTGATCCCCCGCCTTGCGGAAGATGCTGCCGATCACCCAGTTTTTGATGTGCAGCGGCACCAGGCGGATCAGCAAATTCTTTTCGTCCGCCACGTTGGTGGCGATGACGGCGGACAGCAATTTGGGGTTCACCTGGTAGCGCATAAAGGCGTGCACTTCCCGGGCGATTTCCTCGAATGTGTAATCCCCCAGCCGGGGATCGATGCCAGGATTGACGAAGGTGGAAAAATTGCGCATGGTGGGCGTGGGGTAGAAGGCCCGCATGTTGACCGGCACCGAAACCCGCACCGGCAGCAAGCGCTTTCGCTTTCGCCCCTTCTGATCCTGATAGGCCGCCCACAGCATCACGCTGACCAGGTATTCCGTCACGCTGATTTGCAGGGCCTTGGCCCGGTCCACCACCTGCTGCGCGGGCAGCGACGCGGCGGTGATATGCAGGGTGTGGGGCAATTCCGGGGTGGCGGGAAAATGATAGGCCCGGCCTTCCCGGCGGGAGGCGCGCACCCGGGGCAGGGGCATGCGCAGGAAAGCATCCTGGGTTTCTTCGCTTGCGGGGGGCGTGCGGATATCCAGAGCCCCGTTGTCAAAGGCCACCCGCTTGCCGCCCAGCCGCAGGTATTCCACCGTCAGGGTTTTTAAGAAGGTCATGCCGCCGCTGCCGTCGGTGAGGACGTGAAAGAATTCGGCGGAAATGCGCTTCCGGTAATAAAATACCCGCAGCAGGTAGCCGTTATCCTGCTTGAAGTGAAAGGGCATGCAGGGATGGCCCGTATCGGGCCGCACGGTGAGGGGCTGATCAATTTCCTCCAGGTAATACCAGAACAGGCCGGTGCGCAGCCGCACCTTCAGGGAGGGGAAACGGGGCAGGGTGCGGTTCACCGCCGTTTGCAGGCGATCGGGATCCACATCCTCCATCAATTCCGCGGACACCCG
Organism: Clostridia bacterium; assembly: GCA_017470945.1. Taxonomy (GTDB): domain Bacteria; phylum Bacillota; class Clostridia; order Christensenellales; family Aristaeellaceae; genus RUG563. The sequence goes on along the minus strand of JAFUXH010000105.1, from coordinate 35,031 downwards.
GAAGGTGCTGCTCCACCGGGCGGTGGATACGGCGGGGTACAGCTTGGCCGCGTTATCCAGCTTGAACCAGCGCTTTCGCTTCGCCATTGGCTTGCCCCCTCCCATGCGCCCGGCGGCTCAGGCCCGCCGCTTCCGTATATTGTAGCATGATTTTCCGGATCACACAAGCGGTACGCCCCGGCAGAAGGAGGCGCAGCCTGTTTTTTTCCTGCTTAAATCGACGGCAGACCAATAAAAGATAAAAGAAAACCGCCGGCGGACCGGCGGTTGACTTTTCTCCCTGGAACAATGAGGATCCTTATTCCCGTGCCTGAAGGGCCTTAGGCCTGTTCAGGGGCACCCACGGGGCAGGTATCGGCGCACACGCCGCACTCAATGCACTTGTCAGGATCGATGACGTACTGGCCTTCGCCCTCGGCGATGGCTTCCTGGGGACATTCGGCAGCGCAAGCGCCGCAGCTGATGCACGCGTCAGAAATTTTGTAAGCCATATGATTGCACCTCCAAATATGATCGTGTCATTCACGTCGCATATATCATATCATTATCGTGCAAAAAATGCAAGAGGGCGTATAGATTTTTGGTAAAACTGCATCAAATATCGGTCAAATTAAGTGCACTTCGTTCGTTAGAAAAATCTTACTGATCAATTCTTGCGCAAGGATTAACCGGCCTGAACGAAGAAAATTATGCGTTTAGATACAAAAATCATCCCGCCTCGGAGGAGACGGGATGAGGAAGATCAATAGCCGTTTTCGGCGTTCAGGGCGTCGATTTCCGCTTTGCGCATGATGTGGGCGCAGGAGGGGCATGGGCTCAAATTGGCGTACACCCCGGTTTCAAATTCGCCGTAGGTGAAGGGGGTCAGGGGCAGGTAGCGATTCTTCACGGCGGAGCAATACTGGTTCTCATGGAAATTCTTGCCGCCGTTGGGGTTGTAATACAGCAGGGTGCTGTCGTCGGGGTAATCCATGAAGCGGCCGGTATCATCCCAGATGAGCACCTTAGTGAATTTCTTGATGTTGTCCCACAGCCATTTCATGTTTTGCCCCTGGGCGTTGGTGGCCTTTTGCACCCGCACGCAGCCGTGGCTGGCCTTGGAGCCCAGCAGCTTCACCGTGGAGGAAAAATCCTGCCGGGCGGCGGGGGTGTCGGCGTCGCCGATATAGGGCACCTGGTGGATGGCGCAGCCCCCGTTGATGCGCATGCCGTAGGCGCACCACAGGTTGCCGGCGGGAAAGCCGCCCATCTTGCTGATCATGACGAATTCGCCGGCGGGGGTTTCGTTCCAGGATTGGGTGGCGTTGTTCAGCCCGGTGGATACCAGCAATTCGCCGATGACCTTGCCTTCGGAGAAGATATACATTTTCTGCTCCAATTTATCGATCAGCAGGGCGTAATCGGTGCGGGGCACGATGGTTTTCAGCAGGGAAGTCTGCACGTAGCCCTGGATCAGATCGTCGGTCACCCCGAAGCCGGGGCGGGATTTGCAGTTGGGGCCGTAGGAGGAATTGTAGGCCTCCACCAGCGTCCAGCCGTTATCCAGGGTTTCCAGGATGTGCACGCCCTGAGAAGCATAGGTGATTTCGCCGACGATATTCTCCGCCTCGGAGGAATTATTCGGGGTTTTGCGCAGGCGGTACACATTTTTTTCGTTGCCGTCGATCACCGTCATGGGCTGCATCATCACATCCCAGATGGCCTGTTCGTTCATTTCGCCCAGGGGCAGCGTCCAATAGTTGGTTTCGTCGGCCTGGGTTTTCACCGCGCTGGGGATCACCGTTTTGGGGGAGGGCCGGGGCGTGGCGGTGGGTGCCGGGGTGGGGGTGATGGCGTGGGCCCGGGTCAGGGTGCTTTGCCGGGCGGTGCCGGCGTAGCCTTCCCCGTCCACCAGGCGCACCTGCACGGCATATTCGCCGTTGGGGATATCCCGGCCTTCGCACACGCCGTCCCAGGTGAAGGTGGATTCGCCCTGGGGCACCGCTTCTTCCAGGATGGTGTGCCATTCCTCGTCGCTCAGCTTGATGCGCGCCAGCAGCGTGCCCGCCATGTTGGTTTCCACCGTCATTTGCCAGGGGCTGTCGTCCAGCAGGGCGTCGGAGGCCTGCAGCGATAGGATTTGCGGGCTTTCCTGGCCGATGGTGATGGCCTTCCGCGCCGTTTCACCGCCCTGGGACAGGGAAAGCTGATAGTTCCCCGGGGCCACGGCCTGATGATTGGCGGCATAGCCATCCCAGGTCAGATGATTCACGCCCTGGGCCACCGTCAGTTTTTCCTGGATCACGGCGACGAACGCGCCGTCGGCATCCAAAAGCTCCAGCTTCGCGCTGCCGTCTGCCGGCACGGAAATACTGATCCTTTCCGTTTTGCCGGGGCGCACTTCCTCCGGCGCTACCGTAAAGGCCAATTCCTCCGCCAAAACCCATAACGGCAAAAGCAGCAAAACGAATAAAAAGAGAAGCAAACGCTTACGCATAAATCACAAGCTCCTTCAGGAGGTTCATAAGTATACGTATATATCTTACCACGTTTTCACATGAGTGCCAAGATCAATTTGTAACAAAATTGTAAATAAATCGATTCTTCTCGCAATTGCCCGCGTTTCATGCTATAATGCAGAAATCAAGGAACCGTTGGGAGGATGGAAGCACATGAAGCGGTTGATAGGTATTTTTGTATCGGTGCTGTGGCTGGCCTGCGCGGTGGCGGCACAAGGTGAGGAAATCACCGCGCCGGCGCTGCAGCAGGCGATCGACGGCAGCCCCTACATCAATTTATTCGACGTGCGCGCTTATGAAGATTACGACGCCGGGGCCATTCCCGGGGCGGAATGCATGCCCCTGGATGAAATGCGGGACGCCCTCAAGGAGATATTGGACGGCGGCTTCAGCAACTTGGCGGTGAACGTGTACCTGTACGGCGATACGCCGGAGGAGGGCCAAATGGCCGCCGCCATTTTCCAGGACGTGGGCTTTCAAAACGTTTATTATCTTTCCTCCGTGCACGCCTGGGAAGGGGCGCTCGTTAAACCTGGCCAATTGCTTGGCGATCTGACCACCGTGGATATTTACGGCGATCCGGTGGATGCTTCCCTGATCCAGGGAAAAAAGCTGGTGATGGTGAATGTGTGGGCCACCTACTGCAACCCCTGCATCAGCGAAATGACGGGGTTGGGGAGCCTGGCCAGGGAACTGGCGGAGAAGGACGTGATGATCCTGGGCCTGGTGACCGATTGCTCCAACCGCGATCTGAGCGCCAATGAGAATCAATTACAGGTGGCCCGGGAAATCGCCGAAGCCACCCAGGCCGATTACCCCCACATCCTGCCGTCGATGGATATGTACCGCAACGTGGTCAGCCAGATCCAGGCGGTGCCCACCACTTTCTTCCTGGACGGCGAGGGCATGATGGTGGGCTCGGTTTACGTTGGCGCTCGGGACGACGCTGCCTGGCGGGAAATCATCGACAGTACGCTGGCGGAAATGGAATGAACAGGCAGCTTGTTTTTCAATGGTTCAGGCGGAATGCCGGATGGCTGCTGCTGGGCGCGGGGGCGGCGCTGATGGGCGTCGGCCTGTTTCGGCAGGAGCATTTGCTGAGTTTGCAAAAGGCCATCCGCATCTGCCTGGAATGCATCGGGATCGGGTGACGGCATGGAAAAAAAGAAGCGTCGCTTTTCATTCCGGCTGGCCGTGCAATTGGCGTTCACCGCGATTTCAAATGGATACGCGGCGGGATTTTTGAATGGAAAGATCTATCAAGGGCCTCTCAAGCAAATTTGCCTGCCGGGGCTGAATTGCTATTCCTGCCCCGGGGCCCTGGGCAGCTGCCCCATCGGGGCCCTGCAGGCGGTGATCTCCAGCAGGAATTTCAGCGTGTCCTATTACGTGCTGGGCTTTTTGATGGCGGTGGGGGCCCTGGGCGGGCGCGTCGTGTGCGGCTTTCTGTGCCCCTTTGGGCTGTTTCAGGATCTGCTGCACCGCATCCCCCTGCCCAAGGGCTGGAAAAAACGCAGCCTCCCGGGGGAAAGGGCGGCGGGGTACCTGCGCTATGGGATCCTGCTGATTTTCGTGATCCTGCTGCCCATGCTGGCGGTGAATATCATCGGCCAGGGCGATCCCTGGTTCTGCAAATACATTTGCCCCTCCGGCACCCTGATGGGCGGCGTGCCCCTGGTGATGCTGGGCCAGGGCTTCCGGGATGCCGCCGGGTCGCTGTTTGGCTGGAAAATGCTGATCCTGCTGAGCTTTGTGGTCTTTTCTATCGTATACTACCGGCCCTTCTGCCGTTTCCTTTGCCCCTTGGGCGCGATTTACGGCCTGGCGAACCCCGTATCCCTGTACCGGTATCGGATGATTCAGGAGCGTTGCACCCGGTGCGGAAAATGCAAACTCGTTTGTCCTTTGGGCATTGATCCCATGAAAACGCCCAATTCGCCCCAGTGCATCCGCTGCGGCGCGTGCGTGCGGGCCTGCCCCCACAAGGCGCTGCTGCCCACTGTGCGCCTGAAAAAAAACGCCCCTGCCTGCGGCGGGTCCTGCGACGGCTGCAAGGGGTGCTCGTCCCGATAAAAAATAAACGCAAAAAAGTCCCGGCTGCGGGCGGTTCATTCCGTCGGCTGCCGGGGCTTTGTTATGTGGGTTCATCGATCCGCCGGTACAGGTAATAGTGCCAGGTGCGGCCTTCGTACGGCATGCTGCATTCGTCCACCAGGCGGTAGAGGCGATTGTTCTGCAATTTCTTTTGCCTTGTCACCACAAAGGCGGTTTCGCCCAGCCTTACGCTGCGCTGCAGGGCGGCGTCCATATCCTTCAGGTCGATATTCAGGGTGCAGAAATACGGGCCGGAGGGCTGCACCCCGGCGGCGTAATAGAACCCGCCGTCCAGGAAGCCGTCATTCAAGAGGGTTTGATCATCGGCCTGCCGGATGATCTGCGCGAAGCGGTATTGCGGCGTGTCTTCGAAGGCGATGCGCGTCAGGTATACATTGGGGCTGTATATGGAAGCGAGGAAGGGGGAGGCGGCCGTCACCGCCGCGGTGATCAGCGCCGCCGCCGCGCGCTGCAGCGCCGGCTTTTTTTGCGTAAGCTTCCACAGCGCTCGCAGGATGGGGGCCAGCCCCAGCGGGGCGAACACCGCCAGCACCAGGGCATAGTAGGGATACCGCCGCCCGTTGGCGTAGGTAAACACAAACAGGCACACGGCGCCAAGAAGGACCGCCGCCGCTTCCCGGCCCCGCTTTTTTCTGGTGATCAGCAGCCAAAGGATGCCCAGCGCCCCGGGAATCGACCAGGTCAGGTTGTTCAGCAGGTTTTTCAGCGGCGGATCGTAGGCCCCGCTGCGGATATTGTGGGCGTACTGGGTCAGGTTATTGACGAAATACGCCTGCCACAGATCCCCAGCCGCGCCGCGCAGGGCGAACCACACCACCGTCAGCGCGGAAAGCGCGATCACCCCCAGCAGGAAAAAGCCGATCAGCCGGGGCAGATGCCTGGCCCATCCATCGTGGAGATACCAAACGATCACCCCCAGCGCCAGGCCCAGGAACAGGCCGCAGAAGGTGTATTTCATCCACAGCGCCCCGGCGGCGCACAGGCCCAGGATCAGGCCCTGCCGCCCGTTCAGTGGGCGCCGATCGCCCATGGCGGCCAAAACGATCCAAAGGGCCAGCGCCATCACGGGCAAAAACAGCTCCTCTGCGCTGCCGCCGTGGGAAAAGGCGGGGGACAGGGGAGTGAGCACCGCCAGCAGCGCGGCGGCGGGCCAGTAAGCGCCCCGCAGGCCGGACAGCGCCTCCACGATCCTGCCGCCGAAATACACAAACCCGGCAAAGCACAGGCACTCCAGCGCGAACACGCCGGCAAAGCTGCTTTCCGACAGCGCCGCTGCCCCGGCGTACAGGAAGTATACCAGCGGGCCCTTTTGCTCGTACAGATCCCGATAGGGCGTCAGGCCGTGCAGGATGCCCCGGCCCACGGTGAAAAAGCAGTGTACGTCCACCCAGTCGTTGAGCGGGTAAAGAAAGGAGCTTTTGGTGCAGATCATCAGGCTGAGGAACGCGGCGGCGCAGGCGAACAACAAGCGCGGGCCCTGCCGCTTCCAGCGGGATATGAGAGCAATCAAGCGGGTTTTCCTCCTTTGGGCAGGCGGCGGAAGAAGGCGAGCATGGGATCCTGCGGCGTTTCGGCGATGAAGCCGTCGTGTGCGTCACCCATCGTTGTGATATCAGACTTCTTCCCGTTTGTCAGGTCACATTTCTCGCTTTTCGTCGGGGATTTTGCCCAGGGACACGGGCAAATTGCCGTTCCGCTCCCGCACGGCGTCCAGGAACGCCTTGTCGGTGCGCGTTTCCCTGGGGGTGACCCGGTAAATCAGCTGGTACACCGTGCCCATTTCCACGGTGCGCACCCGGATCAATTCATAAGACGCAAAATGGGCGGCCAGCAAATCGTCGAACAATTCGTCGTAATCCAGCGCTTCGGGCAGGGAAATGCGCAACTCCCGCATGCGGTCCCCTTCAGCGCCGAAATGTACGGCCCGCAGCAGCAGCGCCGTCAGCACGTACAGGATGATCAGCAGGCAGGCGATGCCTATGTAACCCGCGCCCAGGCACAGGCCCAGCGCCGCGGACAGGAACACGGCCAGGATCTCCTGCCCGGTGCCCTGGGCGGAGCGAAAGCGGATCAGGCTGAAGGAGCCGGCCACCGCGATGCCCGCCCCCAAATTGCCGTTGACCACCATGATCACCGTGGCGACGATCACCGGCAGCAGCGCCAGCGTCAGCGAAAAGGAGCGGGTGGTCACGTTGGTCTTGGTGTAAAACAGCGCCGCCGCGATTCCCAGCGCCACCGCCAGCCCCAGCGTCAGCAGCACGCTGCCCATGCTCAGGCTGCCCCGGATGAAAATACTGTCAAACATACGAACTCGCTTCCTTTCTCGGATTGCTTTCTTTTTCCTGTATATATTTCAAATAGGCCAGCCCGTACTTGGAATAGTGGATCCGTTTGACCTGCGTATCCCACAGCAGACGGGCCAGCCACAGGGGATACACGCCGCTGGTTTTGATTTCCATCAGCCGCTGGTCGGGCTTCATCAGCGGCAGGCCGCAGGCGTTGGCGCGCAAATCAAAATCATGATCCCGGAAGGTCAGGTTCCTATCGAAGGTGATGCGCACGTCGGGCCATTGATCGCTGAACCAGGCGTCCCGATCGTAGGCGATCACAGCGCTGGGGATCAGCCCGTAGCGCTTTACCATCCATTGGGCCTCCCGGCCCACCTGTCCCGCCTCCGGGGGCAGGCAGCCGCCGGACAGGCCCTGGTAAGCGGCCTGCAGCGGCAGGGCCACCCGGCGCTTGTATACCACGCCGTCGTATTTTTTCTTGACCTCCACAAAGGATGTGGTTTGAGCGCCGGGCCTTCCGTAGGCCCGCAGCCGCAGCTTTTCCTTGTACATGGGCCGCTCCAGGGAATCCCGGATCAGGCGGTGATCGGGGGTATCGTAATACAGGCTCTGCACCGCCGGATCGCCGAAATCCATCCACTGGAAGCCGTATTGGCGCAATCCATCCGCCATGGCCGCCTGCTGATCGGGGGTCAGCATATACTTGATTTCCACCCGGGCAAAGCTTTCTTCCATGCCGTATCAGCGTCCTTTCCTGTTTCGGCCGCCGCTGAAGCCGCCGCCGAAACCGCCGCCGAAGCCGTTGCCGCCGCCGGAGCTGAGGTTGTCAGTCATTGCGCCGCTGTACACCTGATTGCCGCCGCACAGCAGGGTGAATGCGTCGCCCGATTGCAATTGATCGGAGGATACGATCACCGTATCATAGCTGCTGCCGGGGGTGAATGCGGCCAGCGTTTGGCCGCTGGCGCTGACCAATGTGATTTCGCCGTTCTGCGTGCCAGAGGCGGAAAGGACCATGATGCTTTGCCCGCTCAGCTGGGCCGTATCCTGCATCACGCCGCCGGTGCTGGCCACGATCAGGGTGCCGCCGTTCACCGTGCCGGTGCCGTTAAAATCGATGGCTCCTTCGCCGGTGCTGGTGGCGGCCCACACGCCGATCACGCCGCCGGTGATAGAAATGCTGCCGTTGCTGTCCAGGCCGTCGCCGCCGGCGGTGACGAACAGGGCGCCGCCGGTGATGGAAAGCAGGCCGCCGTTATCGTTTTCCGAGAAGCGATCCCGCCCCCAGCCGCCAAAGCCGGAGCCGTCGTTGCCGCCGGAGGCGTTGACGGCGTCGTCGGAGGCCACGATGGTGATATCGCCGCCGTTGACCGCTACGTTCATGCCCTCCAGGCCCTCGTAGCACTGGGCGATTTCGATGCTGCCGCCGTTCACTGTCATTTGCGTATCGGCGTGCATGGCGTCGTCGCCGGAGCGGATGAAGAACGTGCCGCCATTGACGGTAACGTTCGCCGCGTGCAGGCCGTCATCGGCGCAGTCGAAGGTGAATGAGCCGCCCAGGATGGTCAGGTCGGCGGCGGCCTTGATGGCCTTCTGGGAAACGCCGCTGTCGTCGTCGGCGCTTTCATCCCAGCCCCGGCCCCAGCCGCCAAAGCCGCCCCGGCCGCCGCCGAAGCCTTTGGAGGAAGCCTTCACTTCCCCCGCACCGTCGCCCGTGGTGACGCTGATGCTGCCGCCGGCGATCACGACCCAGCCTTTGCCTTCCTGATCCTCCCGGGTGCTCACGATGCCGTCGCCATTCGCGGTGACGGCGATGCTGCCGTCCAGGATCAGTACGGAATTGCGGCCCCGGATGCCGTCGCTGACGGCGTCGACGGTGATGTTGCCCCCGGCGATGATCAGATCGGCCTTGCTTTGAATGCCGTGCTTGGCGGTGCCATGGGCGATCAGGGTGCCCGTGCCGTTGATGGACAGATCGTCCTCCGCGTACAGGGCCGCGCCGATGGTGTCGTCTCCTTCGGCGATGGCCGGGCCGTCCGTCAGGGTGTTCACGGTGCCGTCGGCCAAGGTGACGATCAGCTTATCAGCCTGCTTTTCGTAGATGGCCGGGCCTTGCGGGCTGGCGATGGTCACGCCGTTCAGGATCAGGCGCACCTTGTCCTCCTCCGGCGCTTCAACGACGATTTGGCCGCTGAAGGAGCCGGACAGCACATAGTCGCCCTTGGAAGAAAGGATGAGGAGATCGCCGCTCAGGGCGCTCAGATCGATGACCTCGGTGTCGGAAACGCTCCAGGAGGCATCGATATCTTTATTTTTGTACAGGGCCGTCACGTCGATGGTTTCCTCCGCCACCGCGTGCAGCGACAGGGAGCACAGCATGATCAGCACCGCCACGACGGCGGATACGAAGGGTTTGTTTTTCATTGGGGATCCTCCTTGCTTTGCAAACGCCAATGCAGGATGCTTTGGCTCAGGCCGCTCAGGCACAGGGCCGCCAGCAGCCAGCGGGAAATATCGTTGTCGACGAAATTCATCATGGGGTTGAATTGATCCAGGATCAAAAAGACCAGGAACATGAGGGCCAGAATGACCGTCGTGTGGCACAGCAGGGCATGCAGCTTACTCATGATCGTTCACCTCCGCGATCAGTAGCGCGTCGCTGCTCTCCCGGCCGCCGCCGGAGGGAGCGTTGATGACCGCGTCCTGCCACACCATGATGGAGGAATTGCCCCCATCCAGGTTGTAAGCGGCGGCGCAGCCCAGATCGTAAAACAATTGGCTCAGCTCCGGCAGGCTGATGCCCGCCGATTCGCCCCGGCCGTCCACCACGATCATGCAGTAATGGCCGGGCTCGTAGTAGCCGATGGCCGTGCGGGGATTGGCCGATATGATGCGGCCGGTGCTGGCGAAGGCGGCCAGTGCGCTGCCGTCGGTATCCAGCAGGGCGGGGCCGAAGGTCCACGCCTGCCAGGCGCCGTCGGCGATGGCGTCCTCCACGGTGAAGGCGTTGCCGGGCATCACCCGCATGGTGCCGTCGTAATACAGCACGCACACGTCGCAGGTGGTGCGGTTGGCCCGGTAGATCACCCCGTTGCGGATCACCACGCCTTCATTGGTGTTGCCGTAGTAATCGCCGTTGATGGCCAGCAGGGCGTCGTTCAGCGCCGCCATATCGGTGATGCTGTCCCGGTAGCCGCTGCCGTAGGTATTGCGGGCCAGGGCGGATTGGAAGCAGGCGATATCCCGCACGTAAATATCGGCCAGGTAATAAGTGATTCGTCCATCTGCCGCCGTTTCCTCCGTCACGGTGATGGAAATATCGGGGCTGGAATAGCTGCTGTCGGTGATCACCACCTCGTCGGTGTACCGATCGGCGAATTTTTCCGAAAGAGGCGTATCATCGGCTGCCGGTGCGTCGCTGGCGGCGTCCCCATCGGTCAGGGCGCTGCCGCCCTTACTGTTCATGCCGTTGCCGCCCTTGCCGCTTTTTCCGCCGCTCCAGCCGCCGCGGGCTAAAAGCATTCCGTCGGACGGCGAATCGCTTGCGCCGGCAGCGGCGATCAGCAGCCCGTCCTCCGGCTGGGGCAGGCCGGCCCCACTGTCGTTCGTTTCCGTTTGATAGGGATTGGCGATCACGATGCCCATGCTTTGCTGCTGCCGGGGCAATACGTGGTGAAATAGGGCGAAAACCACCAACGCGATCCCCGTGCACACCAGATCGATGATCAGGTTCCGCAGCAAGGGGTGCTTTCTTTTTGTTTTCTGCATCATGCTTACCTCCTTTCCCGGAGGGCTGTTTCCTTCCGGGTACGCCTTATTTATCGCACGGAAACTTAAAAATAAGTTAAAAAAATCATTGTCGAATTGTGAATGATTTGTGAATTCGATAAAAACGGCGCACGAAAAAACCGCCCGTTCAGGGCGGTATAGATATATGATCAGTTACATCGCGACTTGAATTGAACGTTATGCCAATTGGGTGTGGGCGTGCACGCTTTCCTCCCGGGCGCAGGAGGCGATGTTCATGGCGTGGTCGGATACCCGCTCCAGGTTGGTCAGGGTTTCCAGGAAAATCACGCCGCTCTTGGGGGTGCATTTGTGCTCCTTCAGGCGGTCGATGTGCTTCTGCCGCAGGGCCTCGGTCTCGTCGTCCACCCGCTGCTCGCTTCGCTCGATGAGGGCCATGATGGAATCGGGAATGTTCCATTCCTCTAGGCCCTCCAGGGAGGAGGAAAGCACCTCCATCACCTGCTTGAACAGGCCGTTCAGCTCTTCCGTGGCTTTTTCCGACATTTTGGCGTTGCGCCGGGCCCGCTCCCGGGCCAGGTCGAACAGGTTCATGGCGTGGTCGCTGATGCGCTCCAGGTCGGTGACTACGTGGAAAAGGGCGGCGATGCGGCGGCTTTCGTGCTCGCTCAATTCCAGCGGCATCACGGCCACCAGCCCTTCGGTGATGCTTTCCTCCAGGAAATCGGCCAATTCCTCATGCTGGTTGATTTCCTTTTCCTTGGAAAAATCCCCGGTGCGCAGCGCTTCCATGGCCAAAAGGATGTGCTGGTGGGTTTCCCGGCCCATGCGGCATGCCTCCCGGTGCAGCTGCAGCGCCGCCAGGGAGGGGGTTTTTAAAAGCCGCTCATCGTAATACTGCAATTTGAGGGGCGCTTCCTCGGGCTCCTCCTGGCCGGGGATGATGCATTTGGTCAGCGCCACCAGCCAATTGCTCACCGGCAGCAGCAGGATGGTGCACAGGATGCTGATGGAAATATGCATAAAGGAAATGCACAGCTTGGGGTTGCCGGGCACCAGGATCTCGGCCCAGTCCGCCAGGGGCAGGAATATGCTCAGGATCAGGATCAGGGCCGCCCCGATCACGTTGAACACCAGATGGATCATGGCCGTGCGCTTGGCTGATATGCTGGAATTGGCCATGGCCAGCAGGGAAGGGGTGCACGCGCCGATCTTCGCCCCCAGCACCAGGTACAGCGCCGCGTCGACGGTGACCAGCCCGGCCCCCGCCATCATCTGAATGATACCGACGGATACGGAGGAGGATTGCAGCAGCGCCGTGACGGCCACGCCAATCAGCACCCCCAGCAGCGGGTGCCGTACCCCGCGCATCAGATCCAGAAACACCGGCCAGTCCCGAAGCGGCTCCATGGAGACGCTCATCAGGTCCATGCCCACAAACAGGATGCCCAGCCCGATGAACACATAACCCGCCTGCTTGACGGCTTCCTTTTTGTCGAACACCATGATCATCAGCATGCCGATGAACGCGAAGATGGGGCCGGGATCGATGGTGATGGATAGAAGCAGCGACGTGACGGTGGTGCCCACGTTGGCGCCGATGATCACGCCCACCGCCTGGGACAGCGACAGCAGGTGGGCGTTGACGAAGCCCACCACCATCACCGTGGTGGCGCCGGAGGATTGGATCAGGGCGGTGACCAGCAGGCCCGTCAGCATGGCGATGAAACGGTTCCGGGTCATCATGGCCAGCAGGTGCTTCAGCTTGGGGCCGGCGGCCCGTTCCAGCCCTTCGCCCATGGTGCGCATGCCGAAAAGGAACATGGCCAGCCCGCCAAACAGGGTCAATACGGTTTGAACGCTCATACAGGATTCCTTTCGATCAATGGGAGGATCGGATTTTATCGGATGGTACTCTGATTGCGCCGGACGGAACGGCGATACCGGCTGACGGGCGGCGCCTTCCGGCTGCGCAGGATCCGTCCGCCGCCGCGGGGCACGCTGCCGGAATTGGGGTAGGATCGCAGCGCACCGAACCGCCGGGTGACGATGTACTGATAGGCCGCCTGGCCGCCGGTGTTGCGGTCGGTGCCCCGCAGGCGGTGGGGCGCGCCCATGGCGACAAACAGCGCCCGCACCACCGGCTGCGCGCCGTACTGCGCCATCAGATGGCTCAGGCGCGCCTGATACTGGGCCAGCAAATTCTGCGGGATCGCTTCCCCACCCGTGGCCCGGGCGTAGGAGATTTCCGACCGGCGGATCAGGAAGCGCAGGAATTGATCGGTGCGGCTGCCCAGGGCGGCCAGCAGCTTATCGGGCAGCACGCTGCCCGCGATTTTGCTGATCAGGGCGATGGATTCCTGGTCGGGCCTGCTTTCCAGGGCCTGCAGCAGGGCGATGATGCTCATGGAGCAGCTTTTCCCATCGTGGATCATGGCCATCTGCCGGAACATGGCCCGGAACAGCGGGTCGTTCCACCCGGAGCCGTAGCAGATCCTGCGCATTTCCTCGTCGGGCCTGTAGATCATGCAGCGGCCCACGTGCAGCAGGGCCCCCACCCGGGGGGTCACGTCGTCGCCGTTGAGAATGTGAAACAGAGGGAAGCCGCTCAGATCGCAGCCGGGGGAGGCGTACATCACGTGGGGCGACGCAAAGCCGTAGCCGATCAGGTTTTGCCGCAGCATGCCCTGCCGGATTTCCCGGAAGGCGGATAATTGCATGATGGCGCCGCCCTGGCTGTGGCCGGCCATCCAAACGCGGAAGCGGCTGCCGGGCCGGCGGCAGGATTGGAAAATATCGGCCAAGGTAAGCCTGGCCAAGCCCAATTCCCGGGCCGTTTGGGGAAATTCGATGCCGGTCAGGTGGCTTTCAAATTCCCGGGTCAATTGCAGAAAGCCCTTGTGGGTTTCCTCCTCCCGATCCATGCGGAAATTGGAAAACCAATCGTAGATGCGCCTGCCGGTGCCCATGAACCCGATGGCAGCCACATAGCGGCCCCCGGCGGCGGGATGGATCATCACCAGGCACTTGCAGGTGTCGCTGCTTTCTCGTTGACGCAGCGTGCCCCGCAGCAGGCTGATGGGGGTTTGACGCTTGATGAGGGCGGCGGCCTGACGCTGATAGTGATCCGCCTGGGCTTCGGAGTATTCCCCGTTGGCGGCCTCCCCGTTGACGATAGGGCCGGACAGCAGCGTGCCGTCGATCAAATAAGAAAAATCGCGCCAGCCGGCCGATCGCCAGGGGGCGATCTGCATATCGTAGGCGGTGGACGCCAATTCCAGGGAAAGCGCGGCGGCGGCGTAAGAAAATTCAGGCTTCAGCTGATCATTTACCTTTCGCCAGGGCATGCAAAGGGGCGTCATATCGCCCAGATCGCAGCCTGTATAAGGCCCAGCGGCAGGTGTCATTGGTGTGTTTCTCCTTTCAAAGTTTTCCAACTCACCCCATAATATCATAGCATGAATGAGGCCGGTGAACAAGGGCTTTTGGTCCCGCACGAATGTGAAATTTTTGTATGAAATAGGAATGGAATTTATTTCCTTCATAGGAATTATATATAAATTGTAACATTACTGAAATAATCATTTACAATTCCGGAACAAAGTGGTATACTGATCCTGTATTTTATCGATTTACCAAGGAGGGCACTTCCTTGAAGCACGCAGTGAAGCGGTTCATTTGCTTATGCCTGGCGCTGGCGCTTTTTTCATCGTCCGCCCTGGCGTACAACAAATTACAAAAGGGCTCCAAGGGCACGGAGGTCACGCAGATGCAGGAAGCGCTGCAGGCCTTGGGGTATGATATCGCGGCCGACGGCAGCTATGGCAACGCCACGGTGACGGCGGTGAAGGATTTTCAGAAAAAATACGGCCTGACGGTGGACGGCGTGGCGGGCAACAAAACGCTGACGCTGCTGTATTCCCTGGCGGTGGCGGCGACAAATGAAAAGGAGCCCGCCGTCGACGAATCCACCGCCACTGTGAGCACCACCGGCGGCAGCCTGAACCTGCGGGCCAAGGCCAGCACCGCTTCCAGCGTGATCATCCTGGCCTACATCCCCAACGGCGCGAAGGTGACCGTTCTATCGAAAGGCGCCACCTGGAGCAAGGTGACTTACAATGGGAAAACGGGCTATGTGATGACCCAGTATCTGAACTTTGCGAAGGCCACGCCTACCCCCACCCCGAAAAAAACCACCGCGAAGAAAACCGCCACCCCCGCGCCGGGCCTGACCACCGCCGTGGTAAAAACCAGCAAGGGCGGCGATTTGAACCTGCGCTCCGCCCCCAGCAGCGGCAATAACGTGATCGCCACCATTCCCAACGGCGCCACGGTGACGGTCACATCCCGGGGCAGCAGCTGGTGCGCGGTGTATTACGGCGGCCGGGCCGGCTACGTGGTGACCAAGTATCTGGTGTTTGGCAAAGCCACCGCCACCTCCAAGCCCACCAAAACGCCCAAGCCCACCGCCACCCCCAAGGCGACGAAGAAAGCTACGGCGACACCCAAAAGCACCGCTATCATCGCTTATGTGACCACCTCCAACGGCAAAGCGCTGAATTTTCGCTCCACCGCCAGCAGCACCGCCGACAACGTGATCGCCACCATCCCCAACGGTACCCAGCTGATCATCACGTCGAAGGGCAGCACCTGGTGCAAAACCACCTATAACGGCCGGGCGGGATATGTGATGACCGCCTTCCTCAGCTTCCCTGCCGCGGCGACGGCCACTCCCAAGCCCACCAAAACGCCCAAGCCCGCCGCGGGCACGCTGATCGGCTATGTGAACACCAGCAACGGCGGCAGCCTGAACCTGCGCAAGTCGGCCAGCGATCAGGTGGCCGTGCTGACCACCATTCCCAACGGCGCGGCGGTGACCATCACATCCCGGGGCGCCACCTGGTGCGCCGTCACCTACAACGGATATTCCGGCTATGTGATGACTAAGTATCTTTTCATCTCGGCTGCCGCGGCCACAGCCACCGCCACCCCCAAAAAGACGGCCACGCCCGTTCCGGCGACGGATGAGGCTTCCTCGGTTTACACCCGCGTCCTGCGCCTGGGCGATACCGGCAAGGACGTCAAATGGGTGCAGCAGAAGCTGCAAAAGCTGGGCTACACCGTCAACGTCAACAGCGCTTACGATTCCGTTACCGTGGCGGCGGTGAAAGCCTTCCAGGGCAAAAACGGGCTGACTGTGGACGGCCTGGCGGGGGAGCAGACCTTCGCCATCCTGGGCAGCGCCTACGCCCGGAAAGCCACCGATGCCGCTATCAGCTATACGACCCTGCGCATTGACGATACTGGCTCCGGCGTGACCAGCATGCAAAACGCCCTGATCAAGCTGGGCTATCCGCTGAAAGCCACCGGGGAATACGATACCGACACCCACAACGCGGTGGTGGCCTTCCAGGTGCGCAACGGCCTGGTGATCAGCGGCATCGCCGACGGGCTGACCCGTACGGTGATCATGTCGGGCAGCGGCGCGCCGTATGCCACCAAGGTGACCGAGCTGCCCGCCGACGCCGGCAAGATCGCCGGGCCGAAGGTCAGCGAAATCAAGCTGATGCATTGGCAGAACGAAATCAAGGGCAAGGTCAAGGCGGGGGAAACCTTCACGATCTTCGATCCGCAAACCAGCCTGAGCTGGAACCTGGTGTTCTATTCCCTGGGCCGCCACGCCGACAGCCAGCCGGCCACCTGGCGGGATACCCAGATCATGAATCGCTCCTTTGGCAATACGTCCTGGACCATCCACCCCGTGTACGTGCTTTTGCCCACCGGGGAATGGACCATCGCCACCATGCATAACCGCCCCCACCTGTATGGCTCCATCACCACCAACGGCTTCGGCGGCCACCTGTGCGTGCATTTCTTGCGCACCATGAGCGAGGCCCAGCAGAACGACCCCAACTACGGCGTGCAGAACCAGGTTACCCTGCGCAACGCCTGGAAGGCGCTGACCGGAGAAACCATCTCGTATTAAAATCATCTTCATTTTATTCACATTATTCACACAATTTGCGCGGCAGGTTTTCCCTGCTGCGTTTTTTTGCGCGATCTTCTTTCTTTTTGCGCTGTTTTATGGTATACTAAAGCAGAAAAGTTATTCCACGGAGGGGACGCGCATGAAGCACGACGACACCAGCCGCCTGCTGGATGCTATCCTGTCCATGAAGGACAGGGATGAACTGCAGCGGCTGCTTGATGATCTGTGCACCATTCCGGAAATCAACGCCATGGCCCAGCGGTTCGAGGTGGCCCAGTACCTGAAAAAAGGCTTGACCTATGCCCAGATCGCTGAAATCACCCACGCCAGCACGGCCACCATCAGCCGGGTGAACCGGTGCCTGGTGTATGGGGAGGACGGCTATAAGCTGGCCCTGGAAAGAATGCGTAAAGAAGAGGAAGCATGATTGACTTAACTGTACTGAACCCCATGCAGCGCAAGGCGGCGGAAACGCTGAACGGCCCTGTGCTGATCCTGGCGGGCGCCGGAAGCGGCAAGACCCGCACGCTGACCTACCGAATCGCCAATCTGATCGACCATGGGGTGCTGCCCTGGCACATCCTGGCCCTGACGTTTACCAACAAAGCCGCCCGCGAAATGCAGGACCGGGTGCAGCGCCTGGTGGGGGCGGACGCCACGGATATGTGGCTGGGCACCTTCCACTCCGTGTGCGTGCGCATCCTGCGGCGGGATATCGAAAAGCTGGGCTACCAGCGCTCCTTCACCATCTACGATGAGGACGACCAAAACCGGGTGATCAAGGACGCCATGAAGGTGCTGAGCCTGGACGAGGGAAAACTGCCCGTGCGGGAGATCCGGGGCAAGATTTCCGACGCGAAAAACAAAATGATGACCCCGGACGAATGGTTCCAGGATTCCGCCCGGGATTACCGCTGCCAGCAGATCCACGACGTTTTTTCCTATTACGAGGAAAGGCTGCGGGCCGCCAACGCCCTGGATTTTGACGATCTGCTGCTGCGCACGCTGCAATTGTTTGTGGATCATCCGCCGGTGCTGGATTATTACCGTCAGCGCTTTCAGTATGTGCACGTGGATGAGTATCAGGATACCAACGCCGCCCAGTACACCCTGATCCGGCTGCTGACCCAGGAAAGCCGGAACCTGTGCGTGGTGGGGGATGATGATCAATCCATCTACGGCTGGCGCGGGGCCGATATCCGCAACATCCTGGATTTTGAAACCGATTTTCCCGACGCCGCCGTGATCAAGCTGGAGCAGAATTACCGCTCCACCGCCAACATCCTGGACGCCGCCAATCAGGTGATCGCCCACAACGTGGGGCGGAAGGAAAAGGTGCTGTGGACGGATGCGGGCGAGGGCGACAAGATCCCCCTCTACAGCGCCGGGGACGAGCGGGAGGAGGCCGCCTGGATCTGCGAAAAAATCCGCAAATTGCAGCGGCAGGGCATGGCCTATTCCCAAATCGCCGTGCTGTACCGCATGCACGCCCAAAGCCGCGTGATCGAAGAAATGTTCATGCGGGCGGGCATTCCTTACAAGGTGTTCGGCGGCACCCGGTTCTATGACCGCAAGGAAGTGCGGGACGCCCTGGCGTACCTGCGGGTGATCGTCAACCCGGCCGACGATGTGTCGCTGGTGCGGATCATCAACACGCCCAAGCGCTCCATTGGCGATTCCACCGTGGCGGTTTTGCAGGAGCACGCCAGGCAGGAGGAACTGCCCCTGTTTTCGGTGATCAACGATCCGCCGGACAGCCTGTCCTCCCGGCCTCGGAAGTGCATCGGCGAATTCGCCCTGCTGCTCATGAAGCTGACCGCCATGAAGGACGCCATGCCCCTTTCCGAATTCGTGGAAAAGATGCTGACGGAAACGGGGCTCAAGGCGCAATTTGAAATCGAGGATAACGAGGAAGCGCAGACCCGCCTGCAGAACCTGATGGAATTTGCCGGCGCGGCCCGGGAATTCGAAAACCAGAGCCAGGAAAAGACCCTGGAGGCCTTTTTGGAAAACGTCAGCCTGGTGACCGATCTGGACCGCCAGGAGGAAGCACCCCAATACGTGACGCTGATGACGCTGCATTCCGCCAAGGGGCTGGAATACGACGCGGTGTTCCTGTGCGGGCTGGAGGAGGGCATTTTCCCCTCCATGCGGTCGGCAATGGATGAAAAGCGGCTGGAGGAGGAGCGGCGATTGTGCTACGTGGGCCTGACCCGGGCCCGGAAGCAGCTGTATCTTTCCTTCGCCCGTCGGCGCATGCTGTTTAACCAGATCACCCATAACCCGCCTTCCCTGTTCATCAAGGAGATCCCGCAGCGCCTGCTGGTGGACGAATGGGCCGAAACGTCCCGCCGGTCCTTTACGCCGGAGCCCGAAAGGCCCATGATGCCCAGCCGCCGGGATCGCCCCCGGGATCTGAGCTTCGGGGCCCCCGGCATGGCCGCCGGCTCCCGGGGCGCGCTGAATATCCCCGGGGTGCAGAAGGGCTTCGTGCCCTCCGCCGCCCGCAGCGTGGCCGCCGCTTCTACCCAGCTGTTCCACACCGGGGATCATGTGATCCACCGGAAATTTGGCGAGGGCGTGGTGCAGGAGGTCAAGGGCTCCGGGGCGGACGCCCGGGTGGTGATCGCCTTCACCGCCTATGGCACCAAGGAATTCTCCGTTTCCATTGCGCCCATTGTAAAAGTTGACGAATAAACAGACGAAGGGGTTTCTTTCCCGGATGAAAGAGCCCCTTCTTTGATAGGAGGAACGGCATGGAAAAGCACTTCCCCGATATGCGTTCCCTGGTGGATTACCTGAATGAAACGGCCCATGCCTACTACGTGCTGGATAACCCGGTGATTTCCGACGCCGAGTGGGATCGATTGTACGATCAATTGCAGCGGATGGAAAAGGAAAGCGGCACGGTGCTGCCTGATTCGCCCTCCCTGCGGGTGGGGGGCGAGCCGCTGGCCGCCTTCCGCCAGCATCGGCACATCACCAGGCTGTGGAGCATGGATAAGGTGCAGAGCGAGGAGGAATTGAACGCCTGGTTTGACCGCACGGAAAAGCTGTGGGGCCAGGATCCGTCCCTGCCGCCCCTGACCTACGGGGTGGAATACAAATTGGACGGCCTGTCCCTGAACCTGACGTATGATAACGGGGTGCTGATCGAAGCGGCCACCCGGGGGAACGGCGAGGTGGGGGAAGCCATCCTGCCCCAGGCCCGCACCATCCGGGACGTGCCCCTGTCGATCCCCTGGAAGGGCCTGATGGAAATCAAGGGCGAATGCATCATGCGCCTGAGCGCCCTGGAAAAATACAACAAAACCGCCGACGAGCCCCTGAAAAACGCCCGGAACGCCGCGGCGGGGGCCCTGCGGAACCTGGACCCGGCGGTGACGGCGAGCCGCAATCTGTCGGCGTATTCCTATTCGGTGGGCACGATTTCCGATCCGCCCTATTCTGATCAGGCGGGTCTGATCCGCTTCATCCGGGAGCAGGGCTTTCCCACCGCGCCGTTTTTCCAGGTGGCGGGCAGCCGGGATCAGGTGATCGGCCTGATCCGCCAGATCGAAAAGGATCGCCCCACCCTCGATTTCCTGATCGACGGGGCGGTGGTGAAGGTGATGGATTACCGCACCCGGGATATGATGGGCTTTACCGATAAATTTCCCCGGTGGGAGGTGGCCTATAAATTCGCCGCGGAGGAAAACACCGCCACCCTGGAAAAGGTGACCTGGGAATTGGGCCGCACCGGCAAATTGACCCCCCTGGCCCACGTATCCCCGGTGGATTTCGCCGGGGTGACGGTGAAAAAGGCTACGCTGAACAACATGGGCGATATCCAGCGGAAGGGCCTGACCCTGGGCTGCACGGTGTGGATCCGCCGATCCAACGACGTGATCCCCGAGATCACGGGCCGGGTGGAGGACGGCGCCGAGGGCACGCCCATTTTGCCGCCCGAACGCTGCCCTGCCTGCGGCGGGCCGGTCACGGCGCGGGGGGCGCACCTGTATTGCCTGAACCGGGAAAGCTGCAAGCCCCAGGCTGTGGCGCGGCTGGCCCATTTCGCCTCCCGGGACGCCATGGATATTACCGGCTTTTCTGAAAAAACCGCCGAGCAGCTGTACGATCAATTGGGCGTGCGGGACGCGGCGGACCTGTACCACCTGACGGCGGGGCAATTGCAGGCCCTGGACGGCTTCCAGGATAAGCGCGCTCAGAACCTGATCGATTCCCTGGAGGGCAGCAAGCACTGCCCCCTGTCCAAATTCCTGCTGGCTATCGGCATTCCCAACATCGGCCGGCGTACCGCCCGGGATCTGTCCGCCGCCTTCGGCACGCTGGACCGGGTGCGCACAGCGACGATGGAGGAACTGCTGGCCATCGACGAGGTGGGGGAAATCGTGGCCCAAAGCGTCATCGACTTTTTCTCCTTCCCGGAAAACCAAACGATGATCGATAGATTGCTGGGGGCCGGGGTGACGCCCCAGGAGGAAAAACGATCCGCCGGCGGGGCGTTCAACGGGATGACCCTGGTGGTTACCGGCACGCTGCCCACCTTTTCCCGCCAGGAAGCGGAGGCCTTCATCCGGGAAAACGGCGGCACCGCCGCCGGCAGCGTGAGCCGGAAAACGGCCTACGTGGTGGCGGGGGAAAACGCCGGCAGCAAGCTGACGAAGGCGCAAGCTTTGGGCATCCCCGTGATCACGGAGGAGGAATTGATCAAAATGGCCCAAAACGGGTGAATTGGTATTCCTATGAAAAAAGCTTGACAGGCCACCAAATGCCTGTATAATTTTGATGGATCATGTCACAAAAGTGAAGCCGCAGGGCGAGGCAAAGGGGGAGATGAGGATTTGCTGAGAATGAACACCAGATGCATGGACCGCTGGAGCGATAAAACCATGAGCGTGATGCGGGAGCAGCAATTGGAGGCGTGTCAGGACAGGCTGTCCCACTGCCCTGCCGTGGGGATTTTCGGGGAATTGTGCGAGGACGAGGTGGATAAACTGTTCCATTTCTCCTTCTATGCCCAGGAAAAGCGGTCGCCCACGCCCAGCCAGAAGGAATTGTGCCGGCGGGTGCTGGATCATGTGAGCGAGGAAGCCTGTTTTCTGTCCCCCCGGGAGGATGAATTGGTCAAGCGCATGATCATGAACGGCGGCGAAAGCTATTTGGCCGATTGGGACGAGATCAGCGCCGCGGAGGGGCTGATTTCCCGGCTGTGGTGCGCTTTGCGGGTGACGGATGAGGATCACGCCGTGCTGAAGCTGGAGGATGCGCTGTTCGGCCTGATCACCCAGGCCATGCTGTCGGAAAAATACGCCCGGATCCGGGAGAAGATCTTTTCCTTCGACGCCACGCTGCATTCCCTGCTGTATCTGTCCGGCTTCCTGCACGCCGGGGTGCCCACGGCCCACTTCAAGCAGCAATTGCAATCCGACGGCGATCCGTGCGCCGATCTGTATATCACCCGGTATCTGAAAACCGCTTTTGATTATGTGCAGACCGCCCAGGGGGATATCCTGCTGCTGCACCCCGGGCTGGCCGACCCCGATCATCTGATCAACACCCTATCCCGCATGCAGCCGCCGGAAACGCACCTGACGCGGGAAATGATGCTGGGCGGCATGAATGGCATCCTGCCGGAGGAGGTCGCTTCCTGCGAAGCCATGCGGGGGGCGCTGACGGGGGCCGTGCGCCCGGAATACGGCGAGGATGAGGCGCTGGAGGACCTGCGCATGATGGCCAAGCAGGGGGCCGCCCTGCCGGAAATGCGGGAGGTGCTGGAAAGCATGCTGTGCGTGCTGCCCACCCCCCGGATGAACGACGCCCTGACCCAACTGCATTTGCAGACCGTGCGGTGGATGGGCATGCCCTCGGCGGTGCTGAACTGATGCGGATCTATCGGGCGGAAGTGCCGCAGCGCGCGGAAGGAAAACGGCTGGACGATTATTTGGGCAAGGCCATGCCGCTGCTGCCCCAGCATGTGATCCGGGACGCGCTGAAAAACAAAGACGTGAAAATGGACGGGAAGCGGGCGGGGCGCGACGCCGTGGTTTCAGCCGGCGCGGTCATCGAGGTGTATACTCCCTTCCTGACGCAGATCCCCGTTGTATATGAGGATGATCGGGTGCTGATCGTCAACAAGCCCGCCGGCATCAGCTGCGACGACGATGATTGGGGCGGCATGACGGTGCTGTCGGCGATGCAGGAAAGGGCGGGGGATGCGTGCCGGGTCCGGCTGTGCCACCGGCTGGATCACCCGACCTGCGGCTTGCTGCTGCTGTGCAAGGACGATGAAAGCGAGCGCGTGCTGCTGGACGCCTTTAAGGATAGGAAGCTGACCAAGATCTATCAGTGCCTGGCGCGGGGCGAAATGCGGCCCCCGGCGGCGGTGAAGGAAGCTTACCTGATCAAGGACGCATCAAGCGCCCGGGTGCGCATCGTGACCCATGCCACCCCTGGCGCTTTGCCCATCGCCACCCAGTATGAAACGATGGAATACGACGGCGTGCTGTCCCGCCTGCGGGTGACGCTGCTCACCGGGCGCACCCATCAAATCCGGGCCCACATGGCGTTTTTATCCCATCCGCTGCTGGGGGATGATAAGTACGGCGACAGGGATCTGAACCGGCGCATGAAGGCGGTGGGCAGCCTGAAGCTGTGTGCCACGGAACTGACGCTGCGCCCCGGCGGCGCCCTTGCTTACCTGGATGGGAAAACCTTTGCCATCGATCCGCCATTCTAAAGAAAAGGAGCAATTCAGCGCATGACCCCTGTTCGCCTGATCGCAACCGATATCGACGGCACCCTGCTGGATGGGAGCGGCGTCATTCCCCCGGAAAATATCGACGCCATCCGCGCCGCTCAGGCAAAGGGCATCACGGTGGCCATCGCCTCCGGGCGATTTGCGGAAAACGTGTATTTGCTGCTGCGGGATTACGGCCTTTCCTGCTTTATCATCGGCGGCAACGGCGCGGATATCACCGATGAAGGGCTGAAACCTGTGCGGTTCCAAACCATGAAACAGGCGTCGGCCCTGGCGGTGAAGCGGGTGCTGGATGATCATGGAGCCGATTATTTTTTCTACGGCGAGCATTGGCTGTGCACCAGCGCCGATTCCTTCCTGCACCACACCGAATTATCCCACCCCGGCCAGGCCCAGCAGCTGGGCTTTTCCTATTATCACGGCCAGCGGGACGCGGGGGAGCGGGTGCTGCACCCGGTGTATAAGTTTTATATCTGCGCGAACGTGCCCTTGCCGCCGATCAGGCAGGATCTGGCGGGCATTCCCGATATCGATATCACCCGCTCCGGCCCCGGCAACATCGAAGTGATGCCCCAGGGGGTCAATAAGGCCCAGGGGGTCCGGGATCTGGCGGCGCATTTGGGGATCCCCCTGTCCCAGGTGATGACGCTGGGGGACGAGGAAAATGATATTCCCATGCTGAAAATCGCCGGGTACGGCGTGGCCATGGGCAACGGATCTGCCGCCGCCCGGGCCGCCGCCCGCATCGTGACCGACAGCAACTGCCGCGGCGGCTTTGCCAAAGCCATCCGGCAATACGCCTTGCAGGAGGGATGAGCGTGCCCACCAAACGCAGCCAGGGGATGCTGAGCCTGATCCGCGCCAACAAAAAATGGGCCATGGGCCTGGGCAACGATATCCTGATGCAGATCGATCCGCCCCTGGACAAGGTGGCGAAGCTGCGGGTGAACGATACCACTGCCGTGCAGGCGGAAAACCTGGGCATGCCCGGCTTACTGGTGTATCCCCACACCCGGCTGTTTTCCGATGGGGCGATCCTGCACCTGCACGGCGGGGCCTATATCAGCGGCGGCATATTGCAGTGCCGGGCGCTGATTTCGCCCATTTGCGCTTTTTCCGGCGTTCCGGCGCTGACGTTTTCCTACCGCCTGGCGCCTCAGCATCCCTACCCCGCGCAGCTGGAGGACGCCGCGCGGGCCTACCGCTGGCTGATCGGCCGGGGGTATGATCCTCGCCGCATTGTGCTGGTGGGGGAAAGCGCCGGGGGCAATCTGGCCCTGGCTTTGGCTTTGCGGCTGCGGGACGCGGGGGAGCCCCTGCCCGCAGGCATCGCCCTGTTGTCCCCCTGGGTGGATCTGGCCCAGCAGGGGAAAAGCTATCGGATGCTTCAGGAAGTGGACGCCACGCTGAACGCGGAAGCGCTGATGGAAAGCGCCCTTGCCTTCGCGGGCAGCGCCGATCGGCTGACGGACCCGGCTATTTCCCCGGTATACGCGGATTTTACCGGCTTCCCGCCGGTGGAGATCCACTGCGGCACCAGCGAGATCCTGCTCAGCGATTCGGAAAACCTTGAAAATGCCCTGCTGCGGGATGGGGTGAACGCCCATCTGATCCGCTGGGAGGGGATGTGCCACGTGTTCCAGGCCTTCGGCTTCGAGGAAAGCAAGGCTTCCAACATCCAAATCGGCGCGTTCATCCAAAAGTGTCTGCAATAAATTCTTCGTTATTTCCGATTGCAAAGCCTAAATGGAAAATTATTTGTGAATCCGCCCTGAAACCCCCGGAAAATGCTTGCATTCCCGGGGGTTCTATGTTATCATATAGGGTAGTGCTTTATGCATGGCATGGGCACAAGGCTGCCGTAAAGGCGAAATTGGAGGGTGTTCCTAATGGGTTACACGGTTGAAAAAATCTCTGGCAATCAAGTGAAAATCGCTTTCGAAGTCGCCGCCGAAAAGTTCGACGAGGCGATGCAGAAGGCCTATCTGAAAGTGCGCGGCCGGGTGAACGTGCCCGGTTTCCGCAAGGGCAAGGCGCCCCGGAAGCTGATCGAAAGCATGTATGGCGAAGGCGTGTTCTATGACGACGCGCTGGAAATCATTTTCCCCGACGAATACGAAGCCGCCGTGAAGGAAAACGACCTGCAGGTGGTGGATCGCCCCGAAATGGACGACGTGAGCCAGATCGGCGCGGGCAAGGACCTGAAATTCACCGTGAAGGTGTTCGTCAAGCCCGACATCACCCTGGGCGAATACAAGGGCCTGAAGGCCACCAAATATGTGCACAAGGTGACCGACGATGAAATCGACAGCCGCATCCAGCAGGATGTCGAAAAGGCCACCACCATGGCCGATGTGGAAGACAGGCCTGTGGAAAACGGCGATACGGTGAACCTGAATTACGCGGGCTCCGTGGACGGCGTGGCCTTTGAGGGCGGCACCGCCGACAACCAGACCCTGGAAATCGGCTCCGGCCACTTCATTCCCGGCTTTGAGGAGCAGATGATCGGTATGCAGATCGGCGAAGAAAAGGATCTGCAGGTGAAATTCCCCGAGGAATATCACGCCGAGGAGCTCAAGGGCAAGGACGCCGTGTTCCATGTGAAGGTGAACAGCATCCAGACCAAGGTCAAGCCCGAACTGGACGATGACTTCGCCGCCGACGTGAGCGAATTCAACACCTTCGATGAATACAAGCAGAACATCGTGAAGGAATTGACCGACCGGGCCGAAAAGAACGCCGACGTTCAGCTGGAAAACGAGCTGGTGCAGCAGGCGGTGGACGCGGCGGACTGCGATATCCCCGACGCCATGATCGACGACGAAATCGATCTGATGATCCGCGAAATGCAGATGCGCATGATGTATCAGGGCCTGCGGTATGAGGATTATCTGAAATATACCGGCCAGACCGAGGACGCCGTGAAGGAAATGTATCGCCCCGAAGCCAAGAACCGGGTGAAGATGCAATTGGTGCTGGAAGCCATGGTGAAGGCGGAAAACATCGTGCCCACCGAAGAAGAAATCGAAAAAGCCATCGCCGACGAGGCGGAGCGCGCTGGCCGCGAGGTGGAGGACTTCAAAAAGTCCCTGAACGACCGTCAGAAGGAATATCTGAAGGATAACGCCGCCATCCGCAAGGTGGTGGACCTGATCGTGGCGGAAGCCAAGGTGGAAACCAAGGATGAAGCCGAGCAGATCAACGCCGCCGACGCTGCCGCCGCCATCGAGCAGGTGGCCCAGGCCGCGGAAAAGCAGGACGAAGAATAATTACAAGCGAACCATCATATGATAGAGGATGGAATGGAAGGAGGAAAGGCGAATGTCCTTGATTCCCTATGTTGTGGAGCAAACGGCCCACGGCGAGCGTACCTATGATATCTATTCCCGGCTGCTGAAGGACCGGGTGGTTTTCCTGGGAAGCGCCATTGACGACCAGGTGGCCAACGCCGTGGTGGCCCAATTGCTGTTCCTGGAAACGGAAAACCCGGACGCCGATATCAACCTGTATATCAACAGCCCGGGCGG
Organism: Clostridia bacterium; assembly: GCA_017470945.1. Taxonomy (GTDB): domain Bacteria; phylum Bacillota; class Clostridia; order Christensenellales; family Aristaeellaceae; genus RUG563. The sequence continues at coordinate 8,107 of JAFUXH010000105.1, read as the reverse complement.
CTCCGTGACCGCCGGGATGGCGATCTTCGATACCGTGAATTACATCAAATGCCCCGTGCGCACGGTGTGCGTGGGCATGGCGGCCAGCATGGGCGCGTTCCTGCTGATGGCCGGTGAAAAGGGCAAGCGCCTGGCCCTGCCCAACAGCGAGGTCATGATCCACCAGCCTTCCGGCGGCGCCTCCGGCCAGGCTACCGACGTGACCATCCACGCCGAATGGCTGCTGCGCACCAAGAAAAAGATGAATCAGCTGATGGCCGACATGACGGGCCAGGATATCGAACGCATCGCCCACGATGTGGAGCGGGATTACTTCATGTCCGCCCAGGAAGCGCTGGCCTACGGCATCATCGACGAAATCTATCAGCCCAGGAAATAACGGAGAACGAGGTAAACATGGCAAAGGACGATATGACTGCCTCCCGGAAGGTGCGCTGCTCTTTCTGCGGGAAAACCCAGGATCAGGTGCGCCGCCTCATCGCGGGGCCGGGAGCGTATATCTGCAACGAGTGCATTGCCCTGTGCCAGGAGATCGTGGCCGACGATATGGATATCATGACCGCGACCCCCGAAATGGGCGAAATTCCCCTGCCTTCCCAGATGAAGGCGGTGCTGGATGAATATGTGATCGGCCAGGAAGCGGCCAAGCGCACGCTGTGCGTGGCGGTGTATAACCATTATAAGCGCATCACCGCCCCCAAGAAGAAGGATGACGTGGAATTGCAAAAATCCAACATCCTGATGGTGGGGCCCACCGGCTGCGGCAAAACCTATCTGGCCCAATCCCTGGCCAGGATCCTGAACGTGCCCTTCGCCATCGCCGACGCCACCGCATTGACGGAGGCGGGCTATGTGGGCGAGGACGTGGAAAACATCCTGCTGCGGCTGATCCAGGCGGCGGGCAACGATATCCAGGCAGCTCAGCGGGGCATCATTTACATCGACGAGATCGATAAAATCGCCCGGAAGAGTGAAAACGTGTCCATTACCCGGGATGTGAGCGGCGAAGGCGTGCAGCAGGCGCTGCTGAAGATCCTGGAGGGCACGGTGGCCAACGTGCCGCCCCAGGGCGGGCGCAAGCACCCCCACCAGGAATGCCTGCAGATCGACACCACCAACATCCTGTTCATCTGCGGCGGCGCGTTCGACGGCCTGTCCCGGCTGATCGAACAGCGGATCGGCAAAAAGGCCCTGGGCTTCGGATCGGACCCTAAAGGGGATAAGGAAAAGAACGTGGGCGACGTGCTGCGGCAAATGCGGCCGGAGGATCTGCTGAAATTCGGCCTGATCCCCGAATTCGTGGGCCGTTTGCCGGTAACGGTGACGCTGGACGCCCTGGATGAAGAAGCGCTGGTCAAGATCCTGACCGAGCCCCGGAACGCCCTGGTGAAGCAGTACGCCAAGCTGATGGAATTGGACGGCATCGAATTGACCTTTGATGACGACGCGCTGCGCACCATCGCCGCCCAGGCTATCGCCCGAAAGAGCGGCGCCCGCGGCCTGCGGGCCATCATTGAAGGCGCACTGCTGGATACCATGTTCGATCTGCCCGGGCGGAAGGATGTACGCAAGTGCGTCATTACGAAGGACGTGATCGAAAAGGGCGAAAAGCCCCGGCTGGAAATCGATGAAACGCCCCGGAAGCCCGTGGTGCATCGCAGCCGCCGTCCCACCGCCCTGCCGGAGGAACCCAGCGCAAGCTGAAAAGCTGGAACAAACACAGTACCCCGAAAGGCATTGACGCTTTTCGGGGTATTTCTTTGGGGAGGATTTGGTTCCGCATGAATGATTGGCTTTGGGCTGTTTGGAAGTGGAACGACAACAGGCATTCAAAGACAACGATGAATGAAACATATGAATGCTTCCGTCATCCCGAGTGAAGCGGAATCGAGGGATCTGAAAGTTGGTTTGCAGTGTTTTCCTTTCGCTGTCGTTCCTCTTTTTCTGATGCGGTAGCATCTGAAAAATTTATAATGTTTTCGCTTCACATATATAGTTATGTACTTCATTTTTGCTGGGAATTATTTCCATTTGTACGGGATAAAAATAGCAGGTCGGCGGCGTGGCTTCCCTGCTCGATTTTTTTATTTTGACGGTTTCCAGGTGTCCAGGGGGTCTGCAGCTTCCGTGGGTGGCGGTGTGGCGTTTTGCTGGTTTAACTGATCAAGAATCAATCTTGTGTTGGCTCTCGTTTGTGCGGTGATGGTTTCCAGACGTTCAAAATAGGACGCTTTAACAAGTGCAATAATTCCGTATATGATCGCACTGGGGCCTCCAACCATGGTATATATCGGGGTTGTTATGTTAAAAATGGGGCTGAGTATTAAAATAATAATTCCGCTGATGATTCCAATATATCCAATAATTTTGTACATTATAACCATTTTCCGATCCTCCTTTATTCCTGGGGCTTTTCCTCTGTGGGTGCTGGTTTGATCTGGTTTATATTGTCTTTCGTTGCCATGATTCCAGCTTTTTCTGCTTCTTCTCTTGCTTTTTGTGCTGGGCGCTTGTGGTTGTAGTCTCCCCGTTTTCGCTTGCTATTTAATACTTCCTCGCCCGCCTTTTCATTGATTGCATCAATGATAAATGATGATTTAAATTGATAATGAAATTTTTTTGCTATTTCGTCAAGTCTCTTTTGCTCTTCCTCTGATGCTCTTATTCTGATTTCTGCGCTCATGTTCTCGCCTTCCTTCCTTGTTTTTCTTTGTTTGTGCTATCTGGTTGCATTTTATACCATGATTTTGCTGAAAGCATTTTAGCATGATTTTGGAATGTTTTCAATAGGTGCCAAAACTGAAAATACATTTTTAAGCAGCGCAAAATCACAATTTTATATTGGAGGTACAGTGCCGGAAGAATCAGCGCCAAAGCATACTATGCTGGAATGATGCCATGTTTTTTGCGACGATGAAGAAGAATATAAGATATAATGATTTTTTGGATGTTCTGCCGCCGCATTATTGGGGCATATACAATGGTGGATTGCAGGAATCGTTCTACAAGCTGTGCCAGATCTCTCTGCTCCATTCCACCTTTGGCTTCCTTTCGGTCGGGATGATAGATTGTTGACTCGTATATTGTTGCGATGCCTCCATGAGTTCTGTATTATTTCCGATTAACTGCAGCAGCAAAAGAAAACCTTATGAAGCACGAAAAAGGCCGCAGGCAATATCATGCCCGCGGCCCTTATTGGCGTTTGTTTGATCAGGGATTGACCAATTCTTCGACAGCTTCCGTCGCTTCTTCTTCCACGGCTTCGGGGTTCAGCTGCTTGAGCAGGTCCTCGATCTGCTCCTTGGCCTTGGCCAGTTCTTCAGCGGCCTTATCGGCAGCGGCCTTAGCGGCAGCTTCGGCGTCGGCCTTGACCTTGGCCAGTTCCTCGGCGGCTTTATCCGCGGCGGCCTTGGCGGCGGCAGCGGCGTCTTCCTTGGCTTTGGCCAATTCATCGGCAGCGGCCTTGGCGGCGGTTTCGGCGTCAGCCTTCACCTTGGCCAGTTCCTCGGCGGCTTTATCCGCGGCGTTCTTCACAGCGGCTTCGGCGTCCGCCTTGGCGACGGCCAATTCTTCCGCGGCCTTGGCGGCGAGGGATTCATCCTCCGCCTTGAGGGCGGCCAGCTCCTCGGCCTTGGCTTCGGCATCGGCTTTCGCGGCGGCCAGCTCGTCAGCGGCGGCCTGAGCAGCGGCTTCGGCATCGGCCTTGACCTTGGCCAGTTCATCGGCGGCAGCCTGAGCGGCGGCTTCGGCATCGGCCTTCACGGCGGCCAATTCGTCGGCGGCGGCCTGAGCGGCGGCTTCGGCATCGGCCTTCACGGCGGCCAGTTCGTCGGCAGCGGCGGTGGCGGCGGCTTCGGCATCGGCCTTCACGGCGGCCAATTCATCCGCGGCGGCGGCAGCGGCGGCATCCGCCTTCGTGGCGGCTTCGCTGGCGCTGGCCTGCAGCTGGGACAGCTGATCGGACAGAGAATTCTTCTGCCCAACGAACACGGCAATCAAAACGACTGCTACCAGAACGATTGCAATGATGGCCCAGATACTCTTCTTCACGGTTGTAATCCTCCTCTTTCACTTGGCCGCTGACGCCGCGCATGCGGTGAACGCTCGGCCAAATCATGCTACTGTTATTCTGTACCCATGGCTGAATTCCTGCTGAAATACAATGAAAAAGCAAAAAAGAATCGCGGGAAGATTTCTCTCCCCGCGTTGGATCACAGGGCAGATCAGGCAGCGTCGTCCTGCGCTTCCGCATCGGCAGGCTCTTCCACGTCCTCAGCAGGGGTTTCAGCCGCTTCCGCAGGGGCGGCTTCCTCGGCAGCGGGCTCTTCCGGCGCGGCTTCCTCGGCAGCTTCTTCTACCACAGGCGCTTCCGTTTCGACGGGTTCTTCGGCGGCTTCCTCCGCCTCCGCCGCGGGCTCCTCTGCTTCTTCCACGATGGCTTCTTCACCCGCTTCGCCGGGGATCTCCGGCGCTACGTAACCGAAGGAATACTGGGCCGCTTCCTCGCCGCCCACGGTGCGCACGGTCATCTGGATGGTGTACACGCCGGGCTGCAGATTGGCCAGGCTCAGGTCGTTCACGTCGTCCACCGTCAGCACGGGTTCGTCGTCGGCGTTATAAATGGTCACGGAAGTCTTGCCGATCACGGCGGCGTCGGCGGCGGCGATCAGGGCATCCCGCTCGGCGGTCATGGCGGTCAGGGCGTCCTTGGTTTCCTGCAATTCGGCGTTCAGGGCCACTTCGGCGTCCTCACCGCCCAGGGCGATCAGGGTGTCCTTCAATTGCTTGATGCCGGCATCCAGCTGGGTGGCGGCGGCTTCGGCGGACGCCTGCAGCGTATCCCGCTCGGCGGTCATGGCGGTCAATTTATCCTCCGCCTCCTGCACCATGGTTTCCGCCAGCTCCTGGGCGGTTTTCACGGCCATATCGACCTCTTCCAATTGACGGGTTAAATCATCTTTATCAGACTGCAGGCGGGCCACTTCGGTGGACAGTGTATCCTTCTGCACGGCGAAAACGCCGATCAGCACGGCGGCGATGATGACGACGAGAAGAATAATCCAAATCGATTTTTTCATGGGGTCACTCTCCTTTATCTTCATTTCTGATCGATGGATTCATGAACCTATATAGATGATATATTCTGCGGGTGGGGAAAGAATTCCTTGTTACAAATTTATGAAAATGCAGGAAAATGCCCGGCTGAAATAGCCGGGCAGGAGAATACGGACAAATTATTCTTCTTCGTCCTCGTCCTTCTGGGCATTTTCAATGATCTTCTTGGCGGCGTCGGAGGGCATTTCCTCATAGCGCTCAAACGTCATCGTGAAGGAGCCGCGGGCCTGGGTCATGGACCGCAGGTCGGTAGCATACTTGAACATTTCGCCCATGGGGGCTTCGGCGGTCACCCGCTGCAGGCCATCCACCTGATCCATGCCCATGATGCGGCCGCGGCGCTTGTTCATATCACCCATGATGTCGCCCATGTATTCATCGGGCACGAATACTTCAACGTGCATGATGGGCTCCAGCAGTACGGGGCTGGCGTCGGCGCAGCCTTTCTTGTAGGCGATGCGGGCAGCGGTCTTGAACGCCATTTCAGAGGAGTCCACCGGGTGGTAGGAACCATCGTACAGCTTGGCGTGCAAGCCCACCATGGGATAACCGGCCAGAACGCCCTTGCGGATATTTTCGCGCAGGCCCTTTTCCACGGAGGGGATGAAGTTCCGGGGCACGGCGCCGCCCACCACGGCGTCTTCGAATTCGAAGTCGATGTTGGTGTCGCCAATGGGGGAGAATTCGATCCACACGTCGCCGAACTGGCCGTGGCCGCCGGACTGCTTCTTGTGGCGGCCCTGGCAGGCGACCTTCTTGCGGATAGTTTCACGATAGGGAATCTTGGGATCGTTCAAATTGGCCTGGGCGCCGAACTTGGCGGCCAGCTTGTTGCGGATCACGTCCAGATGCAATTCGCCCTGGCCGGACAGCAAGGTTTCGGTGGTTTCGGTATTCTTTTCCACCTTGATGGAAGGATCTTCTTCCTGCAGACGGGACAGGCCGGAGAACACCTTGTCTTCCTCACCCTGCTTGGCGGCGGAAATGGCCTTCGAAATGCAGGGGGCGGGGAAAGCGACGGGAGAAAAGTGGATCAGGCTGTTGGCGTCGCACAGGGTGTCGCCGGAATTGGTGAACTGCAATTTCGACAGCGCGCCAAGGTCGCCGGCGTTGAGCACGTTGACGTTGGACTGCTTCTTGCCGCGCATCATGAACAGGCCGCCGGCCTTTTCGGGCTTATCCGCGGTGGAGTTGTACAGCGCGGTGGCGGGGGTAATGGAGCCGGACATGACGCGGAACAGGCTCAGCTTGCCCACAAAGGGGTCGGCGATGGTCTTATACACCAGGGCGGAGAAGGGCTCGCTGTTATCGCAGGCGCGAGTGATCTTATCGCCGGTCTTGGGGTTTTCGCCCTCGGCCTTGGCGCCCTTGGGGGAGTGCAGATACACGCTGATCACATCCAGCGTCTTGGCGATGCCGATGTCGGTGGAGGCGGAGCAGGCGACCACGGGCACGATGGTGCCGTTGGCCATGCCGGCCTTAAAGCCGGCCAGGATCTCTTCGTGGGTCAGCTCTTCGCCTTCCAGGTATTTCATCATCAGTTCTTCATCTTCACCGGCGGCGGCTTCGGTGATTTCTTCCATGGCGGTGGCGATGGCCCCGGCCATGTCGGCGGGCACGGGCACTTCCTTCAGGGCCTTGCCGGCGCCTTCATAGGCCTTGTTTTCCAGCACGTTCACCACGCCCTTGAAGGACGCGCCCTGGCCGATGGGGATCAGCATGGGCACCACGCTGGAGCCGAATTTATCCCGCAGTTGGTCCACCACTTTTTGGAAGTTGGCGTTTTCGGTGTCCATCCGGTTGACGATGAACATCCGGCACACATCGTTTTTCTTGGAATAATCCCAAGCTTTTTCGGCGCCGACCGTCAGGCCGCTGACGGCGCCCACCACGATACCGGCGGTTTCTACCACCCGGAGGGGGCCCATCATTTCACCGATGAAATCGAAATAACCGGGAACGTCGATCACGTTGATCTTGGTGCCCTTCCATTCAACGGGAGCCACGGCGGCGCTGATGGAAATATGGCGTTTGGTTTCTTCCGGATCAAAGTCTGTGGTCGCGGAGCCATCTTCCACCTTGCCCTTACGGTCCACCAATCCGGCGGCGTAGAGCATCGCTTCGGTCAGCGTGGTTTTCCCTTCGCCACCGTGGCCAATCAGGGCGATGTTGCGGATTTTTTCTGTCTGATAGTCTGCCATGTCGGTTCCCCCTATAATATTATTGATTTGACCCATGATTTACATCGTGAAACCACATACATCCTGTATTTTACCAGATCATACGGCAAAATACAAGCCATTTGGGCCAAAAGTTTTTCATCCGGCGTAAAATTCGCCCCCATTTTCACGGTGAAAAGATGGGAGGAAATAAGAATTAACACAATCAACACAGTTATGAAACTTATTCATAAAAAATGGGGCGGCGAAAAAATTCACCGCTCCGATGATTTTTAACTTATTTGGTGCCTACCAGGATGATGCAGCTGACAGGCTGCGTGGTCACCGTTTCGTCGATCAATTCCCGGCTGGTTTCGACCCCGTCCACGGTGACGACCCGGTAGGTGAGGGTTTTCACCCCGTCGGTCCCCGCGCGGCTCATATACTCGTCGCCCTTTTCCCGGGCGGGGTCATCCACCCGCACCGTTTCAAAGGGGATCGTTTCCGTGACCGTTTCCTCGGTGGTGAGGGTGACGTGCTCCTTTGTGCCCCGGGAAATGGTGCGGGGCACCATTTCCTTCAGGATTTCCTCCGCCGTGGCTTCCCGGGCGATTTCCTTCCCGCCGTCGTAAACCACGGTGTAGGTCACCTTCTTTTTGCCCTCGACGCCTTCGCTGATCACGATTTCCGGGTCGTCGGTAAAGCGCGTGTCGTCATCCACATCCACCGTTTCGATGGGGATGCTCTCCTCGACGGTTTCCGTGGCGGTCAGCACCAGGGGCACGGGGGTGGCGGTGGGCTTGGGGGTCTTGGTGGGTTTGGGGGTTTTGGTG
>JAFUXH010000104.1 GCA_017470945.1 Clostridia bacterium | reverse complement strand
GGCTCTCCAAGAAACATTGGTGTTAACACCTCGAAAATCTTTATAAAATAAGGGAAATCACCATTTTTATACAAAATTCCTTAAAAAAGAGTACAGCAAACAAAAGCTGCAAGAGATATGCGAAAAAAGAGAGGCGGATTTGCTTATATCATTCGCATAGAGTTGCAGGAAAGCGAATAATTACAAACATATAAGCCAAGCAATTATCTGTCAAGGGAAGGGTGGAGATTTTCCGGCGGCAAGGCGTAGGATGGAAATGAAGATGGATGCCGGAAAATACGACCCGACCTTGACAGGGGAGCGGGAGAGAGGATGAGGAGAGGTGTTTGACACAGATGTGGCAAACGCCTTGTTTCCATTAAAGCTTCAATACTTTCCCTTCCCGCTTTTCCCGGAAGATGGTGAATGGTTCCCGTTCCAGTTGGACGGCGCCAAAGCAGAGCAGCACCCGTTTCCGGAAGGTTTCAAAGTCGTGGAGACCATAGGAAACGCGCTTAAGCACCTTGATATTGTTGTTCAGGCCTTCGGCGGGACTGTTGGATTTGCCATATTGCCAGGTATTGTGGATGTAGCCGCGCCAATGCTGGATGCGGTGGGCCAGGTGCTCTACTTCGGGGACGGATGAGGCAGTGTACCGCTCAATCCAATCGGTCAGGGCAGCGCGCTTTAAGATGGGATACGGCTCCCCGCAAACCAGATGGAAGGCTTGAAGCGCTTCATAGGCTTCTTCCAGATCGGGAAACCTGGAAAACAGAAACACCAGCTTTTCCTTTCGCCTGGGATTATTGACGGCGAGCGTGTTCTTGGGATCGGCCTCGTTGAGCAGCAGCGTTCGCATGGAACCGTGCAGCAGCTTCCATAATTCCTTGTCGTTCTTCACTTCCTGCTGCAGCCGCTTACGAACCTCCGAAACGGTGTCGTTGACCAGCTTGACCACATGGAACATATCAATGCAGATATGCGCCTGGGGAAAGATTTCTTTGGCCACGGACAGAAAGCCGTTGTGCATGTCGCAGCAGAAGAACTTCACGCGCTCCCGTTCATGAAGCGGGAATTGGCGGAAGTATTTCTTGACGAATTCCGCGCTGATCTGGGGCAGAATATCCAGGATGTAGCCCTTTTCCCCGTCGCCGTTGACGATGTTGCAATGATAGCGATTCACATTCCAGCGGGAACGTCCAGGCTGCCATTCGCCGGAGGAGCCCTTAAATTCGTCGATGCAGAGGGTTTCCGGCAGATGAGACGGCAAACCAAAGGAAATGCTGCTCAGCACCGATGAAACTGTGGCAGGTGTAACACAGTTGGTTTCCGCAATGGCCTTGATGGCTGATTTCTGCATAAGATCCATGGCAAGTTGGTAGTAGAGCGCCAGGGTCATATGCAGCGTGGGATGAATCCAGTCTGGGTTTTCAAAGAAGCTGTGTCCGCAAGCTTTACAGCGCAGGCGGCGTTTGTGGAAGGTGACCAAGGTGCCGCGTCCATGGGAAGCGGTATGCCGGACGGTCTGGGTATAGCCGGAATCCTTGATGACGCAGTCCGCTGAACCGCAATGCGGACAACGGCGGATGTCCGGAGGAACATAGGAGACGAAGTATTCATCGCAATGCACGTGCCGGATGATACGGTCGATAGTGAGATGGTCGGGTAGATTTGTCAGTCGGTTCAGATGATACGTTCCGATGTTTTTCGCTGCCATTGGATGTTCCTCCTTGTATGTTTGTTGGGTTGCTAGGCCCGCAACAAGTATAACATGGAGGAAGCCAATGGCAGTATTCCATGGCAGCGAAAAGCACCGGGAAATGTCAAGGAAAGGTCTGATTGTATTTTCTTTACAAAAACAGACGAAAAAGGCGCGATTTTTCGTGCTCCGAACAGGTGAAAAAAGTGTAAACGAAAGCATATGGTTTCGCGACAAGGGATGAAAAGAAAAGATTAAATGGGAAAAGCAGCAGGGCAGCCAGCAAACGTTGGCTGCCCTATTTTTATGCAGACACCAGAAAAAATGATAGCATGACGGATGTGCAAGGCGCGTCACCAGAATGAAGTGCAGCTGCACCGGGACGACGGAATGATTCGGATCGTTATTACGGTGACCTTCTTTGTAATGCACGCCGTGCCCGGCGGGCCCTTCGTGGGGGAGAAGGCCATATCCAAGGAGGCCCAGGCGGCCCTGGAGGCCAAATATGGCCTGGATAAGCCGCTGATGGAGCAGTATACCACCTATTTGCGGGATATTGTGACCAAGTTTGATTTCGGCCCCTCCCTGAAGCAGCGGGGCCGCCAGGTGATCGATATCATCATGGATGGGATGCGTACGTCCGCCAAATTGGGCCTGATCGCCGCGGGGTTTGCCGCGCTGTTTGGCATTGTGCTGGGGGCGGTGGCCGCCATCCGGCGCAACACGGTGCTGGATAAAACCATCATGGTGATCACCACCGCCTTTGTGTCGATGCCATCGTTCATCATGGGGTCGTTTTTGCTCATTGTATTTTCGGTGCGGCTGGGGTGGCTGCCGGCCAATGGCGCGGCCCAGGGCGGCCTGGTGCTGCCCATCGTTACCCTGGCGCTGTACCCCATGAGCTATATCACCCGCCTGACCCGCTCCTCCATGCTGGATGTGCTGGGCCAGGATTACGTGCGCACCGCCCGGGCCAAGGGCGTTTCCCGGGCCCGCATCATTTTCGGCCACGCGCTGAAGAATTCCCTGATCCCCGTGATCACCTATTTTGGCCCCATGCTGGCCTTCATCGTCACGGGCTCCATGGTGGTGGAGCAGATCTTCGCCGTGCCCGGCATCGGGCGGCAGTTCGTATCCAGCATCACCAACCGGGATTACACCATGATCATGGGCACCACCATCTTCCTGGCTTCCCTGATCGTGATCATGAACCTGATCAGCGATTTGCTGTACAAGGTGGTCGATCCCCGGATCGAATTTGAGTAAGGGAGGCGAAAAGCAGTGTTCAGTGCCAATAAGCCCTTTAGCATGCACCTGGATCCCGATGCTTTCCGCCCGGCGACGGCGGAGGAGAAGGAATACATTTCCCGCATGCGTCCGTCCAGCACCTTCTTCCGGGATGGCTGCAAGCGCCTTTTGAAAAACAAGGTGGCTACGCTCAGCCTGATCGTGATCATCCTGGTCACGCTGGCGTGCGTGATCCTGCCCTATGTATGGCCCTATTCCTACGACGCCATGCTGGGCGTGCGCCCCGGCAAGCCGGTGGATAGTTCCTTCAACAACCTGGCCCCCTTCGCCTACGGCAAAACGGAATTGAAGCGCATCGAGGCGGGGGAGAAAGTGTTTCCCCACATTTTCGGCACCGACGCCCACGGCCGGGATTATTTCATCCGCGTGGTGTACGGCACCCGCATTTCCCTGGCGGTTGGCTTCTTCGCCAGCATCATCGTGCTGATCATCGGCATGACCATTGGCTCCATCGCCGGGTATTTTGGCGGCCGGGTGGATATGATCATCATGCGGATCGTGGATATCATTTATTCCTTGCCGGATATGCTGGTGATCATCCTTTTGTCGGTGGTGCTGGGGAAAACGCTGAATGTGGAGGGCACCATCTTTGAAAAAATCGGGGCCAACATCATTTCCATGTTCATCGTGTTCGGCCTGCTGTATTGGGTCAGCATGGCCCGGCTGATCCGGGGGCAGATTTTGTCCCTGCGGGAGCAGGAATACGTGCTGTCCGCCCAGGCCACCGGCGCCAAAGGCAGCTGGATCATCCGCAAGCACCTGCTGCCCAACTGCATTTCCGTGATCATCATTTCCACGGCCCTGCAGATCCCCAACGCTATTTTCACGGAAAGCTTTCTGTCCTTCCTGGGCCTGGGCGTGAATGCGCCGATGCCCTCCCTGGGCTCCCTGGCTTCCGACGCCTTGAACGGCATTACTTCGTATACTTATCGCCTGATCATTCCGGCGGTTGTGATCTGCCTGATCGTGCTGTCGCTGAACCTGTTCGGCGACGGCCTGCGGGATGCCTTCGATCCGAAGCTGAACGCCTGAGCGCAGACCGATATGATGGGAAAGGTTAGAATCGTATGGCATTGCTGGAAGTGAAAGACCTGCGCACCTCTTTCTTTACGGACGCGGGCGAAGTGAAAGCCGTGGACGGCGTGTCCTTTGAATTGGACCGGGGCCGCGTGCTGGGCATTGTGGGCGAATCCGGATCGGGCAAATCGGTGACGGCCTATTCGATCATGCAGATTTTGGCCCCCACGGGCAAGATTGTGGGCGGCAGCGTGAAGCTGGATGGGCAGGAGCTGGTAGGCGCCGATGAAAAGATCCTGCGGGGCGTGCGGGGCAATAAGGTGTCCATTATTTTTCAGGACCCCATGACCTCCCTGAACCCCACCTATACCATCGGCCACCAGCTGATGGAGGCCATTACCCTGCACACCGACCGCAAACGAAAGCAGGCCAAGGCCCGGGCCCTGGAAATGCTGCAGTTGGTCAATGTGAATGAGCCGGAAAAGCGGCTGAAGCAGTATCCCTACGAGCTGAGCGGCGGCATGCGCCAGCGGGTAATGATCGCCATGGCCCTGGCCTGCGAGCCGGATATCCTGATTGCCGACGAGCCCACCACCGCCCTGGATGTGACCATCCAGGCCCAGATCCTGGAGCTGATGAAGGATCTGCAGGAGCAATTGGGCATGGCCATCATTATGATCACCCACGATCTGGGCGTGGTGGCCCAGATGTGCGACGAGGTGATCGTCATGTACGCCGGCAGCATCTGCGAACGGGGCACGGCGGATGAAATTTTCTACAGCCCCAGCCATGAGTACACGAAGGGCCTGATGCGCTCCATCCCCCGGGATGAGAATAACGGCCAGCGCCTGCAGCCCATCTCCGGTACCCCCATTGATTTGCTGAACATGCCCAAGGGCTGCCCCTTCGCCCCCCGGTGCGACGCCGCCATGAAGGTGTGCCTGACGCAGCGGCCGGAAAAAATGCAGCTGGGGGACACCCATTTTTCCAGCTGCTGGGTGAATGTGAAGGATGGGGTCCAACGCGGTGAAATCACCCTGGAAGGAGGCGGGCAGCATGCGTGAAGCCAAAACGCTCGTTGAGGTTCGGGGCCTGAAGGAATATTTTGACGTGAACCTGGGCTTCCTTCGCACCAAGCCCCTGAAGGCGGTGGACGACGTATCCTTCTCCATCCGTAAGGGGGAAACCCTGGGCCTGGTGGGGGAATCGGGCTGCGGCAAAACTACCGTGGGCCGCACCATCCTGCACCTGTATAAGCCCACCGCCGGCCAGGTGATCTATGACGGCAAGGAAATCAACAGCAAGGAATCTTTGCGGGAATTCCGCAAAAAGGCCACCATGGTATTCCAGGATCCCTATTCCTCTTTGAATCCCCGCATGACGGTCAGCGATATCGTGGCGGAGCCTTTGGATGTGCACGGCCTGTATAAATCCAAGCAGGAGCGCAACGACCGGGTGCTGGAGCTGATGGGCTACGTGGGCTTGAACAGCGAACACGCCTCCCGCTACGCCCATGAATTTTCCGGCGGCCAGCGGCAGCGCATCGGCATTGCCCGGGCGCTGGCGGTGAACCCCGAATTCATCGTGTGCGACGAGCCGGTGTCGGCCCTGGATGTATCCATCCAGGCCCAGGTCATCAATATGTTCGACGATCTGCAGGACCGGCTGGGCTTGACCTATCTTTTCATCGCCCACGATTTGCTGGTGGTGCGCCACATTTCCGACCGCATCGCCGTGATGTATCTGGGCAAGATGGTGGAATTGGCCGACGCCAATGAAATTTACACCCACCCCTTGCATCCCTATTCCCGTTCGCTGCTCAGTGCCGTGCCGCTGCCCGACCCCAAGGCGGCCCGGGCCAACAAGCGCATCGTGCTGACCGGCGATATCCCCAGCCCCCTGAACGCCCCCTCCGGCTGCCCCTTCCGCACCCGCTGCCAGTACGCCACGGCGGCCTGCGCGGACAGCATGCCCCCCTTCGAGGAAGTGGAAAAGGGCCATTTCGTGGCCTGCCACCGGGTGAAGGAAATCGGCTGAGCTCCCTTTGATTCATCAATGCAGCGGGCAACGCCCCGGCATTTGTGAAAAAATAATTATAGGAGGAACCCCACTATGAAAAAGCTGCTTGCGCTCGTGCTGGCGGCCGTGATGGCGCTGTCCTGCGTCGTGATGGCTTCCGCGGAAGAAGCGAAGACGTCCCTGAACGTCTGCATCTCTTCCGAGCCCGACACCCTCGACCCCGCCCTGAACTCCGCCGTGGACGGTGCTACCATGATCATCCACCTGTTCTCCGGCCTGTCCAAGTGGGCGAAGGATGAAACCGGCGCGCTGGTCATCGTGCCCGACCTGGCCACCGAGCTGCCCGAAGCCGTGATCAACGAAGACGGCACCGCCACCTATACCTATACCCTGGTGGACGGCCTGAAGTGGTCCGACGGCAAAGACCTGACCGCCAAGGATTTCGAATTCGCCTGGAAGCGCGCCGCCTCTGACAGCCTGGGCGCCGACTATGGCTATATGTTCGAAGTGGTGAAGGGCTATCCGGACGAACTGGCTGTGGAAGCCACCGACGATAAGACCCTGGTGGTCACCCTGAACAACGCCGTGTCCTACTGGGACGAGCTGCTGGCCTTCCCCACCTTCCTGCCCGTGCGTGAAGACGTGGTTGCCAGCGAAGCCTGGGCCACCGACCCCGCCACCTATATCTGCAACGGCGCTTACACCATGACCGGTTGGGAGCACAACTCTGTGATCACCCTGACCAAGAACCCCAACTACTTCCTGGCCGACGAAATCACGATGGATGAAATCAACTTCTATCTGTCTGATGACGAAAACAACATGCTGGCCAACTTCCAGAACGGCGACTGGCTGATGATCGACGGCGTGCCCAACGCTGAAATCGACGCCCTGAAGGTGCAGTATCCCGACGAATTCTTCATCGGTTCTCAGATGGGCACCTACTATGTGTCCTGGAACATCAACGCCAACATGCTGCCTGCCGATTCTGCCCTGACCGGCGACGAAGCCGAACTGGCCCGCGCGGAAATCCGCAACGCCATCGGCCTGCTGTTTGACCGCAACTACATCGTGACCGAAATCGGCAAGGCCGGCCAGCAGCCCGCCTCCTCCTTCGTGGCCCTGGGCCTGACCGATGCCAACGGCATCGATCAGTTCTATGAAGTGGCCGGCCCCTCCACCGAGTATGTCGGTTACTGGAACACCGCCGAGGATGCTTACGAAGCCAACTGGGATGCCGCCATCGAAACCCTGAAGAAGTATTATACCTACGATGAAACCACCGGCCAGTTCACCAACTTCCCCTCCGTTGAATACCTGTACAACACCAACGAAGGCCACAAGCTGATCGGCGAATACCTGCAGAGCGTGCTGGCGGGCGTGGGCATCACCATGAACCTGACCAACCAGGAATGGAACACCTTCCTGAACACCCGTAAGCAGGGCGACTACACCGTGGCCCGCAACGGCTGGCTGGCCGACTACAACGACCCCATCTCCTTCCTGGATATGTGGGTGTCCAACTCCGGCAACAACGATTCTCAGTTCGGCAAGGGCGCCAACGCGGAAGCCAAGATCTATTCCATCGATCTGACCCCCTACGGCGTGGACCTGAAGGTGGAAAACGGCACCTGGGCCGAGACCTATGACGCCGGCATCGCCGCCATCAAGACCTGCACCGATAAGGATGCCCGCTATGGCATGATGCACGCTGTGGAAGACCTGCTCATGAGCACCGGCGCGATCACCCCCCTGTACTACTACACCGATATCTATATGGTGGATGCTTCCGTGCAGGGCTTCTTCGCCAATCCTCTGGGCTACAAGTACTTCATGTACTGCACCATCGCTGAATAATTTCAGCGGGTCCAACTGGGGGCTGCCACACGGCGGCCCCCTTTGTTATTTTCCATGAACGAGAAATTGTTTTTTGATTGTACGGCATAGGATGAAGGGGGCCGATTCCCGGCCTGCCGGGCTTGAAAAAAGCGGGCCGTTGTGATAAGCTATACAAATAGTTCTGCCATGCCATGGAAAACGGGGAAGGCCCCGCGGGCGCTTCGTGGACGGCGCGTGGAGCTTTGCCGTTCGGCGGACGCTATGATCCGTTAAAGTGAGGGATGACGCCATGAAGCCTTATCGGGAAATGACGGCGGAGGAATTGACCGCCGAGCTGGCGCAGCTGAAGACGCAGTATAAAAAGGTGCAGGCCCTGGGCCTGAGCCTGAATATGAGCCGGGGCAATCCCTGCCAGGAGCAGCTGGATCTGTCCATGGGGATGATGGACGTGCTGGATTCCTCCTCCGATCTGACGTGCGAGGACGGCACCGATTGCCGCAATTACGGCCAGCTGACCGGCATTGAGGAGGCCCGGGATCTGCTGGGCGATATGATGGAAAACAACCCCAAGGATATCATCATCTATGGCAACTCCTCCCTGAACGTGATGTTCGATACCATCAGCCGGGTGTGGACCCACGGCGTGATGGGCGGCACCCCCTGGTGCCGGCTGCCCGAGGTGAAATTCCTGTGCCCCGTGCCGGGGTATGACCGGCATTTTGCCATCACGGAATATTTCGGCATCAAAATGGTGCCCGTGCCCATGACCCCCACCGGCCCCGATATGGACATCGTGGAAAAGCTGGTGCGGGAGGATGAAACCATCAAGGGCATCTGGTGCGTGCCCAAATATTCCAACCCTCTGGGCATTTCCTATTCCGATGAAACGGTGCGCCGCTTTGCCCGGCTGGAGCCCGCCGCCCCCGATTTCCGCATTTTCTGGGATAACGCTTACGGCATGCACCACCTGTACGACCATAAGCAGGATTATCTGATCGAGATCCTTGCCGAATGCAAGCGGGCGGGCAATCCCGATATGGTGTATAAATTTGCTTCCACCTCCAAGATCACCTTCCCCGGCAGCGGCATCGCCGCCATCGCCACCAGCCCCAACAACATGGAGGATTTCCTGACCGCCCTGCGCCGCCAAACCATCGGCCACGACAAGGTGAACCAATTGCGCCACGTGCGTTTCTTTGGCAACATCCACGGCATGGTGGAGCATATGCGCAAGCACGCCGATATCATCCGACCCAAATTTGAGGCGGTGGAGAGCATTCTGGAAAAGAACCTGGGGGGCTTGGATGTGGGCACCTGGACCTGCCCCCTGGGCGGCTATTTCATCCTGTTTGATTCTCTGCCGGGCTGTGCCAAGGATATCGTGGCCCGGGCCAAGAAGGCTGGCGTCACCATGACCCCCGCCGGCGCCACCTGGCCCTACGGCAAGGACCCCAACGATTCCAACATCCGCATCGCCCCCACGTACCCCAGCCTGGCCGACCTGACCACCGCCATGGAGCTGTTTACCCTGTGCGTGCGCATTTCCAGCGCCAAAAAATTGCTGGCGGAAAAGCAGTAAATCCCCTTTTCTGAATACGAAGGTACCGCAAGAAGGAGAAAAAATATGGATCGTTTGATTCTTCACGCCGACCTGCCCAAGGGGCGGATCCGCAAGGGCATCCAGGGCCAGTTTTCCGAGCATCTGGGCCGCTGCATCTACGGCGGCCTGTATGTGGGCGAGCAATCCGAGATCCCCAACGTCAACGGCATCCGGCAGGATGTGGTGCAGGCGCTGCGGGAGATCCGCATCCCCGTGCTGCGCTGGCCCGGCGGCTGCTTTGCCGATGAATACCACTGGAAGGACGGCATCGGCCCCAAGGAAACGCGCAAGAAGATGATCAACACCCATTGGGGCGGCGTGACGGAAGATAACAGCTTCGGCACCCATGAATTCATGGAGCTGTGCCGGCAATTGGGGTGCGACGCCTATATCTGCGGCAACGTGGGCAGCGGCACCGTGCAGGAAATGAGCGAGTGGGTGGAGTACATGACCTCCGACGCCATATCGCCCATGACGGAACTGCGCAAGCAAAACGGCCGGCAGGAGCCCTGGCGCCTGCCCTTCTTTGGGGTGGGCAATGAAAGCTGGGGCTGCGGCGGCAACATGACGCCGGAATACTACGCCAACGAGTACCGCCGGTATCAGACCTTCGTGCGGCAGTACCGCCCGGAGGAAAAGATCTATAAGATCGCCTGCGGGCCCAGCGATTTTAACTATGAATGGACCGAGGTGCTGATGCGGAACGCCGGCCGGTATATGGACGGCCTGTCCCTGCATTATTATACGGTGCCCCACGAATGGAGCAAGAAGGGCTCCGCCCTGGATTTTACGGCGGAGGATTATTATACCACCATCCAAAAAACGCTGCGGATGGAGGAGATCATCACCCGCCACAGCGCCATCATGGATCAGTACGACCCGGAAAAGCGGGTGGGCCTGATCGTGGATGAATGGGGCACCTGGTACGACGTGGAGGAGGGCACCAACCCCGGCTTCCTCTATCAGCAGAACACCATGCGGGACGCCATCGTGGCGGGCCTGAACCTGAATATTTTCAACCGCCACTGCGACCGGGTGCACATGGCCAACATCGCCCAGATGATCAACGTGCTGCAGGCCATGATCCTCACCGAGGGCCCGGCCATGATCAAAACCCCCAGCTATTACGCCTTCAAGCTGTTCTGCGGGCATCAGGAAAACCAGCTGCTGGAAAGCCATATGCTGTCCTTGCCGCACCATACTGCTCAGGGCGATTTGCCGGGCCTGCAGGAATCGGCCTCCCTGGCGGCGGACGGCACGGTGCACGTGACCATCGTCAACCCCGCCCTGGACGAAGCGCGGGAAGTAAAAATCGACGTGCTGGGCAAAGCTGTTCAAGCGGTCGGCGGCGAGATCCTGACGGGCGCGATGGACGATCACAATTCCTTCGACCGGCCGGATGCCGTGGCCGATCGGCCCTACACGGATTTTGCCACGGCGCAGGACGGCTTGACGGCCAAGATCCCGCCGTGCAGCATCGTGCACCTGACGATCCGCTGACATGGAAACCACCAGGTGCAAGCGCTGCCTGCTGCGGGAGGCGTTTCCGGCGGACTATCAAAAATACGTGCTGTCGCTGCTGCAAAAGATCCGCCCAGCGGATCGGGCGGAGCAAACGTGCTATGACCGGCGGCTGGCCATCTGCGGGCAATGCGATCAATTGAATCACGGCACGTGCATGGGCTGCGGCTGCCTGGTGGAGCTGCGGGCGGCGTACCGGAAGGAAAAATGCCCCTTCCGGCGCTGGGAAAACGGCTGACGGCGATGCACGGGAGGGGAAAATGAGCGATTATCCACACGAAATCAGCCCGGATCAGCGGGAGCGGGTACTGGCCCACTTTGAGCGGCTGTTTACCCGTTATCCGGCGCTGGAGGGCTGCCGGGATCAGATCATGCAGGCGTACGTGCTGCTGCGGGACGGCTTTGCCCGGGGCGGCAAGCTGCTGATCTGCGGCAACGGCGGCAGCTGCGCCGACGCCCAGCACATCGTGGGCGAACTGATGAAGGGCCTGTATTTGAAGCGCCCGTTGCCACAGACGCAAAAGGACGCCCTGCGCGGCCTGATGGAGCCGATCCTGCCCGGCGGGGCCGATCTGCTGCAGCGGGGCCTGCCTGCCATCGCCCTGACGGATCATCAGGCCCTGACCACCGCCGTGCAGAACGACCTGGACCCATCTCTGGCCATGGCCCAGCAGGTGATCGGCTACGGCCGGCGGGAGGATGTGATCCTGGCCATCAGCACCAGCGGCAACGCCCGCAATGTGGCGCTGGCCGTCGCGACGGCCAAGGCCCTGGGCCTGCGGTCGGTGGCCCTGACCGGCGGCAGCGGCGGGCGGCTGAAGGGGCTGTGCGACTGCGCCGTGATCGCCCCGGCGTCCTCCGCCGCCGACGTGCAGGAATACCATTTGCCCATCTATCACACCTTATGCGCCATGCTGGAGGCCGCGTTTTTTGCGGAGTGACAGGAAAACAAATGGGAAACCGCGTACCGCCCATGAATCGACCCAATCAGAACGCCTGGAGAAAACGCGCTATCTCCAGGCGTTATTTCTTTGATTTTTTATCACGCGTGCTCCTTGCTTCGCTGGCGGTATTGCAGGGGAGTGCATTCGAATTGGAGGCGGAAGCGCCGCACGAAATTGCTCACGTCCGGATAGCCGCACTGCTGGGCCACCCCGGCGATGGACAGCTCGCTGTGCTGCAGCAGCAATTTGGCGCGGGACAGGCGGCTCTGGGTCACATACTGCATGGGGCTCAGCCCCACGCTCCGCCGGAAATGGGAGGACATGCAGTTGGGGGACACGTGGTATTTCTTGGCCAGCTTTTCCAGGGAAAAGGGCCCGTCGAAGGTGGCGTCCAATTCGTTCAGGATATCCTGAATGGGCAGGAAGGACAGCTGGTTGGCGGGGGTGAACATGTCGGGCCGCAGGGCCTGGGCGTCGGTGAGGATCAGGGTCATCAGGGCCTCGATGCGGGTGTCGGTGTACTGGCCCCCCTCCTGCCAGGCAGTGAGGAGCATGGAAAAATACTGATCGAACCGCCGCTTCATGGCGCCTGTTTGGATGACATAGGGGAATTGATCCCCGTGATAGCGGAAAACCGACAGCAGCAGCACGTCGTTGTGGAAAGCCTTCAGCTGGGTTTGCGGGATCAGCAGGTAATACCGCCTGTAGGGCAGGGCCACGGGGCGGGAGGCGTGATCGTCAAAGGGATTGAGAAATACCAAAGAGCCGGCGGGGCAGGCGTAATCCCGCCCCCGGATGGTCATGGTCACTTCCCCGTGCAGCACATACAGCAATTCATAATAGGTATGGGTGTGGGTGTCGTGGGAAATCGCCTCCTGGCTGTATTTGATTTCAAACGCCATAAAACCACCTCGAAATCGAAATTACATATATTTGTGGGAAATAAAACGATTTTCCCGGCCTATTGTATTGTATTATTATTGTTAGAAATAATCAAGGGGATGTTCGTAGCGTGGCCCATACAAAATTTCACTATCCCACGTTGGAGGATTTGAAAACGGAGGCGGAGGGGCTGAATGCCTTCCTGCCGCTGGCGGAAAAAACCGATTGCCTGTTTACACCCCTTTCCCTGGGCGGCCGAACGGTGGAAAACCGGATCGCCTTCCAGCCCATGGAGGGCACCGACGGCACATCGACGGGCGCGCCGGGGGAATTGACCGCCCGCCGGTACCACCGCTTTGCCCAGGCGGGGCCTGGCTTGATCTGGTTCGAGGCGGTGGCCACGCTGCCCCAGGCCCGGGCGTCGGCCCATCAATTGTGGCTGACGGATGAAAACGTGGATGCCTTCAAGCGCCTGCTGGACGACATGCGGGAAACATCCCTGAAGGAAAACGGCTACGCCCCTTTGATCGTGATGCAAAGCACCAACAGCGGGCGCTATTCGAAGCCCCGCGGCGTGCCGGAGCCCCTGATCGCCTACCATTGCCCCCCGCTGGAGGATACGCCCCTGCCGGACGACAGGATCGTCACCGACGACGACCTGAAGCGCTTTGAGGACGCCTACGCCGCCGCGGCGCGGCTGTGCCAGCAGGCGGGGTTCGACGGCATGGATGTGAAATGCTGCCATCGGTATCTGGCGTGCGAATTGCTGTCGGCCTACACCCGCCCCGGGGAATACGGGGGCAGCTATGAGAACCGCACCCGGTTTTTGAAGAATTGCTACCGGGCCGCCCGGAGCGAAATCACCCGGCAGGGCTTTTTCCTGACCTCCCGCCTGAACGTATACGACGGCTTTGCTTATCCCTACGGCTTCGGCGTGCGGGAGGGGGCGGGCCTGGCGGTGGATTTACAGGAGCCGATCCGCCTGATCGGGGAATTGAAGGCGGCGTTCGATATCCCCCTGATCAACGTGACCATGGGCAACCCCTACAAAAATCCCCACGTGAACCGGCCCTACGATCACGGCAATTACGTGCCGGACGAGCATCCCTTGACGGGCCTTGACCGGATGATGCGGGGCGTCAGCGAGATCCAGCATGCCTTGCCCGATTTGCCTGTGCTGGGCAGCGCCTTTTCCTACCCCCGTCAGCACGCGGGCCATCTGGCGGCGGGCATGATCGACGGCGGCCACTGCGCCATGGCGGGCTTTGGCCGAATGGCCTTTGCCGATCCGGAATTCATTCACGATCTGCGCCGCTTCGGGCGGATGGATGAAAAAAAGGCGTGCGTCACCTGCGGGGGCTGCGCGGCGCTGCTGCGCGCCGGCACGCCGGCGGGCTGCGTGGTGCGGGACAGGGAGGTGTATCGCCTGTGAAGGTGGCGTTCGTGACCGGCTCCAGCCGGGGTATCGGAAGGGGCATCGCCGATCTGCTGACTGACCGCGGCTGGCAGGCGGTGTATTCCGGCACCAGGCCGGAGCGCCCTGCCGATCTGCCCGCCGGGCGGGATTATCTGCCCTGCAACGTGGCATCGCCCCGGGATCGGCAGGAGGCCCTTGATGCGCTGGTGCGGCGGTACGGCCGCATCGACCTGCTGGTCAACAACGCCGGGGTGGCCCCGCTGGAGCGGCGGGATATCCTGGATATGACGGAGGAAAGCTTCGACCGGGTGATGGGCGTCAATTTGAAGGGCACGCTGTTCATGTGCCAGCTGTTTGCCCGGGAAATGCTGCGGGAGCGGGATGCCGGGGTGAAGCCCTGGCAGCCCCGTATCGTGAATATCGGCAGCATGAGCGCTTACACGTCCAGCGTCAGCCGGGGGGAATACTGCGTCAGCAAGGCCGGCGTGGGCATGGTGACGAAATTGTTCGCCGATCGGTTGGCCGGGGAAGGCATTCCGGTATTCGAGGTACGGCCCGGCATCATCGATACCGATATGACCCGGGTGGTGCACGAAAAATACGATCGGCTGATTGCCGATGGGCTGTTGCCCATCCCGCGCTTTGGGAAGCCATCCGACGTGGCCAACATGGTGCTTGCCTGCGCCGAGGGCTATCTGGATTATTCGGCGGGCCAGGTGCTGAACGCCGACGGCGGTTTTCAATTGAGAAGATTGTAACAAAGGAAAGAGGATCGGCGCGGATGCGGGAAATGACGGTGCGCACGGTGGTGGTGGGCTCCGGCTGCGCGGGGCTGAACGCGGCGGATACCCTGGCGGCGCTGGGGGAAAAGAGCCTTTTATTGGTGACGGAGGATATGAACGCCGGCACCTCCCGCAATACCGGCAGCGACAAGCAGACGTACTACAAATTGTCCCTGGCCGGGGATGAGGGGGACAGTGTGGGCGACCTGGCGGCCTCCCTGCATTACCCCGACGTGCACGGGGATACCGCCCTGTGCGAGGCAGCGGCCTCCGCCCGGTGCTTTTTCAAGCTGTGCGCCTTGGGCGTGCCCTTTCCCACCAACGAGTACGGGGAATACGTGGGGTATCAGACCGATCACGATACCCGCCGCCGGGCCACGTCGGTGGGCCCGCTGACCAGCAAAATGATGACCGAGGCGCTGGAACAATCGGTGCGGGCCCGGCAGGTGCCCATCCTGGATCACGCCGTGGCGGCCAGGATCGTAACGGGCGGCTCGGGCGTGGCGGCGCTGGAGGTGTATCTGCCCCGGGAACGGGAATTCATGCGCATCCGCTGCGCCAACATCCTGCTGTGCACCGGCGGCCCGGCCCACATCTACCGGGACCGGGTGTACCCCGAAAGCCAGCATGGCATGAGCGGCCTGGCCTTTTCGGCGGGGGCCCAAGGGGCCAATTTGGATTGCTGGCAGTACGGGCTGGCGTCGGTGAAATTCCGCTGGAACGTCAGCGGCAGCTATCAGCAGGCCCTGCCCCGGTACGTGTCGGTGGACGCGACGGGGACGGAACGGGAATTTTTGGCTGACGCCCTGGGGGAAGAGAAAGCCCTGCAGTTCACGTTTTTCAAGGGGTATCAATGGCCCTTCGATCCCGACAAGGTGCCCGGCTCCTCCCAGGTGGACCTGCTGGTCAAGCAGGAAGTGGACGCCGGGCGGCGGGTGTGTCTGGATTACCGGCAAGATCCCCGGGGCTACGCCCCCGACGCTTTGCACGATGAGGCCAGGCATTACCTGGCGCAGTGCGGAGCCCTGCAGGCGACGCCCATCCGGCGATTGGCGGCCATCAATGCCCCCGCTATCCAATTGTACCGGGATCACGGCATCGATCTGTATCGGGATATGCTGGAGATCCGGGTGTGCGCCCAGCACCACAACGGCGGCATCGCTGTGGACGCAGACTGGCAAACCTGCGTGCCGGGGCTGTACGCTTGTGGCGAGGCGGCGGGCACCTTTGGCCGCAAACGGCCGGGGGGCACGGCGCTGAACGCCACGCAAGCAGGCTCCCTGCGGGCCGCCGCGCACGCGGTGAAAAACGGGCGGCAGCCCACGGAGGAGGCGCTCGAACCCGCGCCGCTCCTGTTGCCCCGGGGCGATGCGCCTTCTTTCCAGCGGGAAATGACCCGGACGGCCGCCTTCCAACGGGACACGGCGGGCATGCGGGCGCTGCTGGGCAAGGTGGAGGCGAAGCTGCGCGCCGCCTGCCCCTTGGAAGCAGGGGAGGACGCGCTGGACCGCCTGCTGCTCAACGACATTCTGATCACCCAGCGGGAGGTGCTGTCGGCTATGCTGTACGCGGAGGTGGAGGAGAAAAACGCCCCCGGCGTGCTGACGACCGATCGGGGCGTATCCCGCCGCCTGCCCGCCCGGCCCATGCCGGAAAGGGATTTGTGGTTTGAACGGGTGTGGAAAAAATACCGGGCGGAGGAAGGCCCGAGCGACGAGGACTGACGTATGGACAACGATTCTTTCCGGCCCCGGATCCTGCTGGTATCGGTGGGCATGTATGGCCAGAAATACCTGAGCGAGGCCACTGGCCGGGATGTGGGCGGCGATGTGATCGGCATTGTGGATGTGGCGGACAACCTGCCGGAAAAATTTCCGGTGATCGCCGAAAAGCGCATCCCCGTTTACCGCTCGCTGGAGGAATTCTTCCGGCGCGATCACGCCGATCTGGCGGTGATTTCATCGCCCATCCATCTGCATGTGGGCATGGCGCTGCAGTGCCTGGCGCAGGGCGTTCACGTGCTGTGCGAAAAGCCCCTGTGCCTGACGGAGGAAGAAACCCTGCGCCTGGAGCAGGCGGCCCGGGAGGCCGGGCGGTTCCTGGCCGTTGGCTGGCAGCTCAATTACGATCGGGCGGTGCTGAACCTAAAGCGGGATATCCTGGCGGGCCGGTTTGGCGCGCCCAAACGCATGCGGTGTGTGCACGCCATGCGGCGGGGGGAGAATTATTACGCCCGCAGCCATTGGGCCGGCAAAATCCTGGCCGATGGCCGGGAGGTGCTGGACAGCCCGTTCATGAACGCCTGCGCCCACAATTTCCAATTGATGACCTTCCTGCTGGGTGGCCGGATGGAAACGCCGCTTCAGCTGCTGTCGGCAGAGGGGGAATTGTACCGGGGCAATCCCCACGTGGAAAACTACGATATCGCTTTCCTGCGCTTCCGGGCGGAGCGGGGGATCACCCTGTGTTACGAAACAGCCCACCCCCTGGAAACCAAGAACCTGGGCCCCGACGGCGTGAGCGAATTCGAGCATGCCGTGCTGACTTGGGGCCGGGGACAGCCCTATCGCGTGGTGACCGACGCCGGGGAGGAGATCCTGTACGGCGCGGCGGGGGCGACCCCGCTGATGCAGAAATTGGATGACGCCGTGCGCTGCGTGCGGGAAGGCACCGCCCCCCTGTGCGGCGCCCGGGCGGGGCTGGGTCACCTGCAGGCTGTGCGTATGGCCCAGCAATTGCCCATCCGGGATGTGGATCCATCCCGCGTTGCGTGGATCGATGCGGAGGGCGATCGCTTCCCCTGCGTGCAGGGGCTGGAGGACGCCCTGTGCCGCTGCGGCGAACATTGGGCCCTGCCCGGGGAAATGGGCATTCAATTGTAATACTAAATCTCCTCTAAAACACTGAATCTTCGGGCGTCTTTTTCGCGCTGACGTTGCTTCACTCCGGTCAACGTAGCGCTGCTGCGCCTTCCTACGTTCAGCTTAGTCAGCGCAAAAAATCCATCCCGAATTTTTCAATATTTTAGATGATATTTAGTATAAAACGGTTTGCCATGATCGGTTGATAGGATGGTTACGCCAGACCGAAATTGCTTCCCCATCCTGAGGGGATGGGCGGGCGTGACGGCCCCTTCCATTGCATTATTGGCGGAGGAAACCGCCGATAAAATAAAGAAAAAGGAGAACCCAACCATGAAGAAACTCGTAGCTCTGTGCCTCGCCCTGGCGATGCTGGCCACGCTGGCCGTGGTGCCCGGCGTCGCTGAAGCAAGCAAGCCCTATGAAGGCGTGAAGCTGACCTATTGGGTCAAGCTGCACGAGAACCTGAAGGGCGTTTCCGTCAACGGTGTGCCCGTGGAAAACATGAATCAGACCCGCTGGTACGACGCCGTGCACGAAGCCACCGGCATCGAAATTGAATTCATCCATCCCGCCGCCGGCCAGGATGGCACCGAATTCAACCTGCTGACCGCCGTGCCGGATGAAATGCCCGACATCGTGGAATACAGCTGGACCGCTTACCCCGGCGGCGCTTCCGCTGCCATCGAGGACAATGTGATCGTTTCCCTGAACGACGCCATCGCCTCCGGCAAGACCCCCAACCTGAAGGCCATCCTGGATGCCAACGTGATCATCGATAAATCCGTCAAGACCGCCGACGGCGATTATTATGTGTTCCCCTTCCTGCGGGGCACCACCTTTGAGGATAACAACCAGCTGTTCACCTCCGGCTTCTATCTCCGGGGCGATATCCTGAAGGAACTGAACCTGGAAGTGCCTGAAACCATCGAAGAGTGGGAAAACGTGCTGCGCGCCGTGAAGGCCGCCTATCCGGACATGGTGCCCTTCATCACCCGCACCGAATGGATGAACCAGATCTTTGCCCCCGGCTTTGACAACTTCTGGGATTATTATGTGGAAGACGGCGTGGTCAAGAACGGCCTGACCGAGGACAGCCGCTTTGAATACCTGAAGACCATGGCCCGCTGGTATGCCGACGGCCTGATCGACCAGGATTACCTGACCCACACCGGCGCCGGCGACGGCCGCGGCATCATGGCTGCCGGCAACGCCTTCGCCACCTACGACGCCTGCGGCGGCGGCGCCTCCAACATCTTCCCCAACCTGCTGCAGACTGGCATCATTGCCGATGAAAGCGACATGGTCACCACCGTGCCCGTCACCTCCGTGAAGGGCCAAAACGCCAAGTATTCCAAGATGAACGGCCTGTATGACGCCTCCGGCTCCTCCGCCGCCATCTCCAAGCGGCTGGCCGATGAAGGCGGCATCAAATACGAAGCCGCCCTGTATCTGCTGGATTGGTTCTATTCCGAAGAGGGCCACATGATCAACTGCTTCGGCATCGAGGGCGAAAGCTACAACATGATCGACGGCTATCCCACCTACACCGACGTGGTGCTGCATAATCCGGACGGCCTGAACGTGGCTGCCGCCCTGAGCGTGTATGCCCGCGGCCATCAGAACGGCCCCGTGGTGGGTGATCCCCGGATCATGGATCAGTACTACAGCTATTCCGCCCAGGTGGCCGGCATGAAGCTGTGGACCAAGACCGATTTCGGCCAGTACATGTATCCTGCCGGCGCGGCCATCGCTACCGAGAATGCCGATGACTTCGCCACCATCACCGCCAATATCAAGACTTATAAAGAAGAAAACGAAGCCAAGTGGATCACCGGCCAGGCCGAATTGACCGAAGAAGCCTGGAACGCCTATGTGGCCCAGATGGAAGCCTACGGGCTGAGCCGCGCGATCCAGTATAAGCAGGAAGCGTACGACGCCTTCATGGCGAACTGATCGAGCCTGCTTTCGCGGGGGCGGCGGCAACGCCGCCCCTGCCCACTGATAGAGAATCGATGGAGAATCCTGCGCAAGGCCGGGCCGGAGGGCCTTGCGGAGGGTTTTCCTCCAACGAACCCGGAAAGGAATGCACGCGTATGGCCTGGTATGAAACGATTCTTTCTTTGATGGATTTTTCCCACCCCGCCCTGCAAGGCGCGAAAGCGCTGATGGAACGGGGCGATCGGGAGGCGGCGGCCTGGGCGGTGATCGATCATTTCCGCACCCGTGAGACGCCGAAATACCTGTTCACCGCCGATGATCTGCGCCGGAATCAGGATGCACATCTGATCGAGGACGCGGAGGAGGTGATGCGCCGCACGATCTACGGCTACACCTTCCCCGGGGAGATCGACTGGCATTTCAATCCTACCGACGACGCGGCCCACGACAACGAATGGAGCTGGAGCCTGTACCGCTTCATTTTCTGGCAGCCCTTGGCCCGCGCCTACGCGAAAACGGGGGATGAGCGCTATCCCACCGAGGCGCTGAGCCAATTGAAGGGCTTCCTGGACGCCTGGCCCCTTTCGGATTTTTTGCAGGACGAGGAGGGCTATATCAAGCGGCATCAGTACCCCAGCTATCCCTGGCGGCACATCGAAACCGCCATGCGGCTGTATACCGCCTTCATTCCCTGCCTGTGCGCCTTCCGGGAAAGCCGGGCCTTTGATGAGGTGGGCTGGGCCCTGTACCTGAGCGCGGTGAAAATGCACGCCGATTTCCTGGTCACCCACTACACCAACCATGAAAAGAGCAGCAATTGGCTTACCATGGAATCCGGCGCGCTGCTGCAGACCGCCATCATGTTCCCGGAGCTTGCCGGGGCGAAGGATTGGATGAAGCACGGCTATCAGCGCGTGATGCACGAGATGCGCTATTCCTTCGATAACGACGGCGTGCACATGGAGCGCACCAGCATTTATCATATGGTGGCCGCCATCAGCTATTTCCAGTGCACCCGGCTGTGCGAACTGAACGGCATCCCCGTGCCGCCCTACGCCAAGGCCACCATCACCCGGGCGTGCGAATTCATTCTGCGCCAATTGAAGCCCGATTTTTCCACCCCCATGATCGGCGACGCCGACCGGGATGATTTGCTGGCCCGGCGCAGCGATACATCCCTGTACGAGGGGATGAACCTGTCGATGGATCCTTACGATCTCAACGAGATGCGGGCCTGGTTCCGCCAGATGGCGGAATGGACGGGCCGGGGGGATTTTTTGTGGGTGGCTTCCGGCCGGCAGGCGGGGCACGCCCCCATTCAGCGGAATTTTTCCATGACCGAGGCGGGCATCCATATCATGCGCACCGGCTGGGGCCCGGATGACAGCTACATGCACATCCACGGCGTGCAATTGGAGCGGGGCGAAAAGAGCACCCACAGCCACAACGATACCGGCCACTTCGAATTGCAGATCGCCGGGGAGGATATCCTGCTGGACGGCGGGCGGTATATTTACAACCAGTCCATCTGGAAAAACTGGCGGCACTATTTCACCGGGGCCCTGGCCCACAACACCCTGTACTGCGACGACCTGACCATGGGCGCGGTGCCGGGGGTCAGCCGGGTGCGGGGCGTTCGGCTGTTCCTGCACCGGTTTGAGGAAAACGAAGGGTACGCCGTCATCGACGTGAGCCACAACGGCTACGTGTTCACCGACGATCCGGTGTATCACCGCCGGGTGGCCGTGCGGCTGGAAAAGGATGTGTATATCCTGGACGACCGGATCACCGGCCTGGGCCTACAGGACCATGATTTCCGCCTGACCTGGAACTTCGCCCCGGGCGAGCTGACGGGGGAGGGACTATCCTACCGTTACCGGACCCCCAAGGGGCGGGAATACGCCATCGTTGCGCAAAGCGACGCGGCGATATGCCCCACGGTGCTGCAGAGCAGCGAGGATCCCATCGGCGGCTGGGTCAGCTACGGCTACAGCCTGCGGGTGCCCGCGCCGCAATTGACCCTGCGCCATGCGGGCAAAGCGCCCTTCCGCTGCGTTACCGTGATCGCGCCTGTTGGCTGCGAGGCGGAAATCGCCGTGGATCAGGAAACCGCCGTCGTGCGCCTCACCGGCGTTTATCACACCACCGTCACCCTGCGGGGCGATGAGATTGGGAGGGATTGACCATGAAAATCGGGTTTTGCGCCAAGCCGGATCAGGCTGCCGCCGTGGCCGCCGCCGGGTTTGATTACATCGAATTGCCGGTGAACTTTCTGGCGGCGATGACGGAGCAGGAATTTGCTGCCGTGGAAGCGAACCTGAAAGCGGCGGGCCTGCCTGCGCCGGCCTTCAATTTGCTGTTTCCCAAATCCATGGCGCTGCTGAGCGGCGACACGGCGGATCAGGTAATCGCAGAGTATCTGCACACGGCCCTGGCCCGGGTGCGGCGCCTGGGCGGCAGGATCGCCGTATTCGGCAGCGGGAAAAGCCGCAACCGCCCGGAGGGCATGACCTATGGCGACGCTTTCCGGCGCTTGGCCGATGTGACGCGCCTGACCGGCGCGGTCGCCGATCTGTACGATGTGGATATCGTGATCGAGCCGCTGAACCGAACGGAAACCAACATGATCAATTCCCTGGGAGAGGGGGCCTGCCTGGCGGCGGCGGCGCATCATCCCCGCGTCCGGCTGCTGGCGGATTATTATCATATGGTCCTTGAAAACGACCCGGCGGAGGAAATCGATCGCCTGGGCGGCATCACCCACGCCCACATCGCCACGGAAGCGGGCCGCCGCATCCCCCTTGCGCTGGACGAGGGATACGCCCGGATGTTCGCCGCTATGAAAAAAACGGGCTACCAGGGGCTGCTGAGCATCGAAGGGAAAAGCGACGATCTGGCGGCGGACGGGCCCAAAGCCCTGGCGCTGCTGAAAACCATGTGGGAGGAAGCGTAAAATGGATCAGGTACGGTACGGCCTCATCGGCTACGGAAAAATCGGCAGCCAGCACGTGGGCAAAATGCTGCAGGGCAAGGTGCCCTCGCTGAAGCTGTGCGCCGTGGCGGATACCGATCCGGCCCGGCTGGAAGCCGCCCGGGAGGCGCTGGGCGATTCGGTGCGGTATTTCGATACGGCTGAAAAACTAATGGATTCCGGGCTGGTGGACGCGGTGCACATCTGCACGCCCCATTATTTTCATCCGGCGCTGGCGATCTACGCCTTGAATCACGGGCTGCACACATTGGTGGAAAAGCCCGCGGGGGTGTATACCCGGCAGGTGAAGGCCATGAACGAAGCGGCGAAGCGGCATCCGGAACTGCGCTTTGCGATGGATTTTAACCAGCGCACCGATCCCGTGTTTATCAAGGCTCGGGACATCGTGAAATCCGGCCAATTGGGCGATATCGTGCACACCCACTGGCTGATCACCAACTGGTATCGCTCCCAGAGCTATTACGATCAGGGCGGCTGGCGGGCCACTTGGAAGGGGGAGGGCGGCGGCGTGCTGCTGAACCAGAACCCCCACAACCTGGATATGTGGCAGTGGATCGTGGGCATGCCCTGCCGCGTGCGGGCCCAGGCGTACTACGGCAGGCACCGCCATATCGAAGTGGAGGACGATGTGATCGCCATGGCGGAATTCCCCAACGGCGCCATCGGCACCTATATCACCACCGTCATCGACGCCCCCGGCACCAACCGCCTGGAAATCGACGGCACCTTGGGCAGGATGGTGGTGGAAAACGGGAAAATCCACCTGGACCAGCTGGAAATGCCGGAGCCGGCGTTCAACGCTGCCTGGACCAAGGGGCTGGGCAAGCCCAAAATGCAGTCCGTCGACGTGCCGGTGGAGGGGGAATACACCTCCCACCCCGGCATCATGGAAAATTTCTGCCAATCCATCCTGACCGGCGCGCCCCTGTTTGCCGACGGGCTGGAGGGTATCAACGGCCTGGAGATTTCAAACGCCATCCATCTGTCCGATTGGACGGGGGGCGGCTGGGTGAACGTGCCGGTGGACGAGGAATTGTTCTGCCGGCTGCTGGAGGAAAAATGCGGCGGCGCGCTGCCGGAGGCATGATGATGCCGGGCAGGAACGACGAATGAAAAAGAGGTGCTTAACGTGGGTGCATTCGGGGTTGGCGTGATTGGCTGTGGGATGATTTCCGGCAACCACTTTCACGCCCTGAGCAAATTGGATAACGCGGTGCTGCGGGCGGTGTGCGATATCGACGAGGAGCGGCTGAACCAGGCCATGGCGGAGCAGGGGGTGCCCGGCTGCGCGGATTGGCGTCAGCTGATCGCCCGGCCCGATATCGACGCGGTGCATATTTGCGTGCCCCATTATCTGCATGCCGAAATCAGCATCGCCGCCCTGCGGGCGGGCAAGCACGTGCTGTGCGAAAAGCCCATGGGCGTATCGCTGGCGGAAGCCCAGGCCATGCGGGACGCCGCCCGGGAAACGGGCAGGACCCTGACCGTTTGCTTCCAGAACCGCTATAACGGCGCGTCCAAACGGATGAAGGAAGTGATCGAAGAAGGCGGCCTGGGCCAATTGCAGGGGGGCAGCGCTTTCGTGGCTTGGAACCGTGCGGAGCCCTATTACACAAAAAGCCCCTGGCGCGGCGCGTGGAAAACGGAGGGCGGATCAGTGCTGATCAACCAGGCCATCCACACCCTGGATCTGCTGCGCTATCTGGCGGGGGACTTGCAATTGCGGGGCTGCACCATGTCGGCCAAGCGCCTGGGGGAGACCATTGAAACGGAGGATACCTGCGACATGCTGCTGACGGACCGGCGGGGCGGGCGCTATTTGTTCTATGCCAGCAATTGCTTCGTCAGCAACCTGCCGGTGCAGATGCATTTGATCTTTGAACGGGGCGAAATGCATCTGGACGGCCCCCGCCTGACCATCAAGGCCCAGGGGGAAACCCAAACCGAGGATTATACCACCGCCCTGGCCGTGGGCAAGGATTACTGGGGCAGCGGCCACGGCCCCTTCATTGCGGATTTTTACCGCCGGCTGGCGGCGGGCGAAGGCCCCTTTATCACCCCGGAGGACGCACTGCAGACTACCCAACTGATGGAACAGGCTTATCTCGATTCGATGCAGACAAGGAGGCGGCCCGGATGACCACGATCGCAAAGAAAAAGAAGGACCGGGTGATCAACCGGCAGCGCTTGTCCTTTGGCAGGCGCGTTCAGCGGGATTTCCAGATGAATTGGAAATTGTACCTGCTGTTTTTGCCGGTGCTGGCGTATTTTCTGGTGTTTAAGTACGCGCCGATGGCGGGCCTGGTCATTTCCTTCCAGGATTTCAAGGCCGCCCGGGGCATTGCCGGCAGCAAATGGGTGGGCATGAAGCACTTCATCAATTTCTTCAATGATCCCTTCCTGCCCCGGCTGCTGCGGAACACCATCACCATCGCCCTGTCCACCCTGCTCTTTTCCTTCCCCTCGGCCATTGTGCTGGCGCTTTTGATCAACGAATTGCGCTCCCGGAAAATGAGCCGCATGGTGCAGACCATCAGCTATATCCCCCACTTCATTTCCGTGGTGGTGGTGTGCGGCATCATCCGTGATCTGGTCAGCCGCACCGGCGGCGTGACCATGCTGCTGAGCACGCTGTTTGGCATGCCGGTGACCAACATGCTCTACGAGCCCAATTACTTCGTGCCCATCTACATCGTATCGGATATCTGGAGCAATATCGGCTGGAATTCCATCGTGTATCTGTCTGCCCTGACGGCCATCGACCAGGAATTGTACGAGGCCGCCAAGGTGGATGGGGCCAACAAGTGGCATCAGATCATTCACGTCACCATTCCCTGCCTGATCCCCACCATCGTGATCATGTTCATTTTGAAGGTGGGCAAGATGTTCGACGTGGGATATGAAAAGATCATGCTGCTGTACACCCCCCTGACCTACGAAACGGCGGACGTGATCAATACCTACGTGTACCGCCGGGGCTTTGCCGAAAACGTGAATTTCAGCTATTCCACCGCCGTGGGCTTCTTTAACTCGGTGGTGTGCTTCCTGCTGGTGTTTGTGACCAACCGGATCACCCGCAAAATGGGCGGCAACAGCCTGTGGTGAGGGGAGGGAAAAAAGATGACGGATTTAACGAGAAAGCGCGGAAAGAAAAACATCCGCATCCCCTTGGGCGAACGCATCTTCTATGCCGCCGATGATTTGCTGATGATCCTTTTGTGCGTGATCATCCTGATCCCGCTGCTTCACGTGGTGGCGGGCTCCTTCAGCGACGGGGCGGCTTATATGGGCCATTCCGGGCTGCTTCTGTGGCCCCTGAACCCCACCACGGCGGCCTACCGCTCGGTGATCAACAACCAGAATATCTGGACCGGCTACCGCAACACCCTGTTCATCGTGATCGTGGGCACCGTGCTGGATATGCTGTTTTCCCTGTTGGCGGCTTATGTGCTGTCCCGCAAGAATTACATGCTGAAAAAGTTTTTCAACCTCATGGTGGTGTTCAGCATGTATTTTTCCGGCGGCATGATCCCCTTCTTCCTGGTGGTGAAGGAGGTGGGGCTGTATAAATCCATCTGGTCGCTGATCATACCGTCGCTGATCAACGTGTTCAACCTGGTCATCGTGCGCACGGCCATGACCGGCGTGCCCGACAGCCTGGAGGAAAGCGCCCAATTGGATGGGGCGGGGCATTTGACCATCCTGTTCCGCATCATCACGCCCCTGATCCTGCCCTCTGTGGCGGTGGTGGCGCTGTATTACGCCGTGTCCCACTGGAACAGCTGGTTCAACGCCATGCTGTTCATCAAGGACCGCAAATATTATCCCCTGCAGCTGATCCTGCGGGAGATCCTGATCCTGTCCGATACAGACGAAGGCTTCATGATGAGCGAAACCATCCAATTTGCCACCATCGTGGTGGCCACCATCCCCATTCTGTGCGTATACCCCTTCATTCAGCGCTACTTCGTCAAGGGCATCATGGTCGGCGCGGTGAAGGGCTGATTTGATCGCGTGAGGAGGAAAAATCAGTGCGGATCCCCTACGATACCATGCGGAATGAATTCATCCGCGTGCTGAACAAATACGGCATTACCGGCCCGCGGGCGGAATTATCGGCCACCCTGTTTGCCGACGCCAGCCGGGACGGCATCTATACCCACGGCCTGAACCGCTTCCCCAAATTCATCAAGAGCATCGAAAATGGATCGGTGGACGTGGCGGCCGAGGCTGAGGCGGAGGCCGACCTGGGCATGCTGGAGCGGTGGAACGGCCACCGGGGCTGCGGCAATCTGAACGCCTACCGCTGCATGCAAAGGGCCATCGAGCTGGCCCACCAGCGCACCATCGGCGTGGTGGCGCTGCGCAACACCAACCATTGGATGCGCCCCGGCAATTACGGGCTGATGGCCGTTGAAGAAAACTGCATCGGCGTATTGTGGACCAACACGGTGCCCAACATGCCCCCCTGGGGCGGCCGGGACGCCCGGCTGGGCAACAACCCGGTGGTATTCGCCGTGCCCAACGGGCAGGACGCGCCGGTGCTGCTGGACGTGGCGGTTTCCATGTTTTCCTACGGCAAATTGGAAAGCTATGCCCGGCAGAACAGGCCCCTGCCGGTGGATGGCGGCTTCAGCCCCGACCAGCAATTGACCCGCAACGCCGCCGATATCCTGGCCACCCACCAGGTGCTGCCCATCGGCTATTGGAAGGGCAGCGGCATTTCCCTGATGCTGGATCTGATCGCCTCCGCCCTGAGCGGCGGGCGCACCTCCCGCCAGGTGGGGGAACTGCCCACGGAAACGGAATTGAGCCAGGTGTTTATCGCCATCGACCTGAACCGCCTGCCCGACGGCCAGGATTTCGCCCGCCGGGTGAAGGACACCCTGGCCGATATGCAAACCTCCACCCCCGTCGATCCCGCCCGGCCGGTGTACTATCCGGGGCTCAATATGATGCGCACCCGGAAGGACAACATGGAAAACGGCATCCCGGTGGAGGACGCCGTGTGGGAAGCGGTGCTGAAGCTGTGACGGGGAGGCAGAAGCCATGAAAACGACGTGGATCCCCGGGGCGGTATCAGCCACCTTCAAAAAAATGCCCCTGACGAAAGCCCAGGTGATCGAACTGCTGACGGATTGCCGCCTGCAGGCGGTGGAATGGTCGGAAAACGTGCACGTGGAGGCCGGCGATCCCAAAGGCGCGGCGGAGCTGAAAAAGCAAACGGAGGCGGCGGGCCTGCGGGTGGCCGCCTATGGCAGCTATTTCCGCCTGGGGGAAAATGAATTGCCGGGCCAGGCCTTTCAACGGTCCCTGCTTTCCGCGGAGGCGCTTGGCGCGCCGGTGATCCGCATCTGGGGCGGCGTGCAGGCGTCGGCCGACGTGGATGAATGGCGCCGCTGCTGCCTGACCCAGGAAGCCGCGCTGGTGGCCGATCTGGCGGCCCGGCGGGGAATCAAGGTGGCCCTGGAATGGCACAAAAACACCCTGACCGATACCAACGAATCGGCTTCGCGGCTGATCCGGGAGGCCGATCACCCCAACCTGTTCTGCCTGTGGCAGCCCACCGTGGCGCTGACGCCCCGGGAGCGGGCGGCGGGCATTCGCCTGATGGGGGAAAGGCTGCTGAATTTTCACGTGTACTCCTGGCCCGACGGCAAGCGCGGGCCCCTGAATGCCGCAGAGTGGCAGTATTATTTCAACGCGGCGGCGGCTATCGGCGGCCAGCGCTGCGCCTTGCTGGAATTCGTGCGGGACGATTCATTGGATCAGTTCCGGTCCGACGCGGACACCCTGCTGCGGCTGATTCAAAGCAACGAGGACGCCCCGTGATCGCGGGCGAAGCGCAACATCATAGAAAGCGGTGGAAGCAATGGCGGATTTGTATGTGAAATCTTTGGATATGATCAACCCCTTCGTGGTGGCTTCTTCCCCTGCCACCCAGGGGGCGAAAAACGTGCTCAAAAGCGCCAAGATGCGCCCCGGCGCCATCACCATGCGCAATTTCGGCCACGGCAGCGGCGGCGGCGGCTTTTTCTATCCCGACGCGGCGGCGGTGTATCAGGGCCAGCCGGCCTATCACAGCCACGCCGTGGGCCGGCAGGTGCCCGATACCGTCAGCACCCTGGAGCAATACTGCGAGGAAGTGAAGCTGGCCCGGCGGGAGCTGGACAGCGATATCAAGCTGTGGGTGTCGGTGGGGCATTACAGCGACATCGTCAAGGGCGGCGACTGGGAAAAGGATTGGGTGCGGCAGGCGAAGGAATTGTCCCTGGCGGGGGCGGACGCGCTGGAATTGCATTTCAACACCCCCGGCGTGGCCGTGGCGAAGGACCGTATCTTTGATTACTACGAATTGGTGCGCCACTGCACGGCGCTGATCCGGCAGGCTGCCGGACCGAATGTCAAGGTGATGGTGAAGCTGGCGGTGGAGGGCTGCGACGTGCTGACCTCCATGCGCATTGCCCAGGCCTCTGGTGCCGATGCGGTGGGGCCCACCGCCCGGTGGAAGGCTTTCTGCATGGATCTGGATTGGCGGCGCACCCAGCCCCGGCCCGGCGCCGGCTATGGCGGCACCCAGGCCAATCCCATCGTGTGCTACGCCGTGGCGGAGGGCCGCAGCAACGGCATCACCCTGCCCATGTATGCCGGCGGCGGCGTGTTTTCCTTCGATCAGGCGGCCCGCTTCATCATGGCGGGCAGCGACTGCGTGCAGCTGGGGGCGCTGGCCTGCTCCGGCGGCACCATGGCCTGCAAAAAGCTGATCCACGACCTGGACAAGTGGATGGATCAGGCGGGCTATCCCGATATGGACAGCCTGAAGGGCGACGCGCTGAAGCTGTTCAACATGCCGGGGGATTTCGCCAAGGCCCGGCAGAACGCCCTGGGCGATGCCTATCAGCAGTGCCCGGTGGACGCGGAAAAATGCATCGGCTGTGGCCGCTGCCTGGATGTGTGCTGGCAGGAGGGCATCGAAATCGTTGACCGCAAAGCCCGGAAAACCGATCGCTGCATCGGCTGCGGCTACTGCTTCCAGGTATGCCCTACCGGCGCGTTGCACGTCAACGCCGGGGATATCCTGGCCAAGCCGTTTGAGAAATGATGAACGGAACATAAAAACAAAACGTGGGGAGCCCGTGCTGCAATGCGCCAGCGGGGCTCCCCACATGTTATTGGTTTCGAATGATTGGTGAGGGCAAAGCTCCCCGCTGAAAATCCCGCGAAGGAAGCTGCCTTCCCCAGGCTCAAATCATCCATGTAATGCTCGCTAATTAGGAGAAGGCGCCGTTCATCCATTCCAGGTCGATGCTCCCGTGTTCGGCCGGAACCTGGGGCCGCTGGGTCATGGCGCTGACGGTGGGCATCTCCCCGCGGGGGACCGGCGCTCTCGGGCAGATTGTGCGGGCATTTTTTTGTGCGTTATCCCGACACGCTTTCCAATTGGGCGATGCGGCCCGTCAGCGCGTCGCAGAATGCGGCCAGGTGATAGGGCCGCTCCGCCGGGTCCTCTCCCAGGAAATCCTTGCATTCAGCGATCAGGGCCCGGACGGCCAATTGCAAATCCTCCATCTGCATCAGCAGCAGATCCCGCTGCACCTTCAGCCGGTCGCTTTCCGGCGCTGACGGCTGGCCGGCCCGGCGGGCCAGGGATTGCAGGGCGGTCAGGATCGTTTGCACGTCCGGATCACCGGCCGGCAGGGGCTGATCGGCGGCAGGACGGGCCAATTCCGCGCCGAACGGGGGGAAAGGCAGCCCCTCCTGCTCCAATTCCTGACATACGGTATGGATCAGATCGGGCTTCTTTCGCAGGATGGAGCGGTATTTGTTCTGATATCGCAGCATCAGCGCCTTATCGCCGTGGCTCAGATCCATCACGCAGGCGCGCACCGATTGCCCCCGCCCTCGGGCCATCAGCACCTGCCGCAGCAGATCATGCACCTCGTCGTCGGTAAAGGTTTCAAATGGCGCTGCCCGGCGCAGCGCGTCGCCCGCCTGATCCCGCAATTGCATGTAGTAATAATTGCGCACGCTGTTGGGCTTGCGGCCCAGGGCCTGGCCCATGCGCTCGAATACGCCCCGCAGCGGCGCGCCGCTTTCCGCCGCCGCTTGGATCTCCTTCCACAGCATATCGGTTTCCTCCGGCTGCCAGCCCGCGCGGGTCGGATGCATCGTTTCCGTCATTTCCATTCCCTCCATTTATTCCCTTTCTTCCAACATAGTATGTGCGGAAAAACCGGGAAAATACATGGTTTGAATAGAGGATCAGCGGGAAATTGTGACGATGTTTTCATAAAATTTTGATTTTGATGGAACAAAACCCCCTTCTGAATCGTCTATATAGGTGAGGTGACGAAAGATGAGCACATTGCTTTCTATGAAATCTTCGGAAAACAACCCCACCTTCCTGACCATCGATGAAGACGAACAGGCCGTTTATCTGGACGGCGAATTGTGTAATTTGACTCAACAGGAATTTTGCCTTTTGCAGGAGTTGGCTCAGAACGCCGATCGCCCCGTATCCCGCGAGGAATTGCTGCGGGAGGCCTGGGGCTACGTCAGCCCGGGGGAGACCCGCACCGTGGATGTGCACGTGCAGCGCCTGCGCAAAAAATTGGGCTTTGGCTGCATTGAAACGGTGTACCGCCGGGGCTATCGCCTGCGGGCGCAAATGATCCAGATGGGGTATTAAGGAAACGGCGGGGCCTTCGCGGCCCCGCACCCTGCGGCAGGGGAAAAACCGGGTGTCGAAAAACCGACACCCTGCGAATCAAATCGGAATCAGGATTCCGCTTTGATTCGATGCATCAATTCCATGTAAAATGGCATTCCCGGGCAGAAATGCCCGGGAACGCTCATTTTACGGCCAGGAATTGATAGAGGAAGCAACCTCCGGTTGCTCCTCGCCGCCGCACATGTCGCCGGCTGCGGAAAAAATCGAAGGGACTGTGGCCCCTTCGATGCATCCCCGGCAGCGATCGATGTTTCGTGGCTTACCCGTTTCAGCGACACACAAGCTTGTAAAACATAACCCGCTGTATTCGCAAGGGCCGGGTCCAGGGAGGGCTCCCTCCCTGGCGGGTGTCTGAGGGCAGCGCCCTCAGCGTGCCCCTTCTCCCGTCACGCCGCTTTCCCGCTGTACATGCTGTACAGGGAAGCGTAAATACCGCCCTTTCGGATCAATTCATCGTGGGTGCCCATTTCCTCCACGCCTTTTTCGGTGAGCACCCAGATCACGTCGGCATTGCGGATGGTGGTCAGGCGGTGGGCGATGGTAAAGGTGGTGCGGCCCTTCGCCAGTTCCTCCAGGGATTTTTGCACCAGCAATTCGCTTTCGTTATCCAGGGCGCTGGTGGCCTCATCCAGGATCAGGATGGGCGGGTTTTTCAAAAACACCCGGGCAATGGACAGCCGCTGCTTCTGGCCGCCGCTGAGCTTGACGCCCCGCTCGCCGATATAGGTATCATAGCCGTCGGGCAGCTTGCTGATGAATTCATGGGCCCCTGCCCGTTTGGCGGCCAGGATGATTTCGGTGTCGGTGGCCCCGGGCTTGCCGTAGGCGATGTTATCCCGCACGGAGCCGGAGAACAGGTAAACCTCCTGCTGCACCATGCCGATGGCGTTGCGCAGGGAGTGCAGGGTGATGCCCTGGATATCCCGGCCGTCGATGGTGATGCGGCCGGAAGTGACGTCGTAGAACCGGGGGATCAGGTTGCATAAGGTGGTCTTGCCCGCCCCGCTGGGGCCCACCAGGGCGATGTTCTGGCCGGGGGTCACGTGCAGATCCACGTTGGAAAGCACCTCGTGGGTGGTATCGTCGGAATAATGGAAGCCCACGTGCTCAAAGCGGATATCGCCCTTCACGTCGGTATTCATGGGGGTGGCCCCGGGGTTATCGTGGATCTCCACCGGCGCGTCCATGATTTCGCAGAAGCGCTCGATGCCGGTCATGCCCCGCTCAAACTGCTCGGTAAAATCCACGATGCGGCGGATGGAGGTGAGCAGGGTGGAAATATAGAGCAGGTAAGCGGTGTAGTCGCCCACGGAAATCTGCCCGTTCGCCAGGAACAGGGCGCCCATCACCACCACGGTAATGTACATCAGCCCATCGAACAGCCGGGTGACGGTATTGAAGCCGGCCATGTAGCGGTATTGATTCCGCTTAAAGCCAAAGAATTTGCGGTTGCCCTGGCCGAATTTTTCCTTTTCGATTTCCTCGTTGGCGAAGGATTTCACCACCCTGACGCCCAGCAGGCTGTCCTCCACCTGGGCGTTGATTTCGCCCACCTGGTGCCGGGCGTCTTGGAAGGCGGTGCGCATCTTGCGGCGGAAATACCGGGTGCCGATGAGCATAAAGGGCAGCAGCACGAAAATCATCAGCGTCAAAATAAGGTTCATCCGGGCCAGAATCATGAAGGAGGCGGTGATCTTGACGACGGAAATCAGCACTTCCTCCGGGAAATGGTGGGAAAATTCCGTCACGTCAAATAGGTCGGACGTGATGCGGGCCATGATCTGGCCTACCTTGGTGGAATTATAGTAGGAAAAGGACAATTGCTGCAGATGGGAAAATAGATCGGTGCGCATATCGGTTTCCAGCTTCGCACCGGTCACGTGGCCCCAATACTGCATAAAATGGTTGGCCGCCGTATCGATCAGGCGCAGCAAAACGTAAAGCCCGCCCAGCTTCAGCACCCATCCGGCGGTAATGGCGGTGTAATCGGCGACGGCCTGATTGGTGATGGCCCGCACGATGAGCGGGAACACGACCTCGCACACCGTGGTCATCAAGGCGCAAAACAGGTCGAAGGCCATTTCCTTTTTGTATTTGCCGTAATAGGGCAGGAAACGATGCATCAGATGGCCCAGCTTCATACGGGGTTGAGACATGATAAAAATCTCCTTTGCTTGAGGATGATCGGTTTTCGCTGAGCCCCCTCGAAAAACCGATGCGCCTTTATAGGGACAAACGCAGCGCCGGCCGGGCGTTGAGCGTTAAATCGGCGATCTCTCCGCGAAGCAGGCGGTAATAGGCGGCGGAGCCGATCATGGCGGCGTTATCCCCGCACAGGGACAATTGGGGCATGTATAATTGGATGCCCCGCTTGTCGCAGGCCCGCTGCATTTCCCGCCGCAGCAGCCGATTGGCCGATACGCCGCCGGCCAGGGCCATTTTTTTCAGGTTCAGATCGTCCGCCGCCAGCATGGCCTTATCCACCAGGAAGGCCACCACCGCCTGCCGGAAGGAGGCGGCCAGATCGGCGTCATGAAGGGCTTCGCCCTTTTGCCGGGCGTTGTGCACGGCGTTGATGAAGGCCGTTTTCAGGCCGGAGAAGGAATAATCGTACCGCCCCTCGGTTTTGGGCCTGGGCAGCTTCAAGGCGCGGGGATCGCCCTCTTCCGCCAGTTTGTCCAGCAGCGGGCCGCCGGGATAGGGAATGTTCAGCACCCGGGCGGCCTTATCGAAGGCTTCGCCGGCGGCGTCATCCTGGGTCTGGCCGATGATGCGGTACACCCCGTAGTCTTCCACGGAAAACAGGTGGCTGTGGCCGCCGGAAACCACCAGGCAGGCGAAGGGCGGCGCGAGGGATAGATCCGTCAGGAAATTGGCGCAGATGTGGCCCTCAATGTGATTCACGGGGATCAGGGGCTTGTGGGCGGCAAAGGCCAGGGCCTTGGCGCAGCTGACCCCGATCAGCAGCGCCCCCACCAGCCCGGGGCCGCAGGTGACGGCGATGGCATCCACATCCTGCAGGGCCATGCCGGCCTCCCGCAGGGCCTGATCCACCATCCGGTCCACCTTTTCCACGTGGGCGCGGCTGGCGATTTCCGGCACCACGCCGCCGTAGAGGGCGTGCAGGTCGATTTGTGTGAACACGGCGTTGGAAAGGATCCGCCGCCCATCCTCGATCACCGCCGCCGCCGTTTCATCACAGCTGGATTCGATGGCCAGGATGCGCACGTGCTCTTTTTTTCGAATGGCTTCCGCCTGGCGGCGGCTTTCCTCAGCGTAACTCATGATGGTTGATCCTTCGTTTTGAAATAGGCGATGATGACCAGCGCCATCACCCCGGCGATGGGCAAAAGCCCTTTGGCGATTTCCCCGGCGTACCAGGTGAAGAACGGCAGGGGCATCAGGGCCATCAGCAGGTCGGTTTGGGGATCCAGCAGCCACAGATCATTGGTGAAAACCACCTGGTGGAAGGTCCAAAACAGGCCCCGGAAATTGGCTGCGCCCCACAGGGCCAGGGCCAGCGCGGCGATCAGCATAGCGATGGAAGCGGCGGCGAAGCCCCGGGTGGCGCACCGCAGCAGCTGATCCCGCCGCCCCCGCCGCAATAGATACAGCAGAAGCAAAATCAGGATCACCCCGCCACCCCCGATCCAGCGGGTCCATTGCAGGGCGCTGACGATGCGGCGCACATCCCGCATATGGGCGTTTTCTTTTTCGGAAAAGGCGGGGATCAGGGCCTGATCCTCCTGGGGATCGGGCACCTGGATCGCATCGGTTTTCCCATCCAAATACCGGGTGATGGCCTGGGCGTACTCCCCGTACCGGCTGGCGGGTACCTGCAAATGGGCGGTTTGGGAAAACTGCAAAAAGCCCTCCTTCATCAGGGCGGGGTTGGTCACCTGGGCGGCGGCGATGGAGGCAATCAGCGACAGCAGGCCGGCCAGCCCCAGGAGAAAGAAAAACAGGCGATTGAGCAATCGTTTCATGATGGATGGCGCGTTGATCAGCGCGTTGCCGGGGCGGCGGAAACCGGCATGCCCCGGCGGGGATGTTTGTGCGAGCCGAAAAGATGGAACGGCCTTTGCGCTGGAAATTTACTGCATTTTCAGGTACGCCGTGGTGAAGCCCTCCAGGTTGCCGTTCATCACGTCGTCGATGTTGCCGGATTCGTAGCCGGTGCGGTGATCCTTCACCATGGTGTAGGGCTGGAACACGTAGGAGCGGATCTGGCTGCCCCATTCGATCTTTTTCATTTCGCCCTTGATATCCGCCATTTCCTGTTCCTTTTCCCGCTCGCGCAGCTCCAGCAGGCGGGCTTTGAGCATCTTGATACAGGTGGCGCGGTTCTGCACCTGGTCCCGCTCGGTCTGGCAGGAAACCACGATGGTCACGTCGTCCTTGATGTAGGTCATGCGGACGGCGGAGGAGGTTTTGTTCACGTTCTGGCCGCCGGCGCCGGAGGAATGGTAGGTATCCACCCGCACGTACTTCATGTCGATTTCGATCTCGCTGTCGTCATCCTCCAA
Source organism: Clostridia bacterium (assembly GCA_017470945.1). Taxonomy (GTDB): domain Bacteria; phylum Bacillota; class Clostridia; order Christensenellales; family Aristaeellaceae; genus RUG563. The sequence continues at coordinate 20,774 of JAFUXH010000104.1, read as the reverse complement.
CATGGGGGCCACATCCAGGGAGGCGAAGGAGGTGTGCCGCCGGGCGTTGGCGTCGAAGGGGGAGATGCGCACCAGCCGGTGCACGCCCTTTTCGCCCCGGAGATAGCCGTAGGCGTGATCGCCGCTGACCTCGAAGGTGACGGATTTGACGCCCGCTTCGTCGCCGTCCAGCAGGTCCAGCAGCTTGACGGTGAAGCCCATGCGCTCGCAGTACCGGGTGTACATGCGGTAAAGCATGCTGGTCCAGTCCTGAGCCTCGGTGCCGCCGGCCCCCGCGTGAAGGGAAAGAACGGCGTCTCGGTCGTCATACTTGCCCCGCATGAGGGTTTCCAGGGCCAGAGCCTCGGTTTCCTTTTCCAGGCGCTCCAATTCGGCGGAGATTTCCTCCACCATGCTTTCGTCGTTTTCCTCATTGGCCAGGTCGATCATGGTTTCCACGTCGTCGCAGCCGGAAAGGAGGGAATTATAATGCTTGATGCGGCCTTCCAGATTGGCGATGCGGCGGTTTACGTGGGTGGAGCGCTCCAGGTTATCCCAGAAGCCGTCGGCGTTCATTTCCTCGTGCAGCTCCGCCAGTTCCCGCTCCATATCGTCAATGTGCAGGCCCCCGGCGATTTCCGTCAGCTGGGCGCGAAGGCCGTCCAGCCGCGGGGTAAATTGATCCAGTTCCAAAATCATGGCTGATTTCTCCTTTGGCGTTTCAGAAAAGGGTTTGCGTCGCTCGCGCGGCGCGGTTTACTCGGCCCCGGCGTTCCGGCCGTGGCAGTTCTTGTATTTCTTGCCGCTGCCGCAGGGGCAGAGGTCGTTGCGGCCGATCTTCTTGCCCACCTTCACGGGGGAGCGGGGGGCTTCCCGCTGGGCGCCGCCGGATTCCTGCTGGTTGGTGGCGGTGGCCTTCGCGGCGGCCTGGCGCTGGGGCGTGCGTTCGATCTTCACCTGATAGAGGCGGCGCACGGTGTCCTCCCGGATCAGGTGCACCATTTCCTCAAACATATCGTAGCTTTCCAGCTTGTATTCGTTCACCGGGTCCCGCTGGCCGTAGGCCCGCAGGCCGATGCCGTCCCGCAGCTGATCCATGGCGTCGATATGATCCATCCAGCGCATATCGACGGCCCGCAGCAGGATGGCCCTTTCCAGCTCCCGCATATCGATGCCCATTTCGGCGAAGTGGGCTTCCCGCTCCTCATACAGCCGGGCGGCGGCTTTTTTCAGGAACGCCGCGGCGTCGGCTTTGCTGAAGGACAGGAAGGAATCCTTGTTGGCCTCGATGGTGCCGGCGGGCACGCACAGCCGCTCCAGATAATCGGCCAGGCCGTTCAGATCCCATTCCTTGGCGTTTTCCCCGGCCAGGAAGCGGCCGCAGGCTTCGTCGATGAGGGCGTTGGTCATTTCATCGATGACGCCGCGCATGTTTTCGCCCCGCAGCACCTGCAGGCGCTGGCCGTAGATCACGCCGCGCTGCTGGTTCATCACGTCGTCGTACTGCAGCACGTGCTTACGCACTTCGTAGTTGCGGCTTTCCACCCGCTTCTGGGCGTTTTCGATCTGCTTGGTCAGCATGCCGGCTTCCAGGGGAGTATTTTCATCCATGCCCAGGCGCTCGATCATGGGCTGGATGCGCTCGCCGCCGAAGATGCGCATCAGGTCGTCCTCCAGGGCGATGAAGAACTGGGAGGAACCCGGGTCGCCCTGGCGGCCGGCACGGCCCCGCAGCTGGTTATCGATGCGGCGGGATTCGTGGCGCTCGGTGCCGATGATGTGCAGCCCGCCCACGGCTACCACCTTGTCGTGCTCCACGTCGGTGGTCTTTTTGTATTCGGCCTTCAATTCCTGGTAATGCCTGCGGGCTTCCAGCACTTCCTCGGACACATTTTCGTTAAAGCCCGTGGCGGCCTCGATGATCTCCTCGTCGATTTCCTCCTGGCGCATGGTGCGGCGGGCCAGGAAATCCGGGTTGCCGCCCAGCAGGATGTCGGTGCCGCGGCCGGCCATGTTGGTGGCGATGGTCACGGCGCCGAAGTGGCCGGCCTGGGCCACGATGGAAGCCTCGCGGGCGTGGTGCTTGGCGTTCAGCACTTCGTGCTGGATGCCCCGCATTTCCAGCATGTGGCTCAGATGCTCGCTGACCTCCACCGACACGGTGCCCACCAGGATGGGCTGGCCGGTGGCGTGGCGCTTGATGATTTCCTCCACCACCGCTTCGTATTTGCCCTTCTTGGTGCGGTAGATCACGTCGTTGAGGTCCTGCCGGATCATGGGCATGTTGGTGGGCACCTGCACCACGTCCAGGCTGTAGATGCCTTGGAATTCGCCCTCTTCGGTCTTGGCCGTACCGGTCATGCCGCTGAGCTTTTTGTACATGCGGAAGTAATTCTGGAAGGTGATGGTGGCCAGCGTTTTGCTTTCCCGCTCCACCTTCACGTGCTCCTTGGCTTCGATGGCCTGGTGCAGGCCGTCGGAATAGCGGCGGCCCACCATCAGGCGGCCGGTGAATTCATCCACAATCACCACTTCGCCATTCTGCACCACGTAATCGACGTCCTTCTTCATCAGGGCGTTGGCCTTCAGGGCCTGGATCAGGTAGTGGTTCAGGTCGTTATTTTCCGGGTCGGACAGATTGTCGATGCCGAAGGCGGCCTCCGCCTTCCGGGTGCCCTCCTCGGTGAAGGTGACGGCCTTGTCCTTTTCCTCGATGGTATAATCCTCGTCCTTGCGCAGGCGGCACACGAAGCGGTCCGCCCGTTCGTACATATCGGTGGATTTTTCGCCCTGGCCGGAAATGATCAGGGGGGTGCGGGCCTCGTCGATGAGGATGGAGTCCACCTCGTCCACGATGGCAAAGGCGTGGCCCCGCTGCACCATGTCCTTTTCATAGAGCACCATGTTGTCCCGCAGGTAGTCGAAGCCCATTTCGTTGTTGGTGCCGTAGGTGATATCGGCGGCATAGGCGGCCTTGCGGTCCTCGTTGTCCAGGTCGTGCACGATGATGCCCACCGACAGGCCCAGGAAGCGGTACAATTTTCCCATTTCCTCGCCCTGGAAGGAGGCCAGGTAATCATTCACCGTCACGATGTGCACGCCCTCCCCGGCGATGGCGTTCAGGTAGGCGGGCAGGGTGGCGGTCAGCGTTTTGCCCTCGCCGGTTTTCATTTCGGCGATGCGGCCCTGATGCAGCACGATGCCGCCGATCATCTGCACCCGGAAGGGGCGCATGCCCAGGGTGCGCTTGCTGGCCTCCCGCACGACGGCGAAAGCCTCGGGCAGCATTTTATCCAGCGATTCGCCGTTTTTGTAACGGCTTTTGAATTCTTCGGTTTTTCCGGATAGCTGCTGGTCGGTCAGCTTTTCCATCTGGGGCTCCAGCGCGTCGATCTGATCGGCGATTTTCATCAGGGGCTTCAATTGGGCGTCGTTGCCCATGCCCAATGCTTTTTTCAGAAATTCCAGCATGCGTTTTCTCCTTAACCAATATCCGTGGGCGTAAGGTGGCACTGACGGCACATTACACCATCTTCTATTATATCACGCATGGGGCGGGGATAGCAAGGGAACCGAGGCCTATTTTTACAAAAATGTTGTCCTCCGCCGCGTCTTTGCCGTTTCACGCGGCGCGCTTTTTTTGCGCCCTTGTGTTTTTTCGTGAAATAAGGTATAATTAAATTGGCTACCTATAAAAAGGGGGATTTTTGGCTTGGGTATTCTATCCGGTTTGCAATCCGATCCGCTGGGAACGCTGATTTCTTTGCTGTATGCCATCCCGGCGATTTTGATTTCACTGACGCTGCACGAAATGGCCCACGGCTACGTGGCCCTGAAATGCGGCGATCCCACGGCGCAGATGATGGGGCGCTTATCCTTTAACCCGCTGCACCATCTGGACCCCATCGGCACCCTGTTCATGGTGCTGTTCGGCTTTGGCTGGGCCCGGCCGGTGCCGGTGAATCCCCGGAATTTTCGGAATTACCGGCGGGATGATCTGCTGGTGTCCGTCGCCGGGGTGGTGATGAACCTGATCCTCTTTTGCCTGAGCATGGTGCTGATCGTGGGCGTGAACGAGGTGATGTGGAAATCCTCCCTGTGGGATTTAGGGTACCCCCTGATCAACCGGCAGGATTTTCTGCGGTTCGACGGCTTCAATTTCTATTCCGTGTCCTCCGGGGAAAATATATTGTTCACCATGTCAACCGGGGCCGATTCCGGCTACGCGCTGGATACCATGACCTTCAACCAGTACCTGAGCGTTCCCTGGCTGGTCTACGTGCAAAGGTTCCTGATGGGCTTTTCCCGGATCAACCTGAGCCTGGCGATCTTTAACCTGCTGCCCATCCCGCCGCTGGATGGCTACCACGTGGTCAACGATATTTTCCTGCGGGGGAAATTGCATCTGTCCGCCCAGGTGGTGCGGTATCTGTCCCTGGCGCTGATGGCGGTCATGTTCTTTACCGATATCATTTCCAACATCATCGGCAGCGTGATGTACTTCGTGCAGGGCGGCGTGGTCAGCGCCCTCCTGACGGTGTGCGGATTGGGGTAACGTATGGCGCTGACATTGCATTTGAGCCAATTTGACGGCCCGCTGGACATGCTTTTGTTCCTGATCGGCAAGGCCAAGATCAACATCCAGGATATTTTCGTATCCGAAGTGACGGATCAGTACATCCAATCGGTGCAGAACGCCCCCGATTTGGATATGGACGACGCCAGCGCCTTCATCGCCATGGCGGCCACGCTGCTGGAGATCAAAAGCCGTTCCCTGCTGCCCAAGCCCAAGGAGGAGGACGAGGAGGACCCGGAGGCCGCCCTGATCCGCCAGCTGGAGGAATATCAGCGCTTCAAGCAGATCGCCCAGGATATGCAGGGCTTTGAAAAGGCGGCGGCGCAGATGTATCAGAAGCTGCCGGAGGAATACCCCCTGCCGCCCCCCACGCTGGAATTGACGGGGCTGACGATGGACGGGCTGCTGGCAGCCTTCGCCCGGGTGATGGCCCGCATCCGGGAGGAAGAAGAGGAGGAGCCGGTGCACGTGGCCCGGCGCATCATCCGGGATGAATACACCGTGCCCCGGTGCAGCGCTCACATTTTGAAAAGGCTGAAAAAGGGCCCGGTGCGGTTTGAGGAATTGTTTTCGCCCACCCCTTCCCGGGATGAGGTGGTCACCCTGTTCCTGGCGCTGCTGGAATTGCTGCGGCTGGGCCGGGCGGCGGTGACCCAGGAAGGGATATTCGGCGATATGGTGCTGGAGCCCCGGGCGGGCAACGGCCTGATGGAAGGGGACATGGATATCGATGGATACACCTGAGCTGGCTCACGTGATCGAGGCCATCCTGTTTGTGGCGGGGGAGCCGGTGGACGTGCGGGAGCTGCAGCGGGCGCTGGAGGTGACCGAGGATGAAACACGCCTGGCCATCGACGCGCTGGACAGCGATTATTCTTATCACCGCCGGGGCATCTGTCTGAAGCGCTTCGGCACCCACATTCAATTATCCACCCGGGCGGAATTCGCCCCCTACGTGGAAAGGCTGCTGCAGCCCATCCAGAAGCAGTCCCTGAGCCAGTCGGCCATGGAAACGCTGGCGGTGGTGGCCTATCGCCAGCCGGTGACCAAATTGGAAATCGAGGCCGTGCGCGGCGTGAAATGCGATTATTCGGTGCAAAGCCTGGTGCACAAGGGGCTGATCGAGGAAGTGGGCCGCAAGGAGGCCCTGGGCCGGCCCATCCTGTACGGCACCACCGATACGTTTTTATCCCATTTTGGCTTATCTTCCTTGGAGGATCTGCCCAAGCCGCCGGAAACGGAGCCGGCGGATAACGCAGAGCCGCTGGTTCCCTGAAAGGAGTGAATGGATATGAAACGCGTGATCTGGATCGTGCTGGACAGCGTGGGGGCCGGGTATTTACCCGACGCCGCCCAATATGGCGACGAGGGGGCCAATACCATCGGCCATATCGCCCAGCACATGGATTTGAAGGTGCCCAACATGCTGAAGATGGGCCTGGGCTTCCTGCCCGGGCTGAACCTGCCGGAATGTGGGGAAGGCGCCGGGGCCTATGGCCGGGCCATCGAGGTGTCGAAGGGCAAGGATACCACCACCGGGCACTGGGAAATGGCGGGCCTGAAGCTGGATCGGCCCTTTCCCTTGTATCCCAACGGCTTCCCCCAGGATGTGATGGACGCATTTGAGGCCGCCATCGGCACCAAAACCCTGGGCAACAAGCCCGCCTCCGGCACGGAAATCCTGGATGAGCTGGGGGAGGAGCATATGCGCACGGGCTATCCCATCGTGTATACCTCCGGCGACAGCGTGTTCCAAATCGCCTGTCATGAGGAGATTTATCCCCGGGAGAAGCTATACGAAATGTGCGAGATCGCAAGGAAGCAGCTGGTGGGCCCCCACGCCGTGGGTCGGGTGATCGCCCGCCCCTTCATCGGCGAAGGCAAGGGCCGCTTCCAGCGCACCGGCGGACGGCGGGATTTTTCCCTGGAGCCCATCGGTGATACAGTGCTGGATGTGATGAAGCGGCAGGGCTTCGACGTGCTGGGCGTGGGCAAGATCGAGGATATTTTCGCCCACAAGGGGCTGACCCAAAGCAACCATGCCGCCGGCAATCCCGCCTGCATCGACGCCGCCATTGCGTATCTGGATCAGCCCTTCAACGGCCTGCTGTTCATCAATCTGGTGGACACCGATTCGGTGTACGGCCATCGGCGGGATATCGAGGGCTACGGCAAGGCCCTGGAATACTTTGACGCCCGGCTGCCGGAATTTACCGACCGCATGACGGAGGACGACCTGCTGATCATCACCGCCGATCATGGGTGCGATCCCAGCTACAAGGGCACCGACCACACCCGGGAATACGTGCCCATCCTGGTGTGGAAAAAGGGCATGACGGGGCACCACCCCCTCGGCACCCGGGCCACCTACGCCGATATGGCCGCCACCATCAGCGATTATTTCGGGCTGGCGGAGCGGTTCGGCGCCCGTTCCTTCCTGCGGGAAATCGAAGCGCCGGGCGAGACGTACATGCAGCGGGTGCAGCGGGCGGCCGATGCGGTGGAAAACGGCCTGGGCCGGGCCGATACCGCCGTGATCCTGGGCAGCGGCCTGGGTGATTTCGGAAAGGAACTGAAAAACGCCCGGGAGCTTTCCTACGCTGATATCCCCGGCTTCCCCCGGGCCACCGTGGCCGGCCACGCGGGAAAGTGGATCCTGGGCGACCTGGCGGGCAAAAAGGTGCTGCTGATGAGCGGCCGCTTCCACAGCTACGAGGGGCATCCCCTGGAGGATGTGACGCTGCCCATCCGGGTGATGGCCCGGCTGGGGGTGAAGCAGGTGATCCTGACCAACGCTGCCGGCGGGGTGAATACCGGCTTTTCCGCCGGCTGTCTGATGCTGCTGACCGATTTTATCAACCTGTCCGGCAAGAACCCCCTGACCGGGCCCAACCTGGACGCCTTCGGCCCCCGGTTCCCCGATATGACCTGCGCCTATGACCGGGGCCTGCGCTCTTTGGCCCTGGAAAGCGCCAAGCAATTGGGCATAAGGCTTCGGCAGGGCGTGTATTGCTGGATGAACGGCCCCACCTATGAAACGCCCGCGGAGATCCGCATGGCCCGCGTCCTGGGGGCCGACGCGGTGGGCATGTCCACCGTGCCGGAAACCATCGTGGCCCGTCACTGCGGCATGCGGGTGCTGGGGCTGAGCTGTATTACCAATATGGCCGCCGGCGTGCTGGACCAGCCCATCAACCATGAGGAAGTGATGGAAATGGGCCGCCGCGTACGGGGTGATTTCGCCGCACTGCTCACCCGGATCATTGAACAGATATCATAATGAAGGATGGTGACCATGGAACGGAATGCCTACATCCCTGCCGAGCGGCAGAAAAAAATGATGGAATACATCGAGCTTCACACCAGCGCTCAGATTCATGAGCTGGCCCAGGAGTTCCATGTATCGGAAGCTACCGTGCGCCGGGATCTGGACGAATTGGATCAGCAAGGCGCTCTGCGCCGAACCCACGGCGGGGCGATCAAGCGGGATCGAAGCACCTCGTATGAACATATGTACGCCGAGAAGATCGACCTGATGACCGATGAAAAGCAGCGCATCGCCGCCTATGCCGCCCAGCTGGTGCATGACGGCGATACGGTGATGATCGATTCGGGCACCACCGCCTTTTTCATCGCTCAAGCGCTTGCCCATCATGAGAATCTGACCTTGATCACCAACGACCTGTACATCGCCTATCAAACGCCCATTCATCCTTCCTCTACCCTCATCGTCACCGGCGGCACGCGCCGGCAGGGGCGGCAGGAACTGGTGGGCACCCTGACGGAGAATTTCATTCGGGACACCCACGTGGATATCGCCTTCGTAGGGGCCGATGGGGTGGATTTCGCCGCCGGCATCACCAACGCCAATTTTGCCGAGGTGGGCATCAAGCGATTGATGATCGCCTCCGCCCATCGCAGCGTCATCGTGGTGGACCACAGCAAATTCGGCCGGGTGGCCCTGGCCCGCATTTGTGATCTGAACGAGGGCGGTTTGATCCTGACCGACCGGGGGCTGGACGAGGAAATCCTGACCCGGCTGCGGAAGCTGAACGTGGAAATGGAACTGGTTTGATCCTATACATGCATATAAAAACCGGCTGGGAGAATGCTTTCCCAGCCGGTTTATCGTATTTGCTTTATTCTTTTTCCCACAGCGTCACGCGCACCGTATCCCCGGCCTGCTTGCCGATTTTTTGCCGGATATCCTTGCGGATGCCCAGGATGTGGCAGGGTGTGCCCATGCGCACCAGCTGGCCGTCGTAGGGCTCCCCGTCAAATGCCGCGTGCACGGCCACCCGGCCCTTGCCATACGCCGCCTTCACGTCGAAGGGGATTTCGACGTACGCCGCGTCCATATCGGGGTTTTTGACGATCACGGCGTCAAACTGCACAGGCTCCCGCATGCGCTTCACTCCACCCTTCGAATGCCAGTCAGCGGCCAGATCACGTATTTCACCTTGCCCCGCAGCATGGACAGCCCGATGGGCCCCACGTCGCCGGCCCGGCTGTCGTGGGAGGAGAAGCGGTTGTCGCCGATGACGAAGTATTCATCCTCCCCCAGCGTGCGCAGGGGATAATCCCGAGGCGCGCTGCCCATATATTCGGGGTCGGGCACGATAGCGCCGTTCACATACAGCTTGCCGTCCGTGATGGCCACGGTGTCCCCGGGCAGGGCCACCAGCCGCTTGACGAAAATGGTGTGGCGGCTCAGGGCCAGGGAAGCGCCCAGGTTGATGTCGCCGTCCAACCGGTTGGGATAATGGCACACCACGATATCGTTCCGCTGATAGGAATGATCCAGCTTTGAAATCAGCATGATTTCCCCGTTTTGCAGCGTGTTGGTCATGCTGGTGCCATCCACCCGGATGAACTGCACGACGTACGCCTGGAGCAGAAACACCAGCGCGGCGGCGCACAAAAGCATAAGCAGCAGGGAGGATGCCTCCCGCAGCAGAGACTTCTTTTGCTTTTCCTCCGTTGACGGGGCGGGGCTGCGCTGGATGCTCATGTCATTCCACCCCGCGGATGGCGTTCAGGGGCAGGATCACGCACTTCACCTTGCCCATGATGGCGGAGGCGGAAATGGGCCCCACGTCGTCGGCCCGGCTGTCGTGGGAGGTGCGCCGGTTATCGCCCATAACGAAGTACTGGTCCTCCTCCAGGGTGATCTTTTCAAAATCCCGGGGCACGCTGCCCATGTGCTCCGGATCGGGCACCAATTCGTCGTTTACATACAAATGTCCCGCTTTGATTTCCACGGTGTCCCCCGGCAGGGCCACCAGGCGCTTGACGAACAGGGTGTAATTATCCAGCGACACGGAAGCGCCGATGTTGATGGAGCTGTTCATCCGCCCGGGATAGCGGCAAATCACCACGTCGTTTCGCTGCATATCGCCAAAGCGGTAATCCAGCTTGGATACCAGCACGATTTCGCCGTCCAGCAGCGTGTTGGTCATGCTGGTGCCGTCCACCCGGATGGGCTCGGCCACGAACGCCCGGATCAGCAGGGCGATCACCACGGCGGCCAGAATCGTCCACACCCAGCTCATAATTTCCTCTTTCAGCGTTTTTTTCTCTTTTTCTTCTTTTCCCTTTTTCTTCTTTTTCTTTTCGCTCTCCTGCTGGGCAGGGGCGATCTTCTTTCCTGCTTCCATGCTTTGCTTTACTCCTCTCTGCGCGCGATCACGGGTTCCGGCCCGGCCTGGATCAGCTTTTTCCGGCGCTTGAAATACACCTGCCGATCCAGCATCACGATCCGGCCGCACTGCTGGCATTTGATTTTGATATCGGCCCCGGTGCGGATGACCGTCCATACGTCCCCGCCGCAGGGGTGGGGCTTCCGGGTCTGAATGATATCTCCCAGCCGCACATCGTGCTCCATGCCAGCGCCTCCCGTTTTTCGAATGTACGCATGCTATTATATACGTTTTTTCAGAATTTTTCAATGACAATTGCATACAACGCATGCAAAGGACGGTAAACAATTTGTTAACCCTGCAAAAAAGGGGGACAGCCGAAGGGCACATCCCCTGAAAGAAGGTTTGAAATTCTTTTCCGTTCAGCCCTGCCAGTACTTCTGATCCGCCGTATTCATCAGCAGGCGATAGACCGGCACGGCCACAAGGGCCAGCACGCCGATCAGCGCGGCGGCGTAAACCGTTGTAGAAGCGCCGTGGCTCAGCAGCAGGAAGCTGCCCACTCCCAGGGCTGCCAGAAGGGCCCAGCTGATCAGCATGCCAATCAGCGTGCCGCTTTTTTGCTTGATGGCCTCCGTTTCGGTGAGCCAATCGAATTTGGGGTGACGGATATCGTTGATCAGCGCCAGGCAGCCGGAAATGAAGCTGTACAGCCCGGTGGCGATGAAGGCCAGCAGGGCGTGGACCCCGTGGCCCGGCACCAATACCGCCAGGATGACGGCGGCGGGCAGGCAGCCGATCAGGGAGAGGGCCATGCCCACCGTCAGCTTGGCCAGCGCGATGGTGCGGCTGGGAACGGGCAGGACGGTCAGCAGCTCGTGGCCCTTGCCTTCCCTGGTCACGGCGGAGGAGAGGGCCGGATTCATGCCGGCCATGAAGGCCATCAGCGCCGCCATCACGGCCAGCACCGTGCCGCCGCCCACACCCTCTAAAATCAGGCCGATGGTTTCTCCTTCCTCCATGGAGCGGCTCAGGGTCATGGCCATCACGCCCACCATCAGCACCGGCATGAAGGAAATGGGCAGGATGTTGGTGGCATAGGCGGGCACCCGGAAGATTTGCCGGATCTCCCGCTGGCAGCAGGCGCGGAAGGCGGAAGCGCCGTGATAGGCGGCCGCCGTTTTACCCCGCCTGCGGCTGGTGGAGGCGGCTTGATCATTCTGCAGCAGCGACAGATCGTGATACCAGCAGCCGATCACGCCGATTGTCAGGGCCGTGGCGCCTGCGCACACCAGGAGGAACAGGGCCAGCTGTCCCCAATCGCCCAGCAGTCCCCTGGCGGCCCAGGCGGCTGGGGGGAACAGGCGGGTGATCGATTCGATGCGGGACAGATTGCTGGTCAAAAACTGCATCAGGTAGGCTTCCGCGTCGTCCCCGGCCACGCTGCCCAGGTTCATGCACAGGATCATGTATGCGATCAGCAGCGCGATGCCGCCCACCGTGGCCACCATTTCCCGCCGCTTCCACAAAGAGGACAGGCGGATCAGCAGGGTGGACAGGAACGCCACGATCACCATGGGCAGCACCGCGATGGCCGCCCAAACCAAAATGGCACGCAGGTAAAACAGGGCGTCGGGCCTCAGGCGGATGCCGTACAGGATGCAGGCGGGCAGGATGAACAGCGCCGCCACCCCGGTTTCGCTCAGCCAGATCTGAACCAGCTTGGCGCTCAGCACCGTGCGGGGCTTGACGGGCAGAGAGGCGATGAATGCTGCGTCGCGGTCAAAATACAGGGTGCTCAGGATGAAAAAGAAGGCCAGCACCAGGGTGCTCAGCATACCGCATATGGTGGCGACGCTGAGCAGCAGATCGGGCATATCCAATTGGATCAGCACGTTCAGCAGGGCGTTTTCCACGAAAATCAGGATGCCCGCCAGGTAAATGACCAGCACCGCGAACAGCGCCGCGCGGCCGATGGCCTTGCCCTTCTTTTCGCCCAGGCGCGCCTTCATGTTCCGGGGCTTCCAATCGGCAAAGCGGGAAAGCAATTGCAGCCGCAGCAGGGCGAAGAATTGCGTCGTCATGCGGTTTCGCCTCCGTCGTCCGTCAGTTCCAGGAACAGATCCTCCAGCGACGCCCCCACTTCGCCGGAACGCAGTTCATCCAGCGTGCCCAGGGCCCGCAATTGACCGTGGGATATGACGCCGATGCGGGTGCACAGCTTTTCCGCCACCTCCAGCACGTGGGTGGAGAAAAACACCGTGTTGCCCGCGGCGCAGTGATTTTTCATTTCCTCCTTCAGCAGGTGGGCTGCCCGGGGGTCCAGGCCGCTGAGGGGCTCATCCAGGATCCACACCGGGGGATTGTGGATCAGCGCGCCGATCACCATCAGCTTTTGCTTCATGCCCTTGGAATAGGAGCGGATCTGGCTGTTGACCGCGTCCTCCAGGGTAAAGAGCGACAGGTATTTTTCAATGTGGGCTTTCCTTTGCTGGGGGCTGACCTGGTAGATATCCGCCATGAAATTCAGGTATTCCATACCGGTCAGGCGGTCGTACAGGTCGTTGCCGTCCGGCACGAAGCCGATCAGCCGCTGGGCGGACAGCCTGTCCTGATCCATCCGATGGCCCGCCATGGTGATTTCGCCGCCGTCGGGCTTCAGGATGCCGGTCATCAGCTTGATGGCGGTGGTTTTGCCCGCGCCGTTGGGGCCGATGAAGCCGAACAATTCGCCGCTGCCCACGTGCAGCGTCAGGCCGTCCAGGGCCTTCACCTGGTTTTTATGATAGGTTTTACTGACGTTCTGTAAATCGATCATGGGTTTTCTCCTCCCTCCTTTGATCGGGGACAGTATAGCAACCTGTTTCGCGGAAAGCAAGGGGATCGAACTGAAAAATACATTTTTTTGCTCCAAATGACAGAAAAAACGCGCCGCATGCGATCGGCGCGTCGGGATCAGGGGTCCAGGAAGATGAGCACGGCCTCGGCGGTTCTTACGCCGTCGGGGTAGACCGGGCACAGGCCCAGCACGTTGACCCCCCGGGGGATCGAAACGGAGCAGGAAAGGGAAAAACGGCAAAGCCCATCGGGCGCTGCCGTGCGGGTAAACAGGGGATCGGTTTGGGCCAAAAGGGTGTTGTTGCCGTAGATTTGATAATCGACGATCGCGTCCCGGGCGTTGAGCCAGCCGCCCGGAGCGGAGCCCTCGATGGTCACCCGGGCCTCCCGGCGGCTGCCGATCTCGGCCCGGGCGGAAGCGGCGTATACGCTGTCGGCATAGGAGCCGGTGTAAGCGCCTACGCTGCCGTTGATTTCATACGCCGCCGCGGCGGAGGCGGGCACGAAGCCCCGCATGCGGGTTTCCTCATCCTGCACGTAGTACCAATCGCCCATGGTGGCCAGCCAGGTGATCTGCCGGCCCGCCGCCAGGGCTTCCAGCCGGCTGCGGCTTTTCAGCGGATCGTCGGTCAGGAAGGTATCCTGCCGCAGGATGATCGTTTGATCGCCCAGGTTCAGGGGCCCCACGTCGGCGCCCTTGGGCAGGGTGGAGCGGGGGATCCATCCAAAGCGCAGATGATCGGCGGTGATATCGTACTGGATCAGGATCCAATCGTCCTCGTAGCCGAACACCTGGATCCAATCGTTGGTGGATACGGCGGCCTTGCCGTCGGCGGCGCGGTAAAAATCCTTCCCGGGGCCGGTGTAAACGGCGTATTTTTTCCCGCCGGTGAATTTAACGTTTTTTGCCTGCAATTGGCTGGAGGCGGGAAGGGCCGGCGGGCTTGACAGCTTTTCTCGGGCCGCATGCAGGGACTTGGGGAAGGAAGCGAAGCTGAAGTACCGAAGGTCGGTTTGCACTTCGCCGTTGGCCCTGCCCAGCTTTTCCCCCTCGAAATAGTAGGTGACGCCGCTTTCGCCGATCACGGCCTCATCCCCGTGGTACGTCAGCTTCCGCAGGGTCCACACGCCGTTTTTCCCGATTTCGAAGGCCGTGAAGGAAAATTGCTGCTCTTCCCAATCGGCCAGGGAGAAGCGGATGCCGATGCCGTCGCCCAGCGAAAGGGAGGAACCGCTTGCCATGGGGATAGAGCCGGTCAGGCGGTTCAGATGGAAGAAGCCGTCCCCCTGGGGCAGGGCCTTGTCGGTGCGAAGAATGTGCTCGTACTTTCCGTTCTTTTGCTGGAACAGGTGCAGCACGTTGTGACCGTCGTACTGCGTAATGGCAAAGAAATAATTTCCGGCGGCGGTGTGCTCTATCGGCAGAAAGCCGGTGGGGCTGATGGTGTAATGATTGAAATTGGCGGTGGAAAAGTAAGTCTGGATCTCCGACGGCATGTCGACGCCGTCCAAGGCGGCGCCATCCGCCAGCGCGGCGGGCAGGGCCATCAAAAGCAGCAGCAGCGCCAGGATCGTCATTCGTTTCATTAATGGTTTCTCCTTTCTCGGGGCGCAGGCCGGGGCGATGGGCCGCCGGCCTCCCTCTCGCGCGCCCCTCGTTCATCATGACCATCCTGAAGGGGGAAATGTTTCATGGCATTTCACTTTTTTTGAATTTTTTCCACCGATTCGGCGATTTTCTCCGCCCAGTCGCTGCCGGTCATCAGGGAGAAGGAATGCTCATCCTGATCCCAGGTGATCTGCGTCAGGCTGCCGGTGGAGGTCCGCATGGCCACCACATCGTTCCACTGCACGTAGGTGATGTCGGCCCCCTCCGCCGCGGGGAAGGCGGCCAGGGTGGGACTTTCTGTGAAGGTGATGGTATCCGTGCCGTTACCGTAGGTGATGACCAGGGCGTCCTCCCGGCTTTCGTTGCCGATCAGGGTATACCCGGCGGGCAGCAGGGTGGGGAAGTATTCGCCCGCCCAGCCCATGGGCGCTGCCAGCGGCTGGAGCGCCGGGGGTTCGCTGGTGGGAATGGGGGTGGGTATCGGTGTGGGTATCGGTGTGGGTATCGGCGTGGGTATTGGTGTGGGCGTCGATGTGGGCAATGAGGTCGGAAGTGGCGTATAAGTGGGTGTAGCGGATGGATCGGCGTTTAAAATAGTGATTTCAGTGGGGAATTCTGTTTGCAAAGCCAATGCGGTGGGGGCAACGGTGGGGGAGGGCGTGTCCGTCGGCGCGGGGGTGTCGGTGGGCAGGGGCTCCACGCTCACATAGGGGGCCACAGAGGCCGTCAGCCCCTGCGAAAGGGGGGTGATGTCCGGCGGCGCCTGCCGGGTGGCCAGGTAAACGCCGCCCACGATCACCACCATGGCGGCGATGCGCAGGATGGCCGTGCCGTGGCCGCGACGGGCCCGACTGTTCCGGGCGATCAGGGAAAGGACCCGATGGCGGTGACGCTTGAACAGAGTTTCGGCGGCGCGCCGCTCCTCCCTGGTCATGCTGTGGGCGAAGGCCTCGGTTTCCTCTTCCGCCAATTGGCTCAGCGCTTCCCGCAGATAATCATCCTGGTTCATTCGTTTCCCTCCCTTCCCAGCAATGCGGCCAGGTGCTTCCTGGCCCGGCTCAATTGCACCCGCACCGATACGGGCTTCAGCCCCAGCGCGTCGGCGATCTCCCGGTCGTCCATCTCCCGGAAGTAGCGCATCAGCATGATATCCCGCTCCCGGTCAGGCAGGCGGCGAATGGCGTTTTTCACGCCCTCCACCCCGGCCTTGGCAAGCACCCGGTCGTCCACCTGGTAACCGTCGGTCAGATCCTGGAAGGTGGCGTCGTCCGCCGCCATTTCCCGCTTGCCCCGGTTCAGCAAAGTGATGGCGGTGTGCTTTACAGTAATGACGACGTAGGAACGCAATTTGTTACATTCCAGCGTGCGCAGCAGGTCAATTTTTTTCATCAGGGCCATCAGGCTGTCGCTGACCGCGTCCTGGGCCAGGTCACTGTTGCGGGTGACGCGCAGGGCCATGCCGTACATCAGGGTATGATATTCCACATACAGCCTTTCCAGAAACAGCCGATCATCCTCATTCTCGATGGTCATGAGTACAAGAAACGGTATCATTTCATCGATCCCTTTCCGGTGAAATCCCGTAACATTATAGGCGAGGGCCCATAGAAAGTCAATCGTAGGGGATCAAAGGGCAGGAAAGGACGCCCGCGGGGAAATTCCGGCCTTGCGAAATAACGGGGCGTATTGTATAATATAAAAAAATTTTATGCGGATCGTGAAACGCTTGTGGAGGATGAAACGATGAAAAATCACGTTGCGCGCCGGCTGCTTGCCGGGCTGCTCCTGTGCGCAGAAAGCGACCATGAAAATCACCGGCAAGGGCGTCAGCTTCAAGTGAGGCCGTCAGCGGAGCAAAAAGGGAGGGGAACGGATGCTGGATACCCGATTGGAAACCATGCTGATGATTTGTGAAAAGCACAGCTTCACCAAGGCGGCGGAGGCCCTGGCCCTGACCCAGCCCGCCGTCAGCCACCATATCCACGCCCTGGAGGAGGAACTGAAGGTACGGCTTTTCTACCGCGCCCGGGGGGATCTGCGCCTGACCCCGGAGGGGGAGATCGTGGCCCGGTACGCCCGGCGCATGAAGGGTATGCATGAAAAAATGCTGCGGGCCCTGGCCGACGCCGAAAAGCAAATGACCAGCATCCGGGTGGGCATTACCCACACCGCCGAAAGCAGCCTGATCGCCGAGGTGCTGGCCAAATACAGCACCTCCACCCCCGGCGTGCGCCTGACCATCATTACCGATACCATCAAAAACTTGTACGATATGCTAAACCAGTATGAATTGGATTTGGCCATCGTGGAGGGCCGGGCACCCGACGTCTCCATCAACGCCCTGCTGCTGGATACCGATTACCTGGTCTGCGTGGTGTGCAACGAAAGCCCCCTGGCCAAGAAAAGCATGGTGACGCTGGAGGATATCCGGAAGGAAAAGATGATCCAGCGCCTGCCCGGCTCCGGCACCCAGAACCTGTTCGTTTCCCACCTGGAAAGCATCGGGCTGACCATCGATGAATTCGACGTGGTGCTGGAGGTGGATAACGTGGCCACCATCAAGGATCTGATCCGGAAAAACATGGGCGTGTCCATCCTGGCCCGCAGCGCCTGCATGGATGAGCTGCGCAAGGGAAAACTGACCGCCCTGCCCATCGAAAACCTGTCCATGGTCAGGCAAACCAACATCCTGTACCACAAGGATTTTCCTCACCCGGAAATTTTGCAGGCCATCACGCGGCTGTATCGGGAAACGGCGAAGATTTATGAGTGAGGGGTGAACGCTGAGGGCGCTGCCCTCAGGCTCCCGCCAGGGAGGGAGCCCTCCCTGGACCCTGCTCCTGCGAATGGGGCAGGTTATGGTTCACAAGCTTGTGTGTCGCTGAAACGGGTAAGTCACGAAACATCGGCCGCTGCCGGGGTGGCCGGCTTTGCCGGCCAGCCGGTGCGTAAACGCACCGGGAAAACGAAGAAAACGGTCAGGAGAAAGCGAGCTTTCTCCTGACCGTTTCTATCGTTTTCTTGCCCCCGGCAGCTTGCTGGGCGTACCCTTAATTGCTCGCGGACAGTGTTTGTTTCTTTTGCCAACTCCATCGCGGGGTGGGGGTGCAGGGGAATCATTCCCCTGCCGCGGGGTGTGGGGCCGCGAAGGCCCCATCCTCCCTTCAGCAGCGCTGATAAGCCAGCGCACGGTATCAATTCGCCTTGTAGGTATACCGCCCGCTCAGCCAGGGCGTGCCATCATACAGGCCGTAGGCGTCGGCGAAGATGCGGTATTCCGTGCCGACCTCCCATGTATCGTTGGAATAATTGCGGATCAGCACGGTGCGCTCGGGGTTCTTTTTCAGGGAAAAGATGGCCATGGCCGGCTTTTCCGACAGCATCTGGGTCACGGTGCCCTCCACCAGGTAGATCTGGGTGTTGGCGATGCGGCGCTCGGAATTATTCAGGTAATCGGTATACTGGGTGTCCATATCCCAGGCCTTGCGGGTGTAGATGGATGCCACGGGCACGTAATACACAGTGTGCTTTACCACGCTGGTTTCAAAGCCGGGGGCGGAGGCGTGGATCTCGATCACGTTGTCGCCGTAATGGTCAAACACCGCTTCGAAGGAGAACGTGCCCCGGGCGGCCACCTGGGTGGTGTTCAGGTTCACGTGGGGGGATACGACGTCGATGGTGGCCCAGGTGACCGTGGTGCCGCTGACGGACATATTGGGCTCGATCATGACGGGGTTGCCCTTGGCGTCCTTGGCGCCGCTGGGGTCCTCCACCAGGTTGGGGGTGTAGCGGGTGGCGATATCGGGCTGCAATTCCAGGGTAATTTGCTGCGGCGCGCGGTACAGGGTAATGGTCATGGAGTTTTCCCGGTAATACTGGGCCCGGGTTACGATGGTGATATCGTTGTTGCCGGTGGCGGACACCGTCACGTTGACCGACAGGGTGCCGTTATCGGTGTTCACCAGGCTGGACAGATCCTCCCGGTTGGCCTCGATCATTTCGCCGTAATAAATATACACCGTGCTGTTTTTTTCCACCTCGAACTGGATGTTGTAGCTGGAGGTGGATACCTCGGTGTAGATGCTGGAAGGGCTGACCAGCGTCAGGGGAGAGAGGGGGATCTCCACCTCGTAGTTGATTTTGTCCAGGGGCTTTTCCTCGCCCGCGCCGGTTTGCAGGTAGGGGGTCAGGGTGGCGGTCACCGTCTCCTGGGTCACGGCTTCGGCCCCTTCGTACCAGCGGTAATCAGGCACTTCAAAGGTGGCGTAGCCCCCCACGACCAGATAGCTCTGCTTCATTTCCTTGATGCGGATGCTTTGCCCCTCCTCCCCGGGGATGCGCACCAGGTGGGAGGGCAGGTCGTTCAGGATGGAGGGGGTGATGATGGCCCGATCCTGCAAGGGCTCCGTTTGCCTGGCGGCCAGGTAGGGGCGGAGAACGAAGTGGTACGCCCCGTACCCGATGGCGGCGAAGATGATCAGGAAGGCCATGGCGCGCGCAAACCGGGCCATGCCGAACCGGCGGTAAGGGCGATACCGGCGCTTGCCGCCCTTGACGCGGAGAGGGGGCTGGATTGGCCCATCGCCGTATTCATCGTATTCGATCACCCGCTGGGATTTGACCGGGATGGCGTCGGGGCGCACGTCGCCCTCGATCACCGTTTCGTTAACGGTGCGGGAAATTTGCTGGGCCAGGGGCATGCTGGCGCTGCCGTTCAGGGTCTGCACCCCACGGCCGGTGGGGGCGAAGCCCTGCCGGGCGCCGCTTTCCCGCAGGCGCTGCTGCTCTTTTTCCCCGCGCTGCTTGCGGGCCACCAGGTCCTTCATTTCCAGGGCCAAGCGGTCCCGCTCGTCCATGGCGGGGGTGGCCTTGCCTTCCTCGTTGACCTGAATGTAGATGGTGCCGGCAGGGCCGGCGGCCGGGGGCTCTATATTTTGCGCGGCGGCTTCATCCTGGGGCAGCACCGCGCCGCAACGAAAGCAGCGGGGAAAGGATGCTCGGTTCCAGTGGCCGCAATTGGGGCATTTCATTGCTTTTCCTCCATGGGTCAGGGTGTTCCTTTCAAATTTCGGAATGGATCGGGAAAAATCCTGCTTTTTTCGCGCGTCTTTCCGGATTTTACATTCCCTTTGCCGCTCTGGGAAAAATTGGTTGCATTCCGGCCCGATCGTATGATAAAATAAAGGGTAAACTTCGGGAGGGATAGGCATGTCGGAGCATACGGGCCATCGGGAAAGGCTGCGCCTGCGCTACAAGCGGGAGGGAATGAATGGGTTCGCGCCCCACGAGGTGTTGGAATTGCTGCTGACCTACGCCATCCCCCGTGTCGATACCAACCCGATTGCCCACTCCCTGATCAGCCGTTTCGGGTCGCTGCATGGGGTGCTGGAAGCGTCGCAGGCGGAATTGGAACAGGTCGATGGCATCGGCCCCAACGCCGCCACGTTGATTTCCATGCTGCTGCCGGTGCTGCGCATGTATGAGCAGGAGAAAATGATGCCCCGGCGAAAGCTGGGCACCTATGCCGAACTGGCCGCCTATTGCCGCACCTTGTTTCTGGGCGTGAACTGCGAGCAGTTTTATCTGCTGTGCTTCGACGCGAAGCTGCAATTGATCGCCACGGTACGATTGTCCAGCGGCACGCCGACGGAGGTGAGCGCCAATCCACGCCTGATCGTGCAGGAATTGATGCGCCACAACGCCGTCGGCGCCGTGCTGACCCACAACCATCCCAGCGGGTCCCCGCTGCCCTCCAATGAGGATTTGGAATTGACCATGGAAATCCAAGCCATCCTGCGGGGCGTCGGTATCCGGTTGATCGATCATATCATCATCGCCGGGATGCAGGATCACAGCATCCTTGCCTCCCATTTGCAGGAGGTGGGCGGTTCAGCCCCGCAAAAGGCGGCTGATACGCCACAGCACGTGCTGGGGACGAGGCGGAGGAAAAACGGAGAGGGGGAACGCTGAGGGCGCTGCCCTCAGGCTCCTGCCGGGGAGGAAGCCCTCCCTGGACCCTGCGCTTGCGAATGGGGCAGGTGATGTTGCACAAGCTTATGTGTCGCTGTTACGGGCAAGATACGAAGCATCCGTCGCTGCCGGGGTGGCCGGCTTTGCCGGCCAGCCGGTGCGT